>JBBKWD010000137.1:0-17969 GCA_037968775.1 Bdellovibrio sp.
CCACAAGCACCCAGGCAGCCATTCCAAAAAACTGGTACAAAAGATCAGCCATAAAGCTGCCTACAATCCCACAATAGTTGGCGGCCTTAAGTCCTTGGCCAATTGAGTTGAGAGAGGGGTCTTGTGGATTATAGCTGACGAGTGCCAGGGCCAGAAAGAGCCCTAAGCCTAAAAACCCAATAGCAAGAACGTCCTGGCGAAACTTTTTGAGAAATTGATTCATTTAAAAAATTTACGAAATTCCAAGCAGTTAGTCATTCTCCGGCAGCGTATACTTGACTTAAGACCCGTGGTGACGGACAAAAATGCCGGATTGATATTTCGCGTAAGAGCCCCTGGCGTCTAGTTCCATACAAAGAGCCAGGAAAGATCAGAGACAAGCATGCTTAAAATAAATGAGATTTTCTACAGTATTCAGGGTGAGACAACTTATGTGGGTTTACCCACAGTGTTTGTGCGCCTGACTGCATGCAACCTGCGCTGCACCTATTGCGACACAAAGTATTCTTATTATGAAGGCGAGAATCAAAGCCTTGAAGATATCATCACAGAAATTGCTTCCCACAAAACTCCTTATGTTTGCATCACCGGTGGCGAACCCTTATTGCAAAAAGAAGTTCACATCCTCATGAAGCAACTCTGCGATCAGGGGTACAAGCTTTCCCTTGAAACCAGTGGTTCAAAAAACATCCAAGACGTCGACCCGAGAGTGAAAATTATTTTAGATGTGAAAACTCCCGACAGCGGTGCTGCGGATTCTTTTCTTACGGAAAATCTTTTACACACCACCTCCAGTACAGAATTCAAGTTTGTTGTTTGCAGCGAAAAAGATTTCGTTTGGAGCGAAAACTTCTGTCGTCAACACAATTTATTTGAAAAATTCGTTGTTTTATACAGCCCATCATACGGTCAAGTATCTGAACGCTGGTTGGCAGAAATAATTTTGCAGCAAAATTCATCAGCAAGGTTGCAATTGCAGCTCCATAAGTATATTTGGTCAGCCGAAACACGCGGAGTATAGTCTCTACCGATTACACTGAAATTTGGGAGTTCCATGACGCCGAACCTAAACAGTTCTGACAATCTATTCGTTGCTAACCTTCAATCAGTAAGCCTCGAGAAGCTTGTGAAGAGCAAACTTGAAGTTTTATTTGCTCAACAAAAAGAAGCGCAAGTTGAATTAAATGGTCTTTATAACGTCGTTATCGAACAGGTTGAAAAACCTTTGTTGGAGCTAGCTCTGAGAGCTTATAACGGTAATCAAGTTAAAACGGCGCAAATGCTTGGCATCAATCGCAACACTCTTAAGAAGAAAATTGACAACTACAAGATTAGAGTCAAAAAGCTAAACTAGTATACTTCAAATTTGCATCAGCGGACCACCCTAGAACCACCACCTTGATCGGGTCCGCAAATTTAGTTTTAAAAACTTACGTGTCTTGAGAGGGGTTTCATGAGCACGCGCATTCCACCTCAGAATCTAGAGGCAGAGCAGTCCATTTTGGGCGGGCTAATGCTGGATCGGGAAGCCTTGGATCAGGTCGGTGACTCCCTGTCTCCAGAGGACTTCTATAAACCCGGTCATCAAAAAATCTATCAAGCTATTAAAGATCTTCATACGAAGGCACAGCCCATTGATATTATCACAGTGACCAATGCCTTACAGGCAGAGGGCCAGCTGGAAGTCACTGGCGGGCCTGAGTACTTGGTTAGTTTGCTAGATAAAACTATTTCATCTGCGAACATCTCAAGTCACGCAAAAATCGTTAAAGAAAAGGCCACCCTGCGCCGCCTGATTCAGGTTAATAGTGGTTTGATTGAGCGCGCTTATGATCAAGATTTTGTCGACGTTGAGTCTTTCGTAGACCAAGCAGAAAGTGAGATTTTCAAGATCGCCGAAAACAAAACCCAAACAGGTCTTGTGGGATCTATGGAAATCGTGAAGGCCTCCATCCAAAAGATCGAAGAGCTTTACAAAAACAAAGCCGAGATCACAGGAATCGGAACTGGCTTTAAGCGCCTTGATGAGATGACCTCAGGCTTACACCCTGGTGAGTTAACGATCATTGCCGCTCGTCCTTCGATGGGAAAAACCGCGTTCTCTTTGAATATCGCCCAGCATATTGCTTTGCGCCTTAAAAAGACTGTTGCCTATTTTTCTCTTGAGATGGGTAAAGAGTCTATGATGATGCGTATGTTGTCTGCCGAATCTAAGGTCAGCATGAATGAGATCCGCAATGGTCGTATTCAAGATTCCGCATGGCCAAAGCTGATCAATGCAGCCAGCGCACTCAGTGAAGCTTCTATTTTTATTGATGACACGTCTGGCGTTTCACCATTTGAGATTCGGTCTCGAGCGCGCCGTCTTAAGGCAGAGCACGGCCTCGATGTTATCTTGATCGATTACTTGCAGCTTATGAGTATGAAGCAAAAAATGCACTCTCGAGAACAAGAGGTTGCCGAAATTTCTAAGTCACTCAAAGCAATCGCCAAGGAACTTCAGGTCCCAGTTATTGCTCTTGCCCAGTTAAATCGTGGCGTTGAGGGGCGTACAGAGAAAAAGCCAATGCTTTCGGATCTGCGAGAGTCTGGGTCTATCGAACAGGATGCTGACGTTATCATGATGCTTTATCGAGATGACTACTATGACAAAGAGACTCCTGAAAAGCAGGGTCTTGCTGAGGTTATCGTCGGTAAGCAGCGTAATGGTGCCACCGGACCAGTAAAGCTTCGCTTCGATGCTCAGTACAATAGATTCCGCGATGCAGACGGAGAGTCGGTGAGTCCACTTCCTCCGCCACAAGCGCCACCACAAATGCCTGGCAGCAGACCAAAAAACTTTGCGCCTGGAGCTTCTGTCTAACATACTGGGGCCATGTGGCCCTTTTATTATTTTAATCGAAAACAGACGCAGAACTATAAAGCCATAATTCTTGTTACCGGATGCTCTTCCGGTATTGGATACGCTCTTGCAAAAATGCTTTACGGCTATCCTCAATATCGAGTCGTGGTGACGGCCCGGCTGAATAATATTGCAGCCGTTAAACGCGATTTTCCTGAAACGGATCGGTTTATCGTGCGCGCGCTTGATGTCACTTCCGATACCAATCGATGCTTGCTTATCGAAGAAATTTTTCAACTCTGGGGTGGCGTGGATATTTTAGTTAACAACGCTGGCATTTCCTATCGCGCTGTTATCGAGCACATGACCGATAAAGATGAAGAGCTTCAGATGGCGACCAACTATTTTGGTCCGATGGGACTTATTAGGCTGGTGTTGCCGTACATGCGTAAAGCGGGGCGCGGAAAAATTATCAATCTGTCTTCCGTTAGTGGCATGCTTGCCATGCCAACCATGGCCTCTTACTCCGCCTCTAAATTTGCTCTTGAGGGGGCAAGCGAGTCACTCTGGTATGAAATGAGGCCGTTTGGGGTGAATATCTGCCTAGTACAGCCGGGCTTCATTCACAGCAACTCATTTCAGAATGTCTATCATACCAACTTGTCAGATCCGACTCGGAATTGGGATTCGCCTTATTGCGACTTTTATTCGAACATGACTCCGTTTGTTGAAAAAATGATGAGGATGTCTATGACAACCCCCGAGAAAGTCGCCAAACAGATTGTAAAAACCATTCGCACCGAAAATCCTCCGCTTTGGCACCCGGCAACCGCAGATGCAATTCTTTTCTATTATGTGCGCAGACTGCTCCCTCGTCGCATTCTTTTGCCCTTCCTGTTCTGGTGCCTGCCTGGCGCAAGAAAATGGGCCCACAGGCATACCAGGCGTCGCAGTTAGGCTTCCTCTGGACCTTCGCCTATTTTGCAAATTTTGCGTTGAGTTAAGATTAACCTCTTGATGGAGTAAGGACGTCTTCTATTTAGAACTCTCTGAAAAGCATGGAGGCTGATCATGGGAAAAAATCTTGCGAAGACAGTGGTACAGGCAACAGGACTGCCTCAAAACCCTGTCGAAAAGGAGCTTCAATCGCTTCTCGTAAAGCACGGCACCTCACCAGAAGACCTCACGTTGGATCAACTTCGTGATGTGATGGCAGAATATCTGCAAACTGTTTTTCTAGAAATTGCCGAACAAGAGAACCTTTCGGCATAAAAAAGCCCACTGTTTTTTCAAACAATGGGCCCCGAAAAGAATCACAAACTTATATATTACTTAGAAAGCTCAACTAGGCTGTCTTGAATAAACTTGTCATGTGCTTGAACTCGCGTGTAGACGCTCACTAAAGAGCAATCATCCGCACCTTCTTTACCCGCACCTCGGCTCGTAACACCCCATACATAGGGAACGCCACCTACATTAAGGAAAGCGGGTCCGCCTGAGTCTCCGTGGCAGGCCCCTTTTCCATGAGATTGATCTAAGATCATCTCTGTTTGACCAAAGTTCTGATAAACTTTTACATCTACTTTACGTAAACGATCATCCGATGTTTTATTCACACCGTCTGTTAATCCGTAACCCGCAAGAGTCACTGAAGTTCCTTTTTTTAATACACTGTCATCTTTTAAGATTTGTGCTGTCTCATATCCATCAGCTTTCGCGCCAGAAAAACGAACAAGTGCGATGTCGTAAGCATCTTCGCCTTTATCATTTTCAGTTCCATATTGCGGATGAAGCATCATCTTATCAACGGGACGAATATTTTCTCTTTTAAGTTGACTCAAATCTGTCGCAAAAACCACATAAAGAGCGCCTCCCTCTGGAAGGCAGTGACCCGCAGTTAAAACAACATTATCAGCAAGAAGAGATCCCGTGCAAATGAACTGGCCCTCTTTACCATCTTCACCCTTAACTACGCCCACCAAGGCAACTGTCGTCTTTGCAATAGACTCATCGGATTTTACAGGAACGCCGCCAATAATAGACGATGAGGAATTCCCAGCAGGAACAACGGAGCTTTGAACTTGAGGCGAGCAAGCGCCCAACAAACCAGCTAGAGATAGAACCAATACCAGTTTTGTATTAAAGATGTTTTTCATTTCCCCTCCAGGAGGCCCGTTTAAACACCTAAAAAACTCAGCGATCAATCTAAAAATATCGATACAAGCCATAAGAATAACTTATGTATGAATGAAAAAAGAGAGGGCCCTCAAACATGAGAGCCCTACTATATTCTTATTTCGAATAGAACGTATCTTAAAACAAAAAGTCTTAGTTGCGCTCAACAGAAATAGAAATTTTTGCTTCTAAACCTTCAGAATAACGAATAACTGCTTTGTGTTGACCCAAAATTTTAATTGGCTCTTCCAAAACGATGTCGCGACGGTCTACAGAGAAACCCGCTTTTTGTAATTCTTTAGAGATGTCATTCGTAGTTACAGTACCGAAAAGCTTGTCTGACTCACCAGCTGCCAACTTGAATTTAACAGTTGTGCCGCTGATTTTGTTAAGAAGCTCTTGGCGCTCTGCAATTGCTTTTTTCTTTTTCGTTTCAGCCACGCGCTTCAAGTGTTCGTATTCTTTTACACGCTTCTCAGTTGCTTCCGCAGCCAATTTACGTGGAAACAAAAAGTTTCTTGCGAAACCTTCAGATACATTTACAAGTTCGCCAACGCGACCTACATCCTTAACGTCTTTTTGAAGAATAACTTTCATGTGATCCCCATTATATTATTTTAGGTCTTTTCCGGAGCTTTGATTCGACGCAAGCGCCCTCGGAAATCTACCCAGTAGTCGATCAAACCCACAGCGCTCAAAACAAGCAGAAGTTGGCCGACCAAAATTATGTACGCCAAAACTCGCATGAACAATCCAGCTCGAATCGAGTTCAAGAATACCTCCAACACCGCTAACCCTTGAAAGAAATAAAGAACGATTGTGACGTTCAATATGTTCACCGCGAGAATAGAGATGGCCTTACCGCCAAAACTCACCATTGTTAGAAGGAAGGCTGTCATCGCGACCCAAATTACATAGTCAGGCACACGATATTCTAACAACTTGAGCTGAGAGGCAATTTTCTCGCGGGGCAAATTGAGCCACGAAAAAACCCTTCTCTCAAAAATAAGTCCTAATCCCAAAGCCAATATTAAAATAATGACCATAGCAGAAGGGGTTTGCTGCAATAAAACCTGGGGGTCAATTTTTACGGCTGGGTTCATCTCTTGAACACGTCCGGTTAATGTTCCCGCCAGAGCTTCCACTTCAGCATAGGTGTTTATTCCATTTATCTTCATTGCGCCAAACGCGCTCAGTCCTGCGACTGCTGCTCCCGAAAGAACACTGATGATTCCTGAAATCCACCAACTCAGGCCTCGTGCTTCTAATTCCATGTAGGCTCCCAAAGTCATCCAAACTGAGCCTAAGAAAAGAGCGAGAGGTTGAGCATCAAGGAGCCAAGCTGCCCCTGTTGCCAATAATCCCATCAGCCAAAAAGCCAGGGGACCATAGGCCTGGCGCAAGACACGCATAAGAGGAGCCCCTAAAACCACAGTCGTCATCGACAACAAAATCGAGATTGAAGAAATTGTGATGAATTTTTGCGGGGAGGCACTCTTATTCATGGCAAACGCCCTTTACTGACTAGTCGCGGTCGCCGCGATCTCCACGGTCACCACGATCTCCACGGTCGCCACGGTCGCCGCGATCTCCACGATCACCCTTGTTAGCAGCAAACGCAGCTTTACGAGCTTGCATTTTTGCTTCGCGCTCTTTTTCACGAGCAGCAGATTCAGAAAGACCTTTTTTGAAGGACTCCATGAATTTTGCCAATGAAACGCGCTCATCAAGGCGGCTGTGCATAAAGCGAAGAACTTTGTCGTTGATACGCATTGTTCTTTCGAGCTCAGCAACGGCTTGAGTGTCTGCCTCAAATGTAGCGTGGAAGTAGACAGCTTTTTTTAGCTTACCAATAGGAGTCGCTAAAGTTCTTTTGCCCCAAGTTTCCAACGATTGAACATTTCCTTTAAAGCTTTCAATAGTTGCTTTATTTTTGCGGAAAAGCTCTTTCTGGTCTTCAACTGTAGTATCTGGGTGCATAAGAACCACAACTTCATACGGCATTACGGACGTTGTTTTTGTAAGTTCCATGAGAATCCTTTCGGTTAAAGCCCCTACCCAAATGGCAGGAGCAAGGATGACTTTTAAATTTGGTTCATCGGGTTTAGCACGGCTTTGGACCAAGCTCAAGTAATAGGCAATTGAATCTAAAGAAAACCGGCCCTAAAATATTTATATGGTAACTTTCATTGAGATCATTTTAGGCGCCAATGAGGGCTCTCGTTTTAAAATCGAGGACGGGCTCACGATTGGACGCGCCAAGTCGGATATAGTCATAAAAGACCCTAAGATCTCAGGGGTCCATGCTCAATTCTTCAAGGACAACGTAAAGGAGCACTTTATTTTGGCCGACTTGAACTCCTCAAACGGGATTCATATCAGTGGACGGCGTGTGAAGAAAGTTGCCTTGTTGCCGGGGGTTATCTTTGAGATCGGTCGCACTCAGTTTAAAGTTGTAACGGTTCAAGAACAAGAGGCCGTCGATTTTAGCCGGTTTGTTACCTGGAGAACCGTGGTTTCTGCAACGGCAGCAACGCTTGAGTTCCCCCCTCCTCAGGCGGATTTAAGTTCTCCCAAAAGCTTCTCGCCTGCACTAAAGCTACGCTTTATTCAGGGCATTCAAACCGACGAAGAGCTCACCTTGGGTTACGGTCCTCGATATGCCGGATCAGATTCGCTGGATATTGAAATTCAAGAGGAGAAGGCCGACAAGCAAGCGTTTGAGCTTCACCCAGGCCCTGGCATGGTTGAGTTGCGAGTGTTGTCACGAGGACATGTGACTCTCAATAATAAGACCGTTAAATCGGAGATGCTAAAAGACGGAGACTTGATCGGAATCGGAAAAACGCTTATTAGAGTCACTTACCTTTAGCGAATCCACAGAAAGACTTCATGGACACGATTCCCAAGACCGTCGGAAAATTTGAAAGCTTTGATGGATCGCCCATCTACTATGAAGTGCGAGGCGAAGGGGAGCCGCTCGTCCTTGTTTATGGCATCGCCTGTCTAATTAATCATTGGCATCATCAAATTGATTATTTTTCTAAAAGTTACAAAGTTATCGCCTTTGATTTAAGAGGCCACCAAAAAAGTAACCCTATCAATGGAACTCAAGAGCTTAAAATGAGTTCACTCACAAAGGATATCAAGGGGCTGCTTGCACATTTGAATATTGAATCCGCACATTTTGCCGGACACAGCTTTGGCGCACCCCTTATTCTTCATCTTTTTGACACCAATCCCGAGCTCGTTCGCTCGATGATTTTTATTAACGGTTTCGCTAAAAATCCAATTAAGGGAATGTTTGGCCTCGATGTTGTGGAGCCCTTTTTCTATTTTATAAAAACGCAGTACGAACAACAGCCTGCCCTGTGGAATACTCTGTGGAAATTGGCCATAGACAACCCTATGTCCATGTATCTTGCCGCGCTCGCTGGAGGTTTCAATTTACGCGTCACTCAATTTAAAGACATTGAGGTTTATGCGCGTGGTGTGGCTCGCCTGAACCTCGAGGTGTTTCTCAGCCTCTTTGAGGAGCTTATGCAGTACGATGGCGAAAGTGTACTGCCGCGAGTATCCGTACCCACACTGATCATGTCTGGTGAAAAAGACTTTGTTACGCCTATTCGCTTTCAGTATCACTTTAAAGAGATGATCCCAAACTCTGAATTTGTTTTAGTGCCCTACGGGTCTCATTGCACTCAGTTGGATTTTCCGGACTATGTTAATTTGAAAATCGACGCCTTTTTAAAGCGCCATCCAATTCATAGCGAAGAGTAAGTTCTTCCCGAAGCCACGCACCTTCGCGCTGCCTAATTTTAAACAAAAAAAGCCCCAACAAATATCCGTTGGGGCTTACCTGTGTATTTTTTCACTCGGCAGCTTTTATCTCCAGGCTACTTTTGTGATGTCGAAACCGTAACGCTGTACAGAGTCGTCTGAGGTGAACACTAGTTTTACATAATCTGTATCAAAAGGCAGAGAGAACGACTCGTCGTTGCGACCGCTCATTGTGCCAAGCTTCTTTCCAGCAGCATTAAAAAATTCAACCTTGTCATAATCTTTTTCTGTGTCGAATTTACTAAAATAGATTGCGATTTGCTTAGCGCCCTCAACTCTGAACTCATAAGTTTCTGTAAACTTCTCTGAGTAAGGGTGTGGAGTGGAGGCGGCAATGCTCACGGTCTGCCAATTTGCCGGATCATTCATGTCTGGAGCAGGAATGGTATTTGTCAGCATGGTATAGGCATTTGCCAATCCGGCACGTGATTTACCTCGAAGACCTGCAAGTGGCTTTGCCGTAGCGATAATGCGCTCTTTCATCTCAATATTCGTCAGGTTCGGCTCATTTGCAGCAAGCAAAACGGCCATACCGGAAACGTGGGGCGTTGCCATTGAAGTGCCCGACCAAGAGTCATATCCGCCATTCGCAATTGAAGAGAAAACATTCACTCCAGGAGCACCGACGTGAACGCTGTTTTTGCCGTAATTTGAAAAAGAAGCAATCTGACCACGGTTATCAATAGCTGCTACAGACATGACGTTAGGAACATCATAACTTGCCGGATAGCTTGGATTTGCATCATTATTATTTGATTCATTTCCAGCTGCTGCCACAAACAGGGCGCCTGCTGCATTTGATCTTTCAATTGCTTGCTTCAAAGTTGCTGAGTGGCCACCGCCGCCCCAAGAGTTCGACATAATTTTTGCGCCCATTTTGGAGGCGTAATCGATGCCCTTAAGTGCACCATCAAGTGAACCAGATCCACTTGCCGATAGGAATTTTACACCCATCAATCGAACATTCCATGCAACGCCGACAATTCCTTTTCCATCATTACCTGTCGCGCCAATTGTTCCTGAACAGTGAGAGCCATGACCATGGTCATCCAGGGGATTGCCAGTTGGTGTTGCTGCATTTACGAAGCTTGCTCCGTAAATATCATCAACAATTCCATTTCCATCATCATCAACGCCGGCTTTTCCGTTTTTCTCTGCTTCGTTAATCCAAAGGTTGTCCTTTAAATCGGGATGATTGTAGTTAATTCCCGTGTCAATTACGGCAACAATCACATCTTTTGATCCCGTTGTGATATCCCAAGCTGCTTCCGCGCCGATATCCGTTCCCGCAACACCGACTTTGTTACCAGAGTCTGCTTGGCCCGTGTTATTCATTCCCCAAAGCTTTCCAAACAGGGGGTCGTTCGGGGTTTTGTTAATACGATAGATATAGTTTGGCTCAATGATATCTACCAATGGATTTACTGCGAGGGTTTTAAGAACACTTTTTTCAGATTCAAAAGTCGCACGCTTGATGACCACAATGTTTTGACCTGGAATTGTGTCTTTGATGTACGAACCGAGCTGTTGGCTCAATACATTGATATTCATTTTCGCTGATACTGAATCTTTTAACTTAACGATATACTCGCCAGGAACTGATTCCGGTGCTGCTGCTAGTGATTGAGATCCTGCGATCAGAAGACCGACAAGAGTCATCTTGGAGGCTCGTCCAATAAGCCAATTCATAAAACCTCTCCTTCATGGGTGGTAGCATATTTGCCAGTTCCAAAATGGTACCAACGTAGAGTAGGCCTGGTTATCAGTTTTTAAGGAGGGCTGAAAATTGCATAAGAATTAGATCAAGGTCGAGAATTTTCAAAACCTTCGTCGAGGATTTCATACGGACAAAAATCTAGGAGACAGCTTTTTTACCCGACGTTGATACCGCAAGTGTTTCGTCAAATTGAAAGCTTAATTGAAGGGGAGGGGTTGAAGTTTTTAAAAGCGGCTTCACTTTTTCAGGGTTTTTCTTCACCTCTAGAGTCTCAGATGGAGTTGCCACATTTACTCCCGCTGAAGCTTTTATAAGATGTTTAATAAAAGCCTCCTTGACGCTGTCTGGAGCCTCTTTATTGAAACCAAGTTCTGCCATGAGTGTGCCCATTTTTTTCATAAACCAATCCTTAGTCTAGTCTTCGGTTAATGGCTGCGAGAGCTTGAGAAGTATTCTAAGGATGATGAAATCAAAGGTGTCTCTCATTGAGAAGACCCTTGGTGCAGAGTTTAAAGGTTAGTGTTTGAAACTTATTATTATGTTTTAGTCTATCTTAAGAGTGGCTCTAGTGGCCTTTTGTAGCGTTTTCGTCTGCCCCAGGGAGCAGACGATTGTTTTGGTTTTAATGGGAAAATCTTCGCAGGAATTCCAATCTATCCTGCGCCGCCATCTTTATGTTTGGGCTGCTTCGTTAGGTTTGCCACCATGAACTCTCTGTTCATGCGGGCAATATTCGTAAGGCTGATATCTTTCGGACAGGCCGCCTCGCAAGCGCCCGTTGCCGTACAAGATCCGAAGCCTTCCGCATCCATAGCTGCAACCATCCGCAAAGCGCGATCTTTTCGTTCAATTTGCCCCTGTGGCAATAGGGCCATATGGGAAATTTTTGCTGATGTAAAAAGGGCCGCGGAAGCATTCTTACAAGAAGCCACGCAAGCGCCGCAGCCGATACAAGTGGCCGATGACATCGCTTCATCCGCGTCTGGTTTCGGAATCAAAATGGCATTGGCATCCACGGCGTTTCCGGTATTCGTAGAAATATAACCTCCGGACTTTATGATGCGATCAAATGACGATCGATCCACCATAAGGTCTTTCAACACTGGGAAGGCCTGCGCGCGGAATGGTTCAATTGTCAAAACCGCTCCGTCGCTAAAGTTTCGCATATGAAGCTGACACACAGTTGTCGATTTCTGCGGCCCGTGCGCCTCTCCATCAACAACAAATCCACAGGCTCCACAAATTCCTTCACGACAATCGTGGTCAAAAGCAATGGGCTCATCACCTTTGTTGACCAAGTCTTCATTAACCGCATCCAACATCTCTAAAAAAGAGGCGTCAGCAGATACGTTTTTTGCTTGGTATTCCGAAAATGCTCCCGCATCTTTCGGACCCTTTTGTCGCCAAACCTTCAGAACTAAATTGATAAATTTTCCTGCCATTTTACGCCTCTTATTTATAGCTACGCGTTGCTAAGTGAACGTTTTCAAACTCAAGCTCTTCTTTATGACGAACCTCTGCTTTATTATCGCCCGTGTATTCCCACGCGGCAACGTGACAGAAGTTTTCGTCGTCTCTCTTAGCTTCACCATCTACTTGGAATTCTTCGCGGAAATGTCCGCCGCAAGATTCCTTTCGCTCCAGAGCATCTCGGCACATTAACTCGCCCAGCTCAATGAAGTCCGCCACGCGGCCGGCTTTTTCTAGTTCTACATTCAGGTCGTTCGAGTTTCCTGGGATACGAAGATTGTTCCAAAACTCTTCTTTGAGTTTTGGAATTTTCTCGAGTGCCGTTTTAAGTCCCGCATCGTTACGGCCCATGCCGCAATATTCCCACATGATATGGCCCAGCTCCTTGTGGATACTATCAGCAGATCGCGCGCCCTTGATGGACATCATTTTATTGATCTCTTTCTTTACGCCGTCTTCAGCCGATTTAAAGGCATCATGATTCGTAGCAACTTTATCAAGTTTTGTACCGCCAAGATAGTTTCCAAGCGTATAAGGAAGGACAAAGTACCCATCTGCAAGGCCCTGCATCAGCGCCGATGCGCCCAATCGGTTGGCACCGAGGTCAGAGAAGTTGGCTTCACCTGCAACAAAAAGTCCTGGAATTGTTGACTCAAGATTATAATCAACCCAAAGGCCACCCATCGTGTAGTGAGGTGCTGGATAGATCATCATCGGACGCTTGTAGGGATTTTCGCCGGTGATCTTTTCATACATTTCAAAAAGATTTCCGTAGCGTTCTGAAATTTTATCTTCACCTAGTCGCTTAATAGAGTCCGCAAAATCAAGATAGACCGCTTGTCCCGCTTCGTTAACTCCGCGCCCTTCATCACACCGGTATTTTGCCTGACGGGACGCCACGTCTCGCGGCGCTAGGTTGCCGAATGATGGATAAACGCGCTCTAAATAGTAGTCGCGCTCGATCTCTGGAATTTCAGCTGGGTGACGCTTGTCTCCGACGGCCTTTGGAACCCAAACACGACCGTCATTGCGTAAAGACTCTGACATCAGTGTCAGCTTTGATTGGTTGTCTCCATGCACAGGAATACAGGTCGGATGTATCTGAGTGTAGCAAGGATTCGCGAAGTAGGCGCCGCGCTTATGCGCCTTCCAGGCTGCAGTCACCGCACAATTCATTGCATTCGTGGACAAGAAGAACACGTTCGAGTATCCGCCGCTCGCAATTACGACAGCGTCCGCCTCATGAGATTCAACTTCACCCGTAAGGAGATTGCGCACAATAATTCCACGCGCTTTTCCGTCAATCACAACGACATCCAGCATTTCACGACGCGTATGAAGCTCAACATTTCCGGTATCAACCTGTCTCATCATCTCTGAGTAAGTACCGAGCAAAAGTTGCTGCCCCGTTTGTCCGCGAGCATAAAATGTACGAGACACTTGTGCGCCACCGAACGATCTATTGGAAAGTGTTCCGCCGTATTCGCGCGCAAAAGGAACGCCTTGAGCAACCATTTGGTCAATGATGTTCGTTGAAACTTCCGCAAGACGATGAACATTGGCTTCGCGAGAGCGGAAATCTCCGCCCTTTACTGTGTCATAAAAAAGGCGATGAACAGAGTCACCATCATTTTGGTAATTCTTAGCTGCGTTGATTCCACCCTGGGCCGCCACGGAGTGAGCACGGCGAGGAGATTCATGAACGCAAAATGCTTTTACCTTGTAGCCAAGCTCCCCAAGAGAAGCTGCGGCGCCGGCGCCGGCCAAACCCGTACCCACAACAATAACTGTGTGCTTACGCTTGTTTGCGGGATTGACTAATTTTGAATCAAACTTGTGTTTGGTCCACTTGTCTTCGATAGAACCACTAGGAATTTTGCTATCTAATTTTACAGACATTTTCTAGCCCCTTAGTTCGCAAAGAAAAAAGCGTAAATAGGTTGAGAAATAAAGCCCACCGCAACGATGGTGGCATAAGTCCAGCTCATTTTGCGAATGAGCTCACGATAGGTTCCATTCATCAATCCGAAAGATTGAAAGACGGATCCAAATCCATGACTTAAGTGAAAACCCAAAAGAATCAAACACACAACATACCAGGCCACATAAACGGGACTTTGGAAAACCTCTATAATGAGTCTATAAAGGTCACGCATGACAACACCATGAACCGTGGTCTCGTAATAAACGCCGTATTTAAACGTGATGATGTGATAAATTATAAAAGCCAGGATCAGAGTTCCCTGTATCGCCATCGTTCGCGACGCTAGGCTCACTTTTTTCTTACCGCTGGCCGCCACTGCATATTTTTGCTGTTTGGCTGCGCGATTTCCTCTAGTCAATGAAATCGCACAAAAGACATGGGTTACAAGAGCTAATACTAACACCGCCTCAGCGACGTAAATAATATTACCGCTCACCAGCGCATGGCCGTATGAGTTGTAGGCATCGGCACTCACAAACATTAAAAGATTACCCGCCATATGAGCCAAGACAAAGCCTGCCCAAATCAAGCCGCTAATTCCCATTAAGTATTTTTTCCCGACGGTCGAACCGAGAAATCCAGTCATGGTATTGAACCCCTTGTTTTTTGCTTAAATTCTCAATAAGTTTCCACCTAAGCTTACTCCTGCGATTTCAATTTTGTCTATGACCCCCGACATGTTTCGCAGGACGTTAAATATATAATTTAGTTTTGCCTTTCACGTACTTGCGATAAAATAGGACCCTTACAAAATGGGGTTCGAATATGAAGATTTTTGTGTGTATCAAGCAGGTACCCGACACTGAAACTAAGATTAAAATCTCCGCTGACCAAGCGAGCATCGACACAGCCGGAATAAAATGGGTGATGAACCCTTACGATGAGTACGCGGTTGAAGAGGCAAATAAGCTTCGTGAAGCAAATTCAGGCAGCCAGGTTTGGGTTGTGAGTGCTGGACCAAAGGCTCGTGTTATAGAGTCCCTAAGGACCGCCCTAGCAATGGGCGCGGATGAGGCCATTGTTATCAACGCAGAAAATCTCGATAACTTCTCGACCGCAAAGGCGCTTGCTGAGGTCATTAAGGCAGAGGGTGATGCTAAGGTTATCTTTACTGGCAAACTTGCTATCGATGACAACTCTTCGGCGGTTGGTCAAATGGTTGCTGAATTTTTAAATATTCCACACACCTCTGTTGTTTCAAAATTTGCGCTTGCAGGTGAAAATGTAAATGTAGAGCGCGATATTGAGGGAGGAGCAAAAGAAGTCGTGCAGATGATGGCTCCTGCTCTGGTTACGGCAAACAAGGGGCTCAATATGCCTCGCTATGCCAGCCTGCCGGGGATCATGAAGGCCAAGAAAAAGGTCATTAAAGAGATCGAATTTTCTTCGCTTAATATTCCAGCTTCCGATATTAAAGTAAGATACTCCGGTTACTCGTTGCCGCCAGAAAAGTCTCCCGTAAAGTTACTATCAGGAGATTCCTCTGCTCAAGTAACAGAGCTTGTTAAACTGCTTCGCGATGAAGCAAAAGTATTGTAGGAGATGTCCATGGGTAAAATTTTAGTCTTTGCTGAACATTTAAATGGAACTCTTAAGCGCAGCTCGATTGAGCTTTTGCAGGCAGCAGCCCAATCGGGTCAAACCGTTGTCGGCGTAGCTTTTGGATCACATGCTGGCGATGTCGCCGCAGCAATGGGCCACAACGGCGCTGCTGAGATTCATATTGTAAAGGATGCAGCTTTAGATGACTACAATCCTGAACTTTTTGCAACCAACTTGGCGCCGCTTATTGAAAAGACTCAGCCATCTATTATTTTGGCCTCCTCTTCTTCAACTGGTAAAGATCTTTTCCCAAGAATGGCGGCTCGCCTGGGCGCGGGCCTTGCCAGCGATTGCACAGCTCTAAATATTTCTGGCGATAAGGTGACCGCAGTTAAACCAATGTATTCTGGTAAATGTTTTGCGACGGCCAATTTTGAAAACACAAATCTTCAAATTGTTCTCATGCGCGCAAATCAACTTCCCGTTACTGCTGCCGACACTTCGAAGTCTGCCCCCTCAACAGAACACGCCTTGATTAAGCCGGATCTAAAGACGCTCATTCAAGAAATTGTAAAGGGCGCATCTGAGAAACTGGATTTGACAGAGGCAAATATCATCGTCAGCGGAGGCCGCGGCCTTAAAGAAGCTGCCAACTTTAAACTCCTTAACGATCTTGCGGATGTTTTGGGTGCCACCGTTGGAGCTTCACGTGCCGTTGTTGATGCTGGCTGGGTTAGTCATGGCATGCAGGTTGGTCAGACCGGCAAAACAGTCGCTCCTTCTTTGTATATTGCCGTCGGTATTTCTGGCGCCATTCAACATTTGGCCGGCATGAGTGGTTCAAAGGTTATTGTTGCCATCAATACGGATCCTAATGCACCGATTTTCCAAAAGGCCACTTACGGGATTGTGGGTGATGCTTTTGACGTGCTACCAAAGCTGACTGAAGAGTTTAAAAAAGCCCTTCATCACTAAGCGTGTTTAGAAAATATTTTCTTCCGATTATTGTTTTCGTTTTCTATCGAACCCTCTCTTGGACGTGGAGGGTTCGCGTAGTCGAGCCCCCGGCCCTTCAGAATCATCAAAAAGAAATGCAATCTGTTGTTCTTTCCCATTGGCATGGAGATGAACTCGCTTTGCTTTCTATTGTGGGTCGATATAATATTGCCACCATTGCATCTCAATCCAAAGACGGTGAGCTCATGGCTACCGTCCTAAAGTGGTTGGGCGCCAAGACCAGTCGAGGATCTTCTACTCGTGGTGGTGTCGGGGCCCTAAAAGGCCTTTTGCGTTTACTAAAAGACGGGGGAAATTGCAGCTTTGCAGTGGATGGCCCCAAGGGTCCGTTACACAAAGTAAAGCCCGGCGTCTTCGAGCTTTCACGCATGATCAAAGGCCCCATATACGCCGCCGGTGTAGCGTGTGACCGAGCTATTCACTTTCCAAAATCTTGGAATAAAACTTTTCTGCCAAAGCCCTTTGCTAAAGTTGTGATTTACTGGCTTGGACCCATCGGTCCCGTCTCTCGAGAGATGGATCCAAGAAACCCAGACCTTGCTCTAGAGTTAGAGGTCCTTTTACACCGCGCAAGGGAGCAAGCTCTTAAATTCATTGCGGATAATGATGCCGAGTGCTAGCGTTTTTACTAAGCGTCGATTCCACTTTTGATCAACTTTTAAAAGGGACTTTTAAAGTATGAAACTTGTTTTAAGCATCTTGATACTCCTCTCGAGCAACGCCTTTGCACAAAAGGAAGTTGTGGCTCAAGTGGGTAAAAACACTATCACTCTTGAAGAGTTCAATAAAAAGTACAATGAGATAAAATCCCAGACCGTGAATCCCCCGGCCAAGGACGTGTTTCTTGAGGACATGATTCGTTATGATATGGGTGTGCAGGAAGCTTTCAAACGTGGTTTTGACAAAGATCCGATTGTTTTAGATCGCTTCCGCCAAGAAATGTACAAAGCCCTATTGGAAAAAGACATCGGTCCCGCAATACAAAAGATTCAAGTGAACGATAAAGAAATGATTGCTTGGTACCGAGAAAATCCCGAACTTCGCACTAGTCATATCCTGATTGAATTTAAGGCCGGTGCAACCCCACAACAGGTGGCAGAGGCAAAAAAGAGGGCCAATGAGATCTATGCAGAAGTTCAAAAAAGTAAGCGCCCTTTCGAAGAGCTGGTAAAGCTTTATTCGGACGATGCCCTGTCAAAACAGGCGGGTGGAGATGTCGGCTGGCAGTCGCGCGTGACGCTCGTTCCAAGCTATTATGATGCTATTTCCAACATGAAAGTAGGACAGGTTAATGGTCTTATTGAAACTCAGTTTGGCTTTCATATCATCAAATTGACTGGTAAACGCAGCTACGAAAATGCCAACAAGCGCCAGATTCGTGC
>JBBKWD010000138.1:0-4255 GCA_037968775.1 Bdellovibrio sp.
GATATATAAATTTGGACTCAGTGTTGAGGGTCCTGCCGTTTGTTGAAAGCACCAAGGGGGGATTTCAGCTTCCTGCGGAGTTGTAGGGAACTGATAGGTTTTGCACCCACAGGGGGGGCAGGTGGGAGCTACATCATCTGCGCAATATCGATACGATTCCAAAGCCAGAGGATGAAAACGATTGCAAAAAGTACGGACACCAGTCGCAGAGACCGGCGTTTGTCCATTTGAAAGTTTTCAGTGAGACCCACAGCCATCAAAAGGGCCGTGAAGGCAAACCCGACCAGGGTGATAGGCGGAATGAGTTCAGCGCCCACTTGGAAAATGAAAAATGGAATGTTGGCAAAAAGAATCAGAGTGAAGATCTTGCGTAAAGAGCAGGTTCTTTTCTCGAAGACTTGGAAATAGTAATAAATAAATAAAGCGCCCACCAAGCCCGTGCACACACCGATCAGCGGGGACACGATCAGGCCACTCATAATCCTGAAAATATTGGGTGGCATCAGGCCAACCAGCACGCCCGAGCCGATAGAGAAAATCACTTGAACGATGATCAAGAGAGTCCAGCTCCAGTCCGGAAGAGTTTTAATTTTCTCTAAAGGATGGCGCAAATAAGCCAGAATATATCCAAAAACCTCTTTGGCAGTTTCAGTTGTTTTGGAGGCAGGCTTGGGTGTCACATCTCGGTAGTCGCTCATAGCTATATTGCAGCATTAAGGGGGGCAAAGCGCAAGTTGTTTCACCCCTCGATAAGATCTGTTTCGGCTAATTCTTGGGCACGAGTCAACAGGCTCCATGCATTTTGAAGTCCCGTTTCGGGGACAGCCCCTAAACACTCCAAGGAAGGTGTCCGATAGGGGCGCGCGAGTAATCGATGGGCCTCGTTTATAAGTTTTAAAAAGGTCGCATCGGCTGTCTTTGCAGGGAAGTCCAAAGTCCGAGATGGCAGTGGCAGCCGAGACGGGTTGTCGGTGCGTGGTGTGCCGTCGCTGACTTCGGTCAAACTCACTAGAGCTGTTGGCAAAGGGGAGGTCAGAAGCAGCAGGCCGACTTCAGAATAAGTGGGCGAGTCTACGACCAAATGAAACTTGCGGCCAAGCTCCGATTGAACCTGAAAAAAATCCTGCATTTTTTGAATGCGAAGAGTTGGCTTGCTCCAAGGTAAATGCAGTGTGAAAACTTCATAACCATGTTCGGCTAAGACCACCGGGTATTGGTTCCAATAGTTGGAAAAATAAAATAAAGAGCGGGGGCCTGTTACAAAAAGCAGGGGATAGCGAGTTAAAAGGCAGTTGGGTTTGAGTTCAAAGGTCCACTCTTGGCGCGAACGGGCTTTGTTGGCCAAGATAGCGGCAGCCACTATGAGAACGGCAATAACGAGGGAGTAAATCAGTATGAACACAGCCCTATTATAGGGTTGTGTTCAGGCGAAAAGCAAAATCAAAGGAATTTTTATCAGATGTTTGATTCACCATAGCTGAGTGGGCGCTGAGTTCTGCCCCCAGAGAAAGATTTTTTGTCAAACGGGCTTGAAAGCCTGAAGAAATAATCAGGGACGGGGTCGTATTGTCGACGCTGATATTTCGAGCGCTGTCTTTGAAGCTTAAAAAGCGATTCGAAATTCCCGAGCTTAAAGTATAAGACCAAATATCCTTCAAGTTAGCCGCATAACCAATTTTGAGGTCGAACTCTCTCAAAGACAATTCTTCTGTGCCGGTGGCACTGACGCCATAGTTTTTAAATACGACTTCGGAGTACCAGTTCGGTGACATCAAATCCATACCCAAGGATAGTTGAATGCCGTTGGAGTGGCGGCTGATATTCTGGTCGCCAGCCGAGATATTGCTGAAGCCATTCACATAGCCCACACCTGCATGCAAGCGAACATCATCAAAGGCAGAGTTTTGTTCGCGGGTGACGGACTTCTTTTTGGCGCTGAGTTCATTTACGAGGTCATCGTAGCTGACTTCCTGATAGTCGTTGTTAGCAGCAGCCCAGACTAAAGGAGAGATAGAGATAATGGTAAGAAGCGCGAGGACGGATTTAAAGGCATTTTTTATAGTCATAGGACAATTCTATCAAGTCTTTGTCATTTTTCATAAATTGATCTTTCAATCTGGACCTGATGTTGGGCAGACTAGATATATGAATTGCTATTGTGCCTTTTGTAAAACGCCCCGAAATATTTATCGCAAACGCAGTATCTCTTTTGGCAACTTTGTCGGAAGCCTTATGGCTTCGGTTGTGGTGATGTTTATTTTATGGCAGGGTTTTGATCCCCGCGTGACGGTGGTTTTTGTTGTGTGTGTGGCTCTATCAGAGGTCTTCGTCAAAATTCGTTGGCGCATGTCGGTTGTGTGCCGCGCTTGTGGGTTTGATCCTGTTCTTTATATTAAAAATCCAACAGCGGTTTTAGAAAAAGTGAAGCTGCAGTTGATTCGTCGCAAAGAGGACCCGAAGTATTTGTTATCGCGTCCCTTAAATCTTGCGACCATCACGCCGAAAAAGGCTGAGGCCTTGAACTCGAAAGAAAAAGGTAAGTTGGTTTCTCGGTCGGTTTAGTCTGACGCATCACGCAACCAAAGATCTATTCCCATTCGAGCCTCCATATTGCCAGAAAGCCCACTTTATGGGACTGTAGCCTCATTCTTTGAGGTGATATGAAAACTCTTGTTGTAGTTCCGACATATAATGAAAAAGAGAACATCCCGGTATTGGTGCCAGAGATTCTTGCCAAAAATCCCGAGGTCGAGATTTTGGTTGTCGACGACAACTCGCCGGACGGAACCGGTTCGATTGTGCGTGAAATGCAAAAAACTTATCCCCAACTTCATTTGTTGGCTCGTCCTGGAAAACAGGGTTTGGGTAAAGCCTATATCGCGGGATTTCGTTGGGGCATGGATCACGGCTATACGACTTTGGTTGAAATGGATGCTGACTTTTCTCATCGTCCTGAAGACCTGACACTTTTACTTAAAAATCTGCAGCCGGTCGATTTCGCTGTGGGTTCTCGTTATGTCGAGGGTGGTCGCACGGTGAACTGGGGATTAATGCGTAAAATAATTTCTCGCGGTGGTGGAATTTATTCGCGTTTGATTTTAGGGTTCCCTTTGAACGATTGGACTGGCGGCTTCAATGCTTGGAAAAAAGAAGTTCTGCAAGCCATCGATCTTTCTACGGTCGAGTCCAACGGTTATAGCTTTCAAATTGAGCTCAAGTACAAGGCTATGAAAAAAGGCTTTAAAGGTGTTGAATCTCCGATTGTCTTTGAAGACCGTCGTGTCGGGCAAAGTAAAATGTCTTTGAAAATTGTGATTGAAGCTTTCTATCGCGTGTGGATCATGCGCTTTAAATAGTGATGAAGTTTGTTGTCCTTGTTTTATTTGTACTCGCTCCTCAGGCGCTGTGGGCTCAGTCAGTAAAGGCAACTGTCATTAATGACGGCGCGCTTGTTTATCGAGATTCAGATTTTGACTCACCCGTGATCACAACTCTTAAGGCCGGGGCTGTCTTCAATATCTCAAAAGGCCAAAAAGGACCCTTCCATAAAATTCGCATACGCCCAGGCAGTGTCGGTTGGATCGCTGATACAGATGTAAAGCCTGGAGTTTTTAAGGTAGAAACGGCCAAGTCCCTTGCGGCAAAAGAAAAAGAAAAAGGACCGAAAAGGGGGCAAAAGTCTTTTTTTGCAACTCGGTATCGTGGTCCCACTGCTGAGTTTTTAAATTATACCGAAGACACCTTAGGCCAAGAAAGACATTCGCCTATGATGTTCTATGGTTTTAAAATAAATGGCTATAACACAATGTTTGATGGGGATATTTACGCCGATGTGAATTTTCTTTTTCATTTTGGGGCGCCTGATTATTATCAAGAAACCACGGGCAAGTCGGCGGATGGCTATATCATCCAGTTAAACTTTTTATTACAGACGGTCTTACCGCAGAGCAAATACCATTTACTCTATTATGGCTTTGGTCCGATGTTTAAGTACTCCCATTATTCCCTCGAGGTTCCAAACGGAGCGGGCAGTATAACCTATGCAGCCGATGATATGAATCTGGGGGCTGTCTTTGACCTCGGCTTGGCCTTCCGTGTTGGCAGTCGGTTTTCATTGCGCACCGAAGTGAAGTACTACTGGGAGCAAACTCGATACTTCGGTGGTGGCCTCAGTTTCGGGGCCGAGTTTTAGCCATAACGCTTTGTTGTTTCGTCCATTATGACGCGCCAGCGCCACCAAAAGGAAGTCCGTACC
>JBBKWD010000139.1:0-7823 GCA_037968775.1 Bdellovibrio sp.
GCGCGGCGTGATGATGCTAGCAAACAAGTCTTGGTCCATCGATGACTATCGCAATAAGTTTCAATTCGGTTGTGAATACGCAAAGCTTATTGAAAATGGGAAACTAACTAAAATACTTAAGAATCCCAACTATCGCGGGACCACTGTGAATTTTTGGAACAGCCTCAAGGCCGTTAGCCAAGCGCGTGAAACCTTTGGCTCCCCTTACTGCGGAAAAGGCGAACCCAATCAGGTGATCCGAGTCGGGCACACGACGCCTTATTGTTTGTTCTCAAACGTTGAAGTCTTCGGGGCTTAGAAAGGGATATGATGAATTTCTCTGAGAATTTAAAATCGACCTTTCACAAAGTCTCTGACGCCCTTTTTGCGGATCTAAAGAGCAACGAAGAAGCCAATCTGAACCTTCACGGCGAAGACTCTTTGTTCGTGCGTTTTAATAATAATAAAGTTCGCCAGAACACTCACGTTGAGCAAATGTCACTGGGTCTGATGCTGAATAAAAATCAACGAACTTCCTCTGTGAACTTTTCAATCACTGGAAATCTCGAAGATGATCTTAAGCGCGCCTTGCATTGGCTGGGGGAAGCCCGTCAAGAATGTGAGTTGCTGCCTGAAGATCCCTTTCAAGTTGCGATCTTGAACAACGGTGCAAGCGAAGTATCCCACAAGGGATGCCTAATGCCCGATCAAGATTTAATTTCTGCGATCACAGGTCCGGCTCACGGAGCTGATCTTGCCGGTATCTACAGTGGTGGACCCTTGATTGCCGCCAATCGAAATTCAAAGGGACAAAATCATTGGTTTTCGACAGAGAACTTTTCATTTGATTACTCACTTTATAGTGGCGAAAAAGCCGTAAAGGGTTTGTACGGGGGCACCGAGTGGATTCAGTGCGAACTGCAAAATAAAATTCAAGAGAGTAAAAACTTACTGTCCTTGATGTCGCGACCGAAGAAAGTTGTTCCACCCGGAGCTTACCGGTGTTATTTGGCACCCGCGGCAGTTTCGGAAATTGCTACTATGTTTTATTGGGAAGCCTTTAGTTACAATAGCTATCGTCAAGGCACGTCGGCCTTTAAACGCTTAGCAGACAAAGAAAAATCACTATCACCGATGTTCAACTTGCGTGAAAATTATGGTCTGGGTTTGACCCATGCCTTTAATTCAATTGGTGAGGTCGCCCCGAATGAACTGGATTTGATTCGCCAAGGACACCTGGAAACTCTTTTGGTGAGTTCTCGTTCAGCCAAAGAGTACAGTTTGACGGGTAACAAAGCCGAATCCAATGAGTCCCCGCGTTCTTTAGAAATTTTGGGCGGATCTTTAGAGCAAAAAGACATCCTAAAGGAACTTGGCACCGGACTTTATTTATCCAATTTGCATTATATCAATTGGTCTGACCGTATGAATGCGCGCATCACGGGAATGACTCGTTATGCATGCTTCTGGGTTGAGAATGGCGAAATACAGGCACCTATTGCTGACCTGCGTTTTGACGAAAGTCTTTATGATTGTTTTGGGGAAAATCTGGTCGCTTTGACTCGCAAACAAGAGGTCGAGCCAACAACGGACACTTATGAGTCGCGCAGTTTCGGCGGCAGTAAAATTCCGGGCATGCTTATTAATAATTTCAAATTTACTCTCTAAAGGGGTCCTTCATGGTCAACTACACAGTCCAAATCAAAGTCCGATATGAAAAATACGATGAGTACGTCACCTGGCTCAAAACTGAACACATCCCTGAAGTATTAGCTCTACCGGGATTTGTCGCTGCCGAACTCTGCCTGCGCAAAGGTGGCGCTATGGAAGCATCCAGCCGTGAGCTGCAAACTACCTATAAGCTGGAGTCTGAAGACGCTTTGAAGACATATTTGGCAGAATATGCTATGACCTTAAGAGAAAAAGGCCTCGATAAATTTCCGGGGATGTTTTCGGCCTCGCGCGAAGTTTGGTTAGAGACTATTAATTTTATGTCAAAATAGCGTCCCGGCCTTTCAATTGTCTTGGCGGGCGTGTAGTATTAAAAATGAATTAACAAGGAGATCCCTGTGGCAACTGCAGCATTCCAAAAACTTTTGACGAATCTTTCGGCAAATAAAAATGTTCAAAACTTGCTTGAGAACTTTCAAACTCTCAGTGATGAGATCAAAAAGAAAGAAGCGGAACTTAAAAAAGGCTTCGACAAAAAGAAAGACGCACGTATTGAGATGGCTTGGAAGAAGTACCAAGAGATCGTAAAGGTCTTGAGTGTTTCTGAAGCGAAGCTTGAAAAAGAGGTCAACACGACGATCTCTAAAATCAAGAAGTCCGCTGACGGTCTTGAGAAAAACATTGCTGCGTACAAAAAGAAGGCTTTGGTTAAAAAGACTCAGCTTGAGAAATCACTTTTTAAAAAGACAATGAGCAAGAAGTCTACGAAGAAAGCTGCTGCAAAGACGACTAAAAAGGCAGCTTCGACTGTAAAAAAAGCGACAAAGAAAGTTGCTAAAAAGGCGACTAAGAAAGCTAGTCGTAAAAAATAGATTTAGAAACCAAATTGAATCTTATAAACGGAGTGAGGAATCACTCCGTTTTTTTTGAGCTTGGCTGCTTTTGGAATAGAACTGGCCGGCACGTGTTGCCCTGTTCTTTAGCGTTTGAAGTTACCGTCAGTTCGAGTTCGAAATCGCCACCTAAATTTTATAATCTCTTTAAGTTTTAATTATCCTTTTTGGCGGTTTTCGAATAGAAATCCCCTTATGAAATATATTCTTTTCGCCTTTAGCCTCACCATGTCAATACAAAGCCAGGCCCTGACTTGGAAGGTCTTTGGCGCATGCTCGAATTCACCCGTGCAACAAGGTGAAGTTATCGCTGATATTTCTAAAAGTGTTGGAGCGATCACGGTCGATATTTTCAATAAGAATAAAATCCCATTTATAGGCGCCGCCGAAGGCATGAATTCAATTTTAAACACGCCTCTTGGGATGGATGCGATCGAAGTCGTATCTGATACAGAAATGCGTGTCTATGGCTGGTGCTACTCTGTAAACGGCAAAGATCCGCTGCAAATGCCTCATGAAATTAAATTCCAAAAACAAACTGACGAACTGATCTGGTACTACGCTTACTCGACGAATGCTAAGGGCCAGTGGGCTGACTACTGCTCCCCGGCCTATTGGACAAAAGCTATTCA
This sequence comes from Bdellovibrio sp., assembly GCA_037968775.1. Taxonomy (GTDB): domain Bacteria; phylum Bdellovibrionota; class Bdellovibrionia; order Bdellovibrionales; family Bdellovibrionaceae; genus Bdellovibrio. The sequence goes on from JBBKWD010000139.1 coordinate 3,176, forward strand.
ATTTTGTGGTCGCTAAGCGTTTTTCCAAGATTCAGCGGTCTGTAGGTAATGTTCATTGTTTCTCCTGTTTGAGGCGACCTACTTCGTTAAAAGGCCCTGTCGAATATACTCGATAACTAAGGACTGATATTTTTTGCCATCAGCTTTGGCTTTGAGTTTAAGTGTGCGGAGGATATTTCCCGGCACTCGTAAGCTGATGGCGATTGTAGGCTCGTCAATTTGGCTGCTCATAAGTCGGATGTCTTCCAAAAAACGAACGGCTTCTTCGGGAGAAATGTTCGGTGTTTTACTTTTGGAAGGTTTATTTTTTTTCATTTAATTTTTCTCGAATATTTTGAATATCGATTTGGTCTTGTGGGCGGCCAGCTTCGGTTTTCATTTTTAGAAGTTCTTTAAGACTGGCAACGGAGATTTTTCTTCCTCCGACGGAAATCTTTTGAGTCTCTAGGTCTTTTAAATCTTTCGTAATAAGAATATCTGCTTGCCGGGACGGATTCCTATAGTCCACAAAGGACCAAGCGATAAGGTTGCTTTTCCGAGGGTGGCTTCAGCAAGCTCGAAGTCTGCCAGCTTGAGCGATAGAACCAAATCTACATCCATCGTGGCACGGACCAGCCCATGAAGGGCAAGAGCGTATCCGCCAACGATGGCGTACTTGAGCTTTGCAGCCTCAAAAGCATCTATTATTTCATAAAGAAGCATGATCCACCTCGCTTGAGAACATTGTATATACAAGTATATACAATGTCAATGGGCGTACAAAATGGAGATCTGTCGGCCTGAAGACCATATTAATGGAGTTTTTTAAGGTAAGTCCGTACTTCTACGTTTTAATGGCAGCTTAAGAAAAAGATGAAGTCATCTTCAAAAGCTATCAATTTCTCTAGTTCATTAAAAATTCTTAATAACGCAGACCTAACCAATCTTTTTATGCTCCTATTTTGTAATGGTAATGATGAAATAGTCTTATGGCATATTTTCCAGCACAAGCCACAGTCCTGCTTTTATTAACTTTGACTGTTATGTCAAGCGCCATACCTATTGCCAAAGCCGATCCTAAGATTGTCAAAGTTGGAACTGTAGAATTTCCCCCTTATATCGTCGTCGAAAGAGATGGACGAGTTTCTGGCATTATCGCCGGGCTTCTAGAATTTATGAACTCCGCGCAAAAAGACTATAAGTTCCAACCTATTTTAACTTCGGCGATGCGCCGACATGCCGACTTTCAAAATGGCGCCTATGACTTGAGTTTCTTCGATAACGTTGATTGGGGATGGGACAAATCAGCTGTGGATGTTTCTAAAATTTATATGAAGGGCAAAGAAATCTACATCGCTCAAGCCAAAGCCCAACGTAGCGAGAAGTTCTTCAATAACTTTAAAAACAAAACCATGATTGGAATTTTAGGCTATCACTATTCTTTTTCAAATTTTAATTCCGATCCAACTTATCTGCGCAAAGAATTTAATATGCAACTTTCGACCAGTAACGCTGGCAGTATCAAGATGGTCTTAGATGGAAGAGGTGATATCGCTGTGGTTTCCTATGCTTTCCTAATCCAATACCTGGCGAGTCATCCTTCTGCACGCAAGAACCTTTTGATGTCCAAAAAAGTTGACCAGCACTATCTTCATACTGCCATCATTCGGAAAGGCATTCGCCCTACCGTTAAAGAGATCAACGCACTTTTAAAGAAATTTGAGGATTCTCAACAATTCACTCTCTTAGCTGAGAAGTACGGAATTCCTTCACAGAACTAGACGTCGCAAGCGATGGTCACGAAAAACGAAATGCTGAACTCTTAATAAGACGCTCTACATTGACTGAAAGTCCGGCAATATAACGATGAAAAAATTATCTCACACTTTCTAGGGCATACCACTCTCCAGTGGTCCCTTTTTAAAGTGTAAACTAGGTATCCGGTATAATTTGTTAACAAGGTACCAAGAATGTACCCTGTGCGGCCTTTCTGAATCGCATCGTGCGATTCAGAGCAAAGCACTTTCATCCAAGGAACTCAACCCTAGCATGGAGTTTTGAGAGCACCCTCGCAGAACTGCCGTTTGAGCCTTCAATATTCGTAAAAACACGAAACTTTTCGAAAACGGATTCGCACCATTTTTTTGGGTTTTCTAACATTACCCACAACTAAAATCCGAGACCCTTCAAAAGTTCAGTGCACTTGTATTACTCTTGGACACAAGCATCGGATGCACCTTCTTAAAGTACCGACTACCCAAATAATGAATCGAATTTTATTCTTTAAGACAGTCGAACTTAGATTGAAACAATATCAGCTTCGCTGACCTTGTCTTTTCGAACGCCGACTGATTCTTTGCTCAAGAGATTCTTAAGAATCACGCGAGACGAATCATCGAGCATCAACTTAAAGCCACGAGGAACCGAGGCATTTTTAGCGATGGCGCGCTTAAGATCAGGATTAAAAAGCAGAAAGTCTTCTTTCGATAATCCACTTAGACGCAAAAGCTCTTTTGCCGATACCTGTCGTGCAAGTTTAACAGTGTGCAAGTCGAGCTGTTTTTCATAGTTTAAGCCCTTAAACATTTCGTCGTGATACTTTTCTGCATGCAGGGCTGCTAAAAATTCTGAATAAAAATTCGAAGAGGCAAAATCAAAGGACTTAGAGCGGTACTTAGAAACAATGACTGTCAGATCCTGGCTGCCCGCCCCCTTCATTGCGCGACGCACGCCCGAAGGACCGTGATTCCAAGCCGTTACTGCCAAGGGCCATGAACGTTTTAAGATCATATGATTTTCTTTTAAAAGTCTTGCCGCACCTTCGGTGGCCTTAAACGGAGAATTTCTTTCATCGATATGGGCTTGTACCATCATGAACTTGCTGCCAGTGCTGTCCATGAACTGCCATACTCCGGAAGCTCCCACTTTACTAACCGCGTGCTTATTAAAACTTGATTCAACAAAGGGTAGACGCGTGAGTTCAACAGGAACATTGTGACTGCGGAAGATTTCTTCCATTCCTTTTAAATAAAGTGGGCTGACTTCCAGGCCTTCTTGGAAAAAATTGCGTTGCCCCGTCTGCACTCGCACATTACTCAAGGCTTTTTTCGCATTACTCTTCAGGGAGCCTGGCAATGCAGCCAAAGCTGTTGCCGCTGCCACATGATAGGGATTCTCTAAATTCACCTTTTGCCCGCGCGAAAGGTCTTTAAGAGCTTTGCGAATACCCGCAACTTCTTTCTCCACATGCTTATCCGCTTTTACATTTCGCAACCAACGCACCCGTGGTGTGTCGCTGTTAATAATGTCTGTCACATCCACAACTTCAAAGATGATCCAAGGATAAAGGGAATGGTGAATAATACGGTTATGAGAATCATACTTTGTGTAGATATCAAACCAAAAGCCCACGCGATCGCGCAGTCCCTCTGGAACGCTGAAGTCTTCACCGATCAGGTCTTTATAGTCATTTAAGATGTCGTCACGATTAAATACAGGTGGGATGTTCGCAGACTCTTGGGGCTCTATCTCTGCAGAAACCTCGGGCAAAGTGATATTCGAGGCAGCCGCTTCGACAACCACAAAATCTGCCGGAGGATTTTCGAGGGTCTTTAGCTGACCTTCGATATTCAATGCATAAGCCAGCACCATTCCTATAAACAATATCCATCTTTTCAACGCCTTTTGGCCTGAAGAGGAAGTCCATGTTTGAATAGTTTTTTGAATCAAGCTTCGCATTTTGGGTATCTCCTACCTTTAACTAGAGCAATCGAGATGCCGCTCTCAGGAGGAAATGGTGCGCTTTAGGCCCTTTGGGCTGCCCAATTTTACCGAAAGAGCCCATTTTTGCGCCCTCCGGAGCTTGTGTGTTTCAAACTGAGACTCAAACAATGATTGCCCGCCCACAAGCTTTCCCACACCAAAGAAGGTTTTCCCTCTCTAAACCTGGTCAGATAGAGGGAGCTTTGTTAGCCTAGGACCTCATCGTGAAGGAGACTCTATGTTTAAATTCTTATCGCTTATTTTGACCGTTCTGGGGCTTGCTGCCTGTGCACAGAAATCAATGAACGCTTCGAGCGCTTATACGGGCCTGGGCCGGGAATCGATTGCCGCGGATGATTTAAAAAAATACGCACCGAAAGCCATCGATGCAAAACTTGAACGAGACATTCGCCGGATGCTCGATATTTCTTCGCCGGGCTTGGGTCTTTTGCATCCCAATAAAAAACAACTCTTCTTTTCTTGGAAGATCACCGGTGTCTATCAGGTGTGGACGATTGATCAAGAGCGACGGTTCCCTATTCTCTTAACCGGTGGTAAAGATTCGACTCGCCTGCTCGATATCACGCCTGACGGAAAATGGTTACTGGTCAGCCAAGATAAAGACGGACAGGAGAATCCTGGAGTTTTTCTTTTAAGTTTGGATGGAGCTCAACAAGTTCCCGTCTTTGTAAAAGAAAAGGTGCGCACAAGCCTCGCCTATGTCTCTGATGACTCTCAATTTGTATATTACAGTGCCAATGACGAAAAACCCGAAATGTTTACTTTCTATAAGTACTCTATCAAAACCGGCGAACGTGAAAAAATATTCGCCCAAGAAGGTGCCGGAATTTGGTCCTTGGCCGACCACACGCAAGACGGTCGTTGGTTGATGGCGCAGTACTTGAGC
>JBBKWD010000140.1:0-15363 GCA_037968775.1 Bdellovibrio sp.
AGCTGGTAGGGGTTCAGAATGGATACAATTTCTCAATTTCTGACAATGATACGAAATGCAGGCGCTGCGAAGCATGAGAAGGTTGACCTTCCGGCTTCTAACTTCCGCGTAGGTGTAGCTCAGGTTCTTGCTAACGAAGGTTTCATCAGAAGCTTTAAAGTGGCTAAGGACAGCAAACAAGGCATCATGCGTGTTTACTTAAAATACGATGAAGCTGGCAACCATGCGATCACTACGGTCGACAAGGTGAGCAAGCCTGGTAGAAGAGTATATGTTAAATCTGACAATATCCCGACAGTACGTTCAGGAATGGGTACATCCATCTTGAGTACTTCAAAGGGTATTATGAGCGGTAAGCAAGCAACTGAGCAAAAACTCGGTGGCGAATTGCTCTGCGCACTTTGGTAGGTGATTTATGTCTCGTATTGGTAGATCTCCAGTAATTTTTGATAAAACAGTTCAAGTGACTATTTCACCGGCTAACGAAGTTATCGTTAAAGGTGCAAAGAGCTCATTAAAAATCGACCTACGACCACAGATCGTAGCTAAGATTGAGGACAACAAGATTGTTTTGACTCGTAAAGAAGAAACCAAAGAGGCGCGTTCTCTTCATGGTCTTTACAGAGCTTTGATTCAAAATGCAGTGACTGGCCTTACAAAAGGCTTCACTCGCGGTTTGGAACTTCAAGGTGTTGGTTACCGTGCAAACGTAGCTGGCAAAAAACTTGAGTTGTCTCTTGGTTTCAGTCACCCGATTTCTTTCGATATCCCAGAGGGCATCGAGATTAAGGTTGAAAAACAAACTAGCCTTTCAGTCACCGGCGCAAGCAAAGAGCTTGTTGGACAGGTCGCAGCGAAAATTCGCTCGTTCCGTCCACCTGAGCCTTATCTTGGTAAAGGTGTTAGATATGCTGGAGAGCAGATCCGTCGTAAAGCCGGTAAGTCTGCTGGTAAATAGAGGTATATATGAAACTTAAATTTGGTAAACATACTAGTGATAGAAAAGTAAATCGCCTTAAGAAGAAGATCAGAATCCGTAAAACCGTAAAAGGTACGGATGAGCGACCTCGTCTTTGCGTATTCAGAAGTGGCAAGCATATGTATGCTCAGATTATCAATGATATTTCTGGAACTACAATCTTGACTGTTTCTTCTCTTGGAAAAGACGAAGGAAAAAACGGTATTGATATGGCGAAAATTGTTGGCGGAGAAGTTGCGAAAGCAGCTGTTTCTAAAAACATTAAAAACGTGGTATTTGACCGTAACGGTTACCTCTATCATGGTCGTGTAAAGTCTCTTGCTGATGGCGCTCGTGAGGGCGGCCTTAATTTCTAAGGAGTGATGTGTGGAGAAAGTTCAAGCTGAATTAGAAGAACGCGTAGTTGCGATCAACCGTGTAACAAAAGTTGTTAAGGGTGGTCGTCGCTTCTCTTTCGCAGCTCTTGTGGTTGTTGGTAATGGAGCAGGTGATGTAGGTTTCGGATCTGGCAAAGCCGGTGAAGTACCAGAAGCAATCGGTAAAGCAAGTCGTGCTGCAAAGAAGACTGCTAAAACTGTTGCATTAAAAGAAGGACGTACCATTCCTCATGAAGTGATTGGTAAGTTTGGCGCTGCAAAGGTTATTATGAAACCAGCAGCACCAGGAACTGGCGTTATTGCTGGTGGAGCAGTACGTGCTGTTCTCGAGTCCGTAGGTGTTAAAGACATTCTTACAAAATGTGTGGGAACGCGTAATCCGCACAATGCAGTAAGAGCAACAATCGACGGCCTAAAGCAGTTGAAATTACAGCTTTAATCGGAAATGGTGGCAAATATGGCTAAAACATTTGTTCTAACATTAAAAAGATCGACAATCGGCTGCACGCAAGATCAAAAAGATGCAGTTCGATGCCTGGGTTTGAAGAAGCGTCATCACTCATCTGAAGTGAAAGACTCTCCTGCTGCTCGTGGAAATATCATGAAAATTCAACACTTGGTTGAAGTCGAAGTTAAGGGGTAGTCATGAGCTTGCTTGAAAGTCTAGCGCCTGCAAAAGGTTCTAAGCATTCTCCTAAAAGAATCGGTCGTGGTATCGGTTCTGGTATGGGTGGAACTTCTACCAAAGGTCACAAGGGTCAATTGGCTCGTACCGGTGGTAAGGTTCGTCGTGGTTTCGAGGGTGGTCAAACGCCTTTGCACCGTCGCCTTCCAAAGTTTGGTTTTAGCAACGTCGCGTTTGCTAACAACTTTGAGATTGTTAATCTCTCACAACTTGCTAAATTTTCTGGAGAAGTAACTCCTGAAACTCTTCGCCAAGCTGGACTTGTGTCTAAGGGTGCGGTTAAGATTTTAGGAAATGGTGAGCTTAAAACAGCTTTGACTGTAAAAGCTCATAAATTCTCTGAAAGCGCTAAGAAAGCTATCGAAGCTGCTGGCGGCAAAGTTGAGGTAATGAAGTAGTGTCTGCAATAGAGAGCATCGCAAAGAATTCCGACCTTCGTAAACGCATCTTGTTCACTTTGGCGCTGTTAGCTATTTATCGAATTGGCGTGCACGTTCCAACACCAGGTGTGGATGGAACGGCTGTTTTGTCATTCTTTGAAGCTCAGAGCCGCGGTATCTTTGGCTTATTTAACACCTTCACAGGTGGTGCTCTCTCTCAATTCAGTGTTTTTGCACTGGGTATTATGCCATATATCTCTGCATCGATCATTTTCCAACTTTTGACTTCAGCGATTCCTTATTTGGAAGCGTTGAAAAAAGAAGGTGAGCAAGGTCGACGTAAGATTAATCAGTACACACGTTATGCCACGGTGGCATTGGCGATTGTTCAAGGTTACGGAATCAGCACATGGTTGATGAACTCAACGAGTCCTGATGGGCGTTCACTTGTGACGTCTCCTATTGTAGCCTTCTTGCCATTCCAAATCATGACAATCATCACTTTGACGGCAGGAACCTGCTTTATTATGTGGTTGGGTGAGCAAATTACAGAGCGTGGAATTGGAAATGGAACATCTCTGATCATCTTCACAGGTATCGCAGCGGCGATTCCAGGTGGAGCTCAACAGTTGTTTGAACTTGTTCGCACGGGTGAACTGAAGTTCGTATTGGCTTTGATAATTGTCGCCTTCATGGTGGCGATCATTGCCGGTGTCATCTTCGTTGAGGTCGCTCAGCGTCGGATTACTGTACAGTATTCGCAAAGAGCCGGTGGCGGTGGAATGCAGTCAATGCAAACTCCGACAAGCCATTTACCACTTAAAATCAATTTTTCGGGTGTTATCCCGCCTATCTTCGCAAGCTCCTTGTTGATGTTCCCAGCAACAATGGCTCAGTTTGTTGATACACCTTGGTTGAAGGCCCTACAGGATTCTTTGAATCCTTCAGGAACTATCTTCAATATTCTATTCGTGGCTTTGATCGTGTTTTTTGCGTTCTTCTATACGGAGATTGTTTTCAATCCAACAGAAGTTTCTGAGAACCTTAAAAAGTACGGTGGCTTTGTTCCTGGTGTTCGCGCCGGTAAGAGCACTGCTGACTACATCCAAAGAGTTCTTGAAAGAGTGAACGTTCTTGGTTGTATTTATCTTTCAGTCGTTTGTATTATGCCGGGCATTCTGACAAGTCAGTTCAACCTGCCATTCCACTTCGGTGGAACAAGCTTGTTAATCCTTGTTGGCGTTGCTTTGGATACTGCTCAGCAGATTCAGTCGCACTTGATCACTCAAAAGTATGAGGGATTCTTGAAAGGGGCGAAAATCCGCAGCAGGAGGGTTCAGTTTTGAACTTGATCCTTTTCGGGGCTCCGGGGGCGGGTAAGGGTACTCAGTCGTCCTTGTTAATCGAGCGTCAATCCATGACCCAAATCAGCACGGGAGATCTCTTTCGTGCTGCTATAAAAGGTCAGACTGAATTGGGCCAAAAGGCGCAAGGTTATATGGATAAAGGTCAGCTTGTACCGGATGAAGTTGTCATCGGTATGGTTGAAGAGGTCCTTGCAAGAGGAACTCAAAATTTTATTTTGGATGGTTTTCCTAGAACGGTTGCGCAAGCCGTCGCTCTAGAGGAATTATTAAAAAAAATGAATATTTCTATTGGTAAAGCTGTCTTTTTAGAAGTACCAATGGGGATATTGATGAATCGCCTGACGGGACGTCGGGTCTGCAAAAGTTGCGGCACTGTCTATCATGCAGACAGTAAGCCTCCCAAGATGGAAGGCGTGTGTGATATCTGCGAAGGAGAAGTCGTTCAGCGGAACGATGATAAGGCGGACGTTATTGGAACGCGTCTTAAAACCTACGAAGAGTTCACGAGCCCATTGAAAGAATTTTATAAAAAATCAGGCAAATACGTCGAAGTGGACGGGGACAGAGGCACCGAAGAAGTCTATAAAGAGATCGAAAAAATAATAAACTGAGCGGCTGTATTATTTTTATCTCTAGACTTTATGGAATATCGGTGTTAGCGTGCCGGACCGCGTTCGGGTTTTTGTTGATATTACACCTTTTTAAAGGTGAGCTAAGTGTGGGAAAACATTATGAAAGTAAGACCATCGGTTAAAGCACTTTGTAACAAGTGTAAAGTTATCAAAAGAAAAGGCGTTATTCGCGTCATTTGCGAGAACCCCAAACATAAACAAAGGCAGGGCTAAACATGGCACGTATTCTTGGTGTCGACTTACCTAGAAATAAAAGAGTAGAAATTGCTTTGACCTACATCTATGGCATTGGACGTCCTCGTTCGGCTACGATTTGCAAGCAAGTTGGAATCCCTTCGAGCTTAAGAACTGAAGGACTTACGGATGAGCATATCGCGAAAATTCGCGGTATTATCGAAGCAAGTTTTAAAGTTGAAGGTGATCTTCGTCGTGAAATCGGTCAGTCAATTAAGCGTCTTATGGACCTTAACTGCTTCCGCGGTATCCGTCATAGAAAAGGCTTGCCTGTTCGTGGCCAAAACACGCGTTCTAATGCTAGAACACGTAAAGGCCCTAAAAAGACGGTCGCTAACAAGAAAAAAGCCGTGTAGGTAGCATATGAATACAGATAATAAAAAAGTTACTAAGAAAAAAGTTAAAAGAAACGTTCCGCAAGGAAACTGCTACATTCAAGCTGGATTTGGCAATGTCATCATCACGATGACGGACCCAACTGGAGCAACGGTGTCTTGGTCCTCTGCAGGCCACCTCGGTTTCAAGGGAAGCCGAAAAGGCACTCCATTTGCAGCTCAGGTAGCGGCAGAAGATGCTGCCAAGAAGGCTATGGAAGCAGGTATGAAATCTGTGGACGTTTATTTGAAGGGACCAGGCGCTGGACGTGAGCCTGCTATCCGTGCATTAGCAGCAACAGGAATGAGAATCTTGTCTCTTAAAGACGTGACTCCAGTTCCTCATAACGGTTGCCGTCCGCCGAAGCGTAGAAGAATTTAATAGAGGAGATTTCCGTGAGCTGCATTAACGAAAGCGTTTGTAAGCTTTGCCGTCGTGAAAACTTAAAACTTTTCTTGAAGGGTGATCGTTGTTTTACTGATAAGTGTTCTTTTGAAAGAACCTTATCCTCCAGGACAACATGGTCAGTCTCGTTTGAAGTTTTCTGAGTTCGCGCTTCAATTGCGTGAAAAGCAAAAAGCAAAGAGATACTACGGTGTTTCTGAAAAACAATTTGTAAGTTATGTTTCTGAGGCGAGTCGTGCAAAAGAATTGACCGGCACTGCGCTTCTTAAGTTCCTCGAGATGAGACTTGATAACGTTGTGTACACTTTGGGGTATGCAAACTCTCGTCGTGAAGCAAGACAGCTTGTTAAGCACAACCATTTTTTGTTGAATGGTAAAAGAGCTAACATTCCAAGCATTCTTGTTAGCAAGGGTGATGTTATTCAGGTTGCTGATTCCAGCAAAGAGATGGCTAAGATTCAGTCTGCGATCCAAGGGGTTGCTAGACGCTCTGTGCCTTCTTGGCTTGAAGCCGATCATGCTAAGCTCACTGGTACTGTAAAAGACCTTCCGAATCGTGAAGAAGTCGCAGTGGCAGTTGAAGAAAACATGATTGTTGAATACTACTCTAGATAATTTTACTTCTCGGGGGCGCTATGCAAGAGCATTATTATAAGTTTTGGAGAGAAATGATCAAACCAAAGGGATTTGAGGTTGATCGTGATTCTCTTCGTGATGACTACGCTAAATTCATTATCCGACCCCTTGAAAGAGGCTTCGGAGTTACCCTAGGTAACTCTTTAAGAAGAATTCTTTTGAGCTCGATGATGGGTTCAGCTGTAACTGCGGTGAAATTCGATGGCGTTTTGCACGAATTCACTACGCTTCCTGACGTTCTTGAAGATGTTACTGACATCATCTTGAATCTTAAGGAAGTTCGTTTCAAACAATACACAGCAGATGCTTTGACTCTTAGAATCTCTAAAAAAGGTCCTGGAAAAGTTACTGCAGCCGACATTCAAACTTCTGATAAGGTTGAGGTTTTAAACCCTGATCACCATATCGCAACTTTGGGTGCTAATGCTGACTTCAATGCTGAAGTTATTGTTGGTTTCGGTCGTGGTTATGTTCCTGTTGAAAACAGAGAATCAGATCTTCCTGTAGGCTTTATCGGCGTTGACGCTCTTTATAGCCCTATCAGAAAGGTGAACTACACAGTTTCAAATGCACGTGTTGGTCAAAGAACTGACTACGATGCTTTGACATTGGAAGTTTGGACCGATGGTTCATTGAAGCCTGAAGAATCAGTGGCTCTTTCATCTAAAATCATGAAAGAACAGCTGCAAATCTTCTTAACTTTCGATGAAACTATGGAGCCAGCTGAAGAAGCTCGTGAAATCGGATCTCCAACTTTGAATGAGAATTTGTTCCGTTCAGTTGACGATCTTGAGCTTTCAGTTCGTTCTGCAAACTGTTTGAAGAATGCAAATATCCGCTTTATTGGTGAGTTGGTAGTTCGTTCTGAAGCGGAAATGCTTAAAACTAAAAACTTTGGTCGTAAGTCATTGAATGAGATCAAAGAAATTTTGGGTGAGATGGGCTTGGGCCTTGGAATGAAGATTGATGGATGGCCTCCAGTTGGATGGGATCCGAACCAACCGCCACAAAAGCGGGAAGTTCAACAGTAAGACTTTATTTTGAAGTTTTACGGCTAGCCCCATTTTGGTGGGGCTGGGAATAAAAAAAGATGCTCATTGTGGGCATCCTATCGTGCCGATACCTAATACGGTCAGCACGTTTTAACGGAGAATAAAATGAGTTCACATAGAAGAAGAGTTAAGCACTTTGACCGTAAATCTGGCCCACGTAAGGCACTTTTGAGAGGTCTTGTTATCTCTCTAATGGAGCATGGCCGTATTACTACAACTGTTGATCGTGCTAAGGAAACTCGCCGTCATGCGGAAAAAGCAATCACGCTTGGTAAAAAAGGTGATTTATCAACAATTCGTTTGTTGATGGCTCGTTACCCTAACAAGGCTGTTGTTCAGTCAATCGTGAAGGATATTTCTCCACGTTTTGCAACACGTCCTGGTGGTTACACTCGTATTATCAAAATCGGTCGTCGCCCTGGTGACTCCGCAGAAATGGCTTTCCTTGAATTCGTTGATTACGATTTCGAAGCTCCAAAGGGCGTTGCTGCAGAAAAATCAGAGAAGACAGCTAAAGCGGGTAAGACTGCTAAGAAAACAGCTGCTAAACCAGTTGCTTCTAAAACAAAAAAAGTGGCTGCTAAACTTGCTGCTGCTAAGAAGAAATCAATCAGTAAGACTCAAAAAGCAGCGCGCGTAGTAGCTCGCGGTTAATTTGATTTTCCACAGCGAAATTTTCTTAGAAGGGCCTCACAAGGGCCCTTTTTTATTTTTGAGTGGAGAACACGTCCTCTTTTAAGCTCGGGTTCCCTTATCGGCGAATTGTTGCTAGTCTTTTTATATTCATTGCAAAGGGGGGCTTTCAGGATGCAAAAGCATATTCGAGCGGCGGTAATTGTTGTCATTTTGGGTGTACTGGGTGTTTGGGGATTTCAAAGCTATATGAACTCCAGAGGACAGGATTCCTCGATCGCGGTGAAAAGTCTGCGAGATATGGAAAAATCTGGAGCGCCCAACTTTTCATTTACGGACCTCAATGGTGAGAAGTCAGAACTCCAGCAAAACAAAGGTAAGGTTATTGTACTTAACTTTTGGGCTTCTTGGTGTGGGCCTTGTGTTGAAGAGGTCCCGTCTTTGATTAAGCTAGTGAAGGAGTTTAAGGGGGATGTGGAGCTTATTGCTGTTTCCGGAGACAGTAGTCGTGGAGATATTGAAGTTTTTCTGAAGTCCTTTCCTGAACTCAAAAGCCTAAATATTAGAATTGTATGGGATGAGGATCGAAGTATTATGAAGATGTTCGATGTCACTCGTTTACCTGAATCTCTTGTGCTGGATAAAGATTTGAAAGTGGCAAAGAAGATCGTGGGCTCGATAGATTGGTACAATTCTGACTCAATTGCATATGTTAAAGGGTTGTTGTCTAAATAGTATTAGCCTTATTGCATCGAATTTTGGACGGGAGCCACTCGTTCCTTGAGGGGCTCCACAGATTTAATTTTTTAGTTTGAGCTTGCTTGTGTTGAGTGAATTGTGAAATTCTCAATTCTCAATTCTCAATTCTCAATTAGGTAATTCTCTGGCGCTTTGAGATTATTTGCAGTCGAAATTTAAGTCGATCTTTGTTCCTTCGACTAAAGATTGTTGGAACTTTAGGACGGCACTTTCGACTTTGAAGTTTGTAACTTGGGCGCCATTCACTTTGACCTTTAAGGTGTTCACGATGGGTGGGCAGCGAAGGGTCAGGTGATTGAGAGAGTTTACGATTTTATCCTTGAAGGTATTAAGATTGGCACTGTAGTCGGTATCACAGATGCTTCCGACGCCACCTTCGGTCAACGTCGACATTTGACTGTAGACATGGCCTGGGTGGCTTGGAGATTTATCTTGGTCTTGGGCTTTCTCGCAGGCGAGGTCCCCTGGCTTAACAATGATTGAGTTAAATGTCAGGCGAAGGTCGTCGCCAAAAATATTTTTTGCGTGGGCTACTAAATTTTCTGGAACATCTTCACGTTCGAATGCTTGGTAGGCCTCTGAGGCATCGGTGGGCTTAAGCATCGCCGGATTTCCACCAACGGAGCGTTCGTCTTCGTCTGAAATTGTGATAACAGAGAGCGCCGCGCCCAGGCGGTAGCAAAGGTGACTGGAGCCTTTGTTGGGATTTCCGAGAGTGAAGTTTTCGTATGTAGACTTCAGTGCTCTTTCATCTCCGGATCCAGTGCCTCCAATAGTTACTTGGCTAATGGTGGAGTTGAAGATCGAATCGAGATTTACAGATCCCTTTTTCAAGAGATAAGCGGGGACTCCGGATTTCGGTGCGTAGCCCTTCCAGTTGAGAGGACTGCCCCAACCCGTGCCCGCATTTCGTGTGACCGTGAGGCACATTTGCCAGTCAATATTGCTGGATTCAATTGAATTGATGAAGGAACCCATTTTAGCAGCGAGCTTGTCCAACTCAGGTTGCATGGAATTTGAGTCGTCTAACACGATGAGGAAATCGACTTGTTTGTTGCCGGCGGCAACGACCTCTGTATAGGACATCTTGGTGGCGAGAGACGCTTCGGGAATAGGGATTTCAGAAAACTCGACTTTCGAACAAGCTGCGCTCATTGAAAGAAGCGAACACGAAAGGATCAATTTTTTGATATCTAATGTTTTCATAGTTCTTACCTCGTCATCAGGCTAGCACAAGGTATTCGGACTTTTATAGGGGTGTGAGACAAGCGCGAGAAAAAATTTTACGTGAAAGGTCTAGATTAAAAAAATTTGTCTAAGCTTAAAACAGCCTCTGATCAAGGGTTTGACGACATTCTGATAAAATGGCGGGGCAAAAGTGGATTTGAATGAAAGCGATAAACTTGTAGTGAGTGGAGTTCACTAGATCGTGAGACACAAAAAGATTATTTTTTTAATTAAAAGTTAGACAGAATTGAATTGATTGAGGCATTTTTGCTCGTTGCTCGTTGCTCGTTGCTCGTTGCTCGTTGCTCGTTGCTCGTTGAGAGGGACCTCAATTGATTTTTTTTGCTTCAACTTTTGGCCCCACTGACTCTAGAGGCCGAATTTTTTCTTTAGATCATCAAGAGCTTTTTGTCCTTGCTGCTCAAGTTGCTTTTTGCCCTGGTTCTCGGCATCCTTTTTCGCGAGGTCAATCTTTGCCTCAGCTTGCTTTTTCTGTTCGTCGAGCTGTGACTGAGTTTGTTTGACCTTGCCTTCTACCTGTCCTTTGAGTTTGCTTAATTCGGCATCGACTTGGGCTTTGAGTTTACCGATTTCTTGATCAATATGGGCTTGAACTTTTTTACGAGCCTCGTCGATCTTTGCCTGGAGCTGTTTTTCAAACCCTTTTTGCAATTCGGGACCCAAGTTGGAATTGACCGACAAGTTCACGGCTGGAAGTATTCCCGAGGCCTTTACGTTCAAGGTCACAATAGGAATGCCCTGGAATATGGCTTTGAGAATCTGATCGGCGATTTCGTTCTTTGCGATGATGGCATAGTCGATTTGTGAAAAACTATTAGCAAAATTCAAAGTAAGATTTTTAAGACCCAAAAGCTTCCCGTTAATATCCATACTTCCGGTAGCTTTTTGAAATGCGATTTGGACATCAGGTGTTTGTACGAGGTCTTTGCCGGAAAGAGCATACGAATTTACTTTAAGCGAGTAATCAATCTCGCTTTCAGACTTACGGTAGTCCATGACAAGCTTAAAGAGAAATCCCATAATTTGTTTATCGGGAAAGTCTCCAGCTAATAGAGCCGTCGTTGGTTTTCCGATCAAGGCTTGATTGGAAGTAATATTTAAAATTTCACCCTTAATGTTGCCGGCCTCTGGCGAAAGACCTGCCTGTGAACTGACTCCGGTGCGCTTCACCCAAAAAAGAGGGTAGGAGTTCGGGCGTCCAAATTCATAGCTTATACCCGTTTCTCGGGGATGGGGTTGAATGGGAATTTCATCGTCGTTGGACTTTCCCTTTGTCAAAAGATTCGGCGGCACATACTTTTCGGCTAATGCTTTGTAGCGATTGAATTTCGCCTGGTAGGGAGAAAGATAGCGTTTGAAAATAGCCATCGTCAAAGCCTTCGCATCTAGCTTTGGAATGCGAAAGTGTTGCTCCAATGTTCTGATGTCCGTTTTAATTTGAACTTCGATAGTTTTGTATTGCGTATCGAGAACTTGCAGGTCGGACTGGAGTTCGGCGGCGACACTTTGAACTTGCTTAAATTTGCCGTCGCCTTCTTTTAAGATAGCATCGACCTCTTGCAGAGATGTTTGCAACTCTTGAGCAGACTTGAAGTCTTTGGATTTTACTTTACCTAGGCGATCTCCGAGAGCTTGGATATCTTTGCCTTGTGGAAGTGTTTTAAGCTTTTCGTCCCATTTTGCCTGCTTTGCTTTAAGGTCCTTGTCGAAGGCTTCGAGCATAGCTTTAGAAGGCATTGAATCTTGGAGTTTTTCCAGTTGAGCGGTAGCATCAGTGCCACCCAAAAGAGAAATCAAATCTCCGAGGACATTATCGCCCGCCTGTCCTTGGGCCGTTTCCAAAGCTTCAGCCTTTAACTTTGCGGCTTGTTCGGCAGCAAATCCGGGTTCATTTGAAACCGGATCCGGTGGAGCCACCTTTCCTGGGTGCTTTCGCAAAACGCCAAAAGCAATTTGCTCCACGGCAGCTTCGTTGACCACGATTTTGGCACGCAAGAGCGCATCCCAAAGCATGGAAAAACGAATGTCGCCGATCTTTAAAGAATCATGAGTCGGTTTTTCCGCATCGGTGATTTCAATATTCTGAATTCTTAAGCTGGCATTGAAAAAGCTAGTTTTAAGTTGGCCGATATTAACTTCGGCACCGATAGCTTTATAGCCCGCCCACTCCAGTCCACGACGAAGATGACCGTCAAAGAAGAAATGGAAGTAGAGGCCGATCACCAAACTTATAATAAGAAAAGGGACGATGGCTTCCCAGCGAATGGGGCCTTTAATCTTTTTAGCGGGTTTTTGAATTTGTTCAGTCATGATGTTCAGTCCTAGCCGTAAAGGTTGTCATAAGTGCAGTACCAACCGTAAACTTTTGTCGCCGTAAAAGCTTTCCAATATTTGGTGTCTTTGAATTTTGCGACTACAGAGACTCGATACTTTAGAATAAGTTTTTTAAAGAGAACAAAGGCAAATGGAAACAACAAGAAGGAAACGATCATGGAGCCCATTACGATACTGTTGTTAAAACGAGTCATCGGAACGAGTGGCATATTATACATCGTCACAAAAAGCGACTTGAGGCTTGAAGTTTCTAAAACCACCTTTCCTAAAAGATGGGCGGGGTGATCAAACAAGAACGCGACAAACTTAAAAAAGAAGGCGGACAGGAATGCCGCCCCCATTTGCACGCGAAAAATAAAGATCAGTGCCAAAACGATCGCGGTTTGAATTGAAATGAAGGGGGCAAATCCCAGGACTAAGCCCAAGGACATTCCCATAGCCAACTGATTGGTTCCGTTGTCGGAGTTCAGAAGTTTTAGAAAGTTAAATAGCTGTTTAAGCAGCAGAGTCACAAAGGCTCCTTTTTTGAGATTGAAACAAGGTTAGTCTAAGAAACGGGAAGTAGCGTGGCAAAGAAAAAGTCAGATTGGAGAAAGAATGGCGCAGGAAGAGAGGAAAGAGTTAAATGCGAGGCAGCAAGCCTTGGTGAGAGGCGCCTAGTTGAAGTAGCTTAGCTCCCATGAATTCAATTGCTGAAATGATTGTTGATACGGTTTTGATTGGTGGTCGCCTGGTATTTTTGTCGGAGCGAGCTCCCTCGGAACTGGGACTCGTATTGCAAAAGCTCGCCAGTCGGCCCGGAGCTATTCCATTTCTAGTTATTAAGTCCTCTAAGTCGGTCACGGAAGGTCATTTGCAAACCCGAGCAGAGGATCTTTTGATGGAGTTCCCTCAGCAGGCCGAAATCTTTGCCAAGTGCTTCGATCGGATGGAAGGCCGCCGAGTTGTTTTTGGCCGCGGAGAGCTCTGCATGGAGTCAATTGCGAGCGATCAGTTTTGGCTTCCGTTGTTTGCGGAACTGGAGAACCCAAAAAAAATCGAGCAGATTGCAGAGAGTTTTACGAAGGGATGTCTGTTTTTAGATCGCGATGACGTCGTAGTTAAAAATGTTCCTTACAACAAAGACCGAGCACTTGTGGAACTTTTGCCAGGGGTTGCTGATTTGATTCAAAGAGCCCATAAAAAATCCCTGTGGGTGGCTCTTGTTACCAATCAATCGGGCCTGGGAAGAGGTTGGATCAATTGGTCCGAGTATCAGGCCGTGCACCAGCGTATGTTGGCTTTGCTAGCTGCTGAAGGTGCCTGGATCGACGAATGCGTCTGGGCTGGGTTTTATGAAAAAAATGGAGTTCAAGAAGGGCGCCTCTATGAAAATTTGCGTAAGCCAAATCCAGGAATGTTCCAAATGGTCGATCGAAAACTACGGGTCAGCTTTCAAGCTTCATTAATGGTTGGTGATAGCGCGTCGGATCTTATTGCGGCTCATAAGGCTAAAGTTGGTAAGCTGTATTTACTGAGCTCTGATAAGGTGTCTGATGAAGAGGCCAAACTAGAGAAATTTACCGTATCACAATCAGATTTTAAATATCAGACGATTCACAATTTTACAGAGATTGATCTATAACTGGCGGGCGAACTTTTCGTCGCAAATAAAAATAGGCACCCGAGAGGCTCACGATAAAAGTACCAACCTGGAAAGCTGTAATTGTCGTGGGACCTAATTCAGAAACATTGCCGGTATAGACATTAAATAAATAATAAAAAGCAGCCTGGCCAACGCCGATCCCCGCCGGTGAAATTGGGATGGCAGTTGCCATAAAGCCAAGGGGGGCAACTAGGAAGTAAGTCTTGAGGTGAATCTCTGTGAATCCCGCAGCAGAACCGGCAATCCATAAAAACAGAATCGCAGAAGTTTGAGAAAGCAGGCTGAGGCCCACAACGACGAGCAAACGTGATTTGTTTTTGCCGTAGAGGTGCATACTTTCGTAAAGCTTCGTGAGCTTTTCAGAAAGCGGTAGAGTCAGAATAATCTTCTTTAAAAAACCGGATTGGTAAAGTTTGACTGAGAAGATGAGCCCCAGTGCGCCTAAAAAGGCCACAAATAAGGTAACAATCACCCAGAACAAAGTGTGAAGCGCTGGAATGCGGGTCACATGTTGAAAGTCATAGATCATCACCATGAGAGCCATCAAGATCATGGCAAAGAGTCCCAGAACTCGGTCCATCAAAACACTTGTAACGGCAATAACCTTATTGCCGGGGTGTTGGTGATAAAAGTAATAGGCCTTGATCACATCTCCACCCACCCCTCCGGGCATGGCAAAGTTAAAAAAGATCCCAATAAGACTTAATTTAAAAGTTTCCCAAGATCCCGCTTTGACGTCTTGGGACCTGAGAAGTGCGCGCCAGCGCTCACTGCCAAAATAGAGATTAGCTGTAACGAGAGCTAGGGTCATAAGGGCGATTTCGGGTTTCAAGAGGCTTTTAAGAGAAGCAAAATTGAGTTTCCCAGATTGGACAAGCCAGTAAATAATGCCGACCGCAAGGGTGATTTTAAGTGTTTGGCTGAGGATCTTTTTGGTGTGACGAAGCATACTCTTGTCATACTTTAAGTTAAGGGGGAACTCTAGGTAGAAATGAGCCCTCCCAGACTTTTTTTCTAGTGTTTATTGGGCCGCTTTAACCGGTGTGATCCCTTACCTTGGGTCGGTGCATCCATGCTCAATAGATCGGAATGCTAATGATCTGGGCAGCAGTTTGGCAGTCTTTCCGGCTCTAGGTTTTGCTCTTACTTTTTGTTCTGCGGAGAGCGCAGATTTTTGTGACCAAATGGGCCAAGTTGTGACTAAAATTACCCACTTGGGGACTTTGTGATATAGGTGTGTATTCATCTCGGAGGTTGTAGTGATACCTGTTATTCTTTCAGGAGGAAGTGGCACGCGTTTATGGCCGGTTTCTCGTCAGCAGTTGCCTAAACAGTTTTGCGAAATTTTTGATAAGCCTCTGCAAACATCTACTCTGGAGAGATGTCAAAAAATGGGGACTCCGATGATCGTGACATCGAAGGCTTTGCAAGTTTTGACCGAGTTGAATCTTCAAGATAATAATATGTCCGACGTGCAAGTGGTGTACGAGCCCTTTGGCCGCAATACCGCTCCGGCGATTGCGGTTCTTTGTCAGCTACTCCTGATGCAGGGGAAAACAGAAGAAATCGTGGGTATATTCCCTTCTGATCATTTGATTTCAAAAGAAAAGTCATTTTTAGAC
>JBBKWD010000141.1:0-50880 GCA_037968775.1 Bdellovibrio sp.
AGACGAGCGATAAAGTCCAAATAGGAAAAGCTCACATGCGTCGTGCCGTCTCTCCAAGGTGATTTCATTTTATATAACAGTTGATTCGGAAAAGACTCCGTCAGTCTCTCTGCCGCGATCGGCCCGCGAGCCATATACCTGATAAGACGCTCTAACTTTTTACGATCATTCCCAGCAACCCAAACCCTGGCATTTAAACTAAAGCCTCCAACATTGGCTGAATACGGATCTCTACCTTCTGGATCGACCTCGATATTTTTTGCGCCAAAACGGCGAATCCCCTGCCTGCTCGCTCGCCAAATCCCGATTTATTCGCGATGGATAGTGATGAAATTTCACCAAGCCCCTCTTCATCAAAGCTTTCTTGAAAGTCTTCATTAACCCCATGGTTGCAATGTACTTTAAAACTTTCTTATGAATCTTTACCGCCAAATGGGTAAGCTCTTCGTGCGACGGCAAAGACTGACGACAAAAAGTATAGCCAGCGTCGGTTTCCACAAACACACCATCGGGAATAAGTGTATGAAAATGAATATTCAAATTCAGCGCGCTGCCAAACCTTTGTATGAAAGTCACAGCTCCCGTTTGGGGATTGATGATACCACTTCCTTTAGCTCTCTTTTTTTGCCAGGAACTAATGGCCCGCAGATAAATTTTAAGGGCGGCATTCGTGAGTTTTTGATTTCTAGCCATTATAAAACGAAGCTTAAAAGGAAATGACAACACCCACTGGCGATAAGGCACCTCCGGAAAAACCGTGTCGACCAAATGCGCAGCTTCTGCATTCATTCTTTTGGCACAACAGCTTGGACAAAAACCCCTTCTTTTACAAGAAAATGGAACAACACTCGAGTGTTGGCACTGATAGCAGTAGGTTCGAATAAATCCATTTTCTGGAATCCCGCACTCTAAGAACTTTGCAAACTCATCTTGAATAAAAAGTGGCAAGAGCTTGCCGACCCTTCGCTGCTCGTTTAGGAACACTGGCCAGTAAGTCTGAAGAGTCCGATAAAGTAACTTTCTTTCCGGGCGGCGGCGCTCGTACTTTATTGAATGAATTTGATTGTAGGCCGCCACCATGAAATGGAGAAGCTGCAAATGTTTAACCTGGGTGCCGGACATTGGTGGCAGAACTCACGGCACCGTAAAGTGCTGAGGCACCCATTTTATCTTCATCTCGAAATAAACAAGCTTTTAAGACTGGTATGGGCGCAGTACAGTGAGTCCTCGAAAGTGACCTGGTCGGGCCAATCTCACCTGAATTGAGAAGATATCCTGGTTATCAAATCAAACAGAGATCCCTCATTACCTTGAATCAGGGTTGACGAATGCAAGAACGGGAACCTTAGTTAAAAAAAGGGAGCGGTTGGCTCCCTTTTTTTTATTCTCCGTCTTCGGTCTCTTCAAGCTCTTCAAGCTCAGCAAGTTCTTTGGTATCTTGCTTCGACTTGTTCGGATGAGCCTTTAGATAGTCTTTTATTTTCACCGCATCAGGTCCCAACATCAGGTACATATTCTTACCTTCCATCTTGGGATTTGACTCAATGAGAGCCAAGTCATTCACAAAGGCTATCGCCTTTTGCATAACATCGTAACCGAGCTCTTGATGGGCCATTTCACGACCCATAAAGCGCAAGCTGACCTTCACCTTGTCACCATCTAACAAGAAGCGACGGGCATGATTCATTTTGGTTTCAAAGTCATGTTGATCCGTACGAGGACGCATCTGAATTTCTTTAATCGTCACGATCTGCTGCTTTTTACGAGCGGCCGTGGCTTTTTTCTTATTCTCATACTTCCACTTGCCATAATCCATGATTTTACAAGTAGGAGGAGTTGCCGTCGGGGCAATCTCTAGAAGATCGAGGCCTTTGTCTTCTGCAAGTCTTAACGCCTCAGGAACAGTCATGACGCCCAACATATTGCCGTCATCATCAATTACGCGGATTTGTTGAGCACGAATCTCACGATTCACTCTCAATGAGTCTTTAGAGTCCTTTTTGCCACGATCGAAACGACCGCCTCCTCTAAAATTTCCTTCAAACTTGCTAATGGTAAACCTCCAATGGTTCTAATTCGCAGTTGCAGCCTTCGCTAAGCTCGACTGCAGGTGTCTTTTCTTTATATCTGTTAAAATTAAATTCATCACATCATCTACGCTCATACCCTTGTGTTCTGAGCCATCACGCAAACGTAAGGAAACAGTTCGGGTCTCTGCCTCACGGTCCCCTACGATAATCATATAAGGGATTTTCATCAACTGAGCTTCGCGGATTTTGTAATTCAACTTTTCATTACGGCGATCGAACTCAACGCGAACCTTGTTTTGCTTTAAAGAATTCTGCAATTCCTCACAGAAACCATTTACGCGATCTGTGACGTTCAGAATGCTCACTTGCACAGGACTCAACCAAGGTGGCAGGTGTCCCGCCGTGTGCTCAAGGTAAACCCCGATAAAACGCTCTAAAGAACCCAACACGGCTCTATGAAGCATCACTGGGCGGTGCTCTTTGTTGTCTTCGCCAGTGTATTTCAAATCAAAAGCTTCTGGTAAGTTGAAGTCGACTTGAATTGTACCGGTCTGCCATGAGCGACCGATCGCATCGACGAAGTGCATCTCTAGCTTAGGACCGTAAAAGGCCCCTTCACCCGGAGTCACTTCAAACGGAATATTCATTTCCGTTAATGCCGATGCCAAAGCACCTTCAGAACGATCCCAAACCGAGTCATCGCCCATGCGGTTTTCAGGACGAGTAGCGAGCAGGATTTTATAATTCGGCATACCCAAGGTTTGGTAAATGATATTCAGCATTTCGATAAAGCGAGAGATCTCAACTTTGAGCTGATCCAATGAACAGAAGATATGTGCATCGTCCTGACAGAAAGTCCGTACGCGCGTGATGCCGTGAACGGCTCCTGATTTTTCGTACCTATGCAGGCGACCAAAATCCGCCATGCGCAAAGGCAATTCTCTGTAAGAATGCTTTTCAGCTGCGAACATCAAACAATGACAAGGACAATTCATCGGCTTCAAAGCATTTTCGCGCTCGTCTAGCTTGGTGAAGTACATATTGTCTTTGTAGTTTTGGAAGTGACCCGATGTTTTAAATAATTCGATATCGAAAACCTGCGGTGTGATCACTTCTTGATAATCGTAAGCCAAATAAAGCTCGCGGATATAGTTCACCAATTCATTATAAACGGTGGTACCTTTGCCCGTGAAGAATGGCGATGCAGAGGCCATCTCATGAAACATGAAAAGACCGAGCTCTTTACCCAACTTACGATGATCACGCTTTTTAGCTTCTTCCAAATTGTGTAAGTGCTGTTCAAGCTCTTTTTTGTCACCAAAAGCCGTGGCATAGACTCGTTGAAGTTGGGCGTTTTTTTCATCCCCTCTCCAGTATGCTCCGGCGACACTTAACAATTTAAAGGCCTTAATTTGCCCCGTGCTCTGCACGTGAGGCCCGCGGCAAAGGTCAAACCAACCTTCTCCGTTAAAGTAAATTCCCACGACGGTCTCGCCTTTTGAGGCAAGGTCTTCGATCAACTCTACTTTAAAGCGCTCGTGCATTGTTTTAAAAGTTTCAATCGCCTTGGCAATCGGCCAATTTTCCCGACGAATCGGCAAATCTTTGGCCACTATTTCGGCCATCTTTTTTTCGATTTTTTCAAAGTGCTCTTCGTTGAAAGCAAAAGGAGAATCGAAGTCATAGTAAAAACCACTGTCGATCACTGGACCGATGGTGACTTTCACCTCGGGCCAAATCTCTTGCACCGCTTGCGCCATGATATGGGCACAAGAATGTCGGATAACCTCAACGGCCTCCGGAGATTTTGTCGTGATCAATGCGACCTTGGTGCCATCCTTTAAGGGTGCACGCAGATCAGAAACATCTTTAGAATCATTTAATTTTACGCCCAGAGTTTCTTTCGCCAAACGAGGTCCAATAGAGAGGGCTACCTCAAGTGCTGTGGGTTCGTGGTCGAAAACCTTCGTGGAGTTATCCGGCAATACAATATTTATTTGTGACATTATGAAATAGTTGCGGTCGAAAAAACACCGCAGGCATGTAGGCAATATGTTGAAAATTCGGGCATCAATAGCATTCCCTCATTAGTAAACCGCCCGAGGGTGAGGGTCAAGCACTGACAGCAAGAAATTGCAGACCTAAGAGAGAAGTCCCCGTGGAACTCGACTTCACCCAGCGCACCTGTGACTCGACAGATATCCAAGAACCTCGATGATCTCGGTACATCAAACTCACAAAGTCCTTGGCCTGTACCCCGCTCTGGAGGACCGTGATTTGCGCCCCGCCTTGAGAGAAATCCATCATCTCGCCCTCTCGAAGCAATTGCATCCAAGCGCCGATGGGCGACTCCTCTGCAAAAGCTGATTTTTTAAGCATCACTGGAGATTTGGTTTCTTGACGCTCTTGTCTGCGACTTTTAACGACCGCGCCGAGAACGCGCTGAGTTATAATTTGAGCAATATGCGGAGCCTCCGTCTCTCTTAAAACTAAGACTTGAGAGTCCCGGTGTAAGCTTTGTTGATAGACGGCTTTTTCAATTTTATCGGCGATAAATACAAAATGCAGTCGCAGCTTTAACTGCCCCCATGCAAGAAATGCTTGAACAGTCCGGAGTGACAAAGAATCTGTTCGAACAACCACGTGTATATCCCCTTTAAGTGTCGTGAGTAAGCTCTGGATCTCTTCTTGGCTTTGAACTTGATGCCACTTTACTCCATTTACTTGCTTCAAATAAAGGGGCAGGGACTGACTCGAACTGAGATAAATCATATGAGAAGTTCTGCTTAAAACCATATAAGCAGCTATTGCAAAAGGGGGCCCATGCCAGCTCCAACCTATGAGGACTGAGTGACTAGGGCTTTTACAGGTGCACTCAAACTCTTAAACAAGTACTTTAACCTGCTCGGTTTAATCGATAGGATGATTCGAAAACAAACATTGAGGTCGAAGTTCGACACCTCTCTAGAGATATCAATTTATCGACACTGATCCGCGATTCGCCTTAACTCAGACAGCTCATCGCATTCAAATCTCGAAAGTCTGGAACAAACATAGTCGATGCAGGAAACATCATAGAGGCCTCGACAAATGCCGGTAACCTCAAAGAGGTCACGCTTTTCATCACACTGAAAACGACTAACTCGACTGCAAATAGATTTCACACAGGAGCCTCGAACATTTCTGCAGTTGCGCGTGACTTCGGCAAGGTCCTGACTGCTATCACAGTCAAAATGACTAAGCTGATTGCAAACGGCTTCGATGCAAGAACCTGGACTGCCGCCTCCCCAATCTGGATCGCACTCTGGGGGACGTGGACGATGTGGGGGTTTGTTTCGCGGAGGCTCCGTCGGCTGTCCGGGAGTTTCGGGTGGCAAAGGACGTGGGCTGCCTAAAATCGTATATTCAAAAAGTCGGACGCTATCGTACTCGCTAACAAGCTTTTCAAGAGCTTCGGTGCGCACGGGCTCTGCATTTGCGATTGAAAACATCAGCCCACAGGTCATCAAGGCAATCAGGACATTTTTCATACCGGCCTCCATCCATTAGGTCTATTTCTGCAAAGATTTCGCCTCCCCTCAAGCAGAGCCTTTGTATTTGCCGAAAATACACGCATTTGCCATTTGTCATGAGACGGATCTCCCCCTTGCCAACGAGGCAGAATGCTTTGGATGATAGTCTTATTATGAATGAAAAAAACTTCCATCCGACTAAGCCGCTTCACAAGATTTCCACCTCGGCCGAAAAAATATGTAAGCTCTCTAAAAAGGAGCTCAATAAAGAGCTTCACTCCTTAGGAAAAGAACTGGATGACCTGCAAGAGGTGCTGTATGCCGAGTCTAAGCATAAAGTTTTAATTGTCTTGCAGGGGCTGGATACTTCAGGAAAAGACGGCACCGTAAAGCATGTGTTTCGCATGCTCAACCCTCAAGGAATTCGGGTCGTGTCTTTTAAAAAACCGACAGCTCTCGAGGCAAGCCATGACTATCTTTGGCGCACGCATCGGGAGACCCCACAGACGGGAGAGCTTGTTCTGTTTAATCGAAGTCACTATGAAGACTATATCGTCCCCTCTGTGCATAAAGGATTACCGAAGGCCCAGCTTAAGAAAAGGCTGAAAGAGATTGTCCACTTTGAAGATATGCTGACCTCTGAAGGTGTCACTTTAATAAAAATGTTTTTACACATTAGCCCCGAAGAGCAGGCCGTGCGAATTCAGGCGCGACTCAACTCCCCTGATAAGCATTGGAAGTTTTCGTATAGTGACCTAGCTGAGCGCGAATATTGGGACGATTACTTAGAATCCTACGACGAGGCCTTTGAAGCCACTCACAAACCTAAATGCCCTTGGTATATCATTCCAGCTGACGACAAACCGACCCGCAACTATTTGATTTCAACGATTTTAGTCCACCACCTACGGGAGCTAAAATGCGAATTTCCAAAAATAGACGACAAAATGATCAACAAACTCAAAGAGGAAGCCCACCAAATCCTCCACACCCCAAAAGGTGCCAGGTAACCTTTTACTACCCACACGCGTCAATGCACCCAACAAAGAAAGTACTTTCAAAAGGTACCTGGTGACTTTTTCTAACTGACAAGTGTCAAGCCGTTAAAATGGAAACGATGGGCGCCACCTTCAGATCATCCAAAGGCAGAGCTGCAAAGTGCCTAGGTTAGAAAAAGTTACTAGGCACCTTTCAAAATAACGCTGGTGGGTAGTAAAAGGTTACCTGGCACCTTTTGGGATGGGCATAAAAAAACCCACTCTCTTTTTGGAGGTGGGTTTTTTTGTGGGCTGCTTGAGGCCTGCCTTTTAGTAAGTTACGTGGTGATTGATGGCCTCATGAAGGCGTGGGTCTTTTAGTGGAACCAGGCTGTGTTTTGTCCAGAACGCCATGATCGACAGCAAGAACAAACCTGCGAATCCAGCGAAGATGCCCACTTCCCAGAAACCGAATGCGATATGACCGTCAAAGAAGTTTGGATACACCATCCAATAGATATCCACATATTGCATGACCAAAACCAATGTCGAAATCAATAGAACATGGTTGTCGTTACGCTTAGCCGCTCTTGGCAACAAGGCGATAAATGGAACAATAAAACGGAATACCAACAGAAGCATTGAAATGGCCATCCAGCCATTTTGCGATCTCATGATATAGTACTCTGTTTCCTCTGGTAAGTTTGCGTACCAGATCAACATGAACTGAGAAAAGGCGATATAAGCCCAAAACACCGTGAAACCTTTTAGGTACTTCACAACGTCATGTTGATGCTCCATCGTCACATAGCCTTTTACAAAACCATGACGCTTCATCAGAACAATCACTATTGCTAGGAACGCCAAGCCCGCCTGGAACAAACCCGCGAAACAATAGATTCCGAAGATCGTTGAGTACCAAGTCGGCAACAATGACATCAGCAAGTCGACTGAGAAGAACGAGAACGCCAAAGAAAAGAACAGAACGAATCCAATGGAAACGCCGACACTCTTCACCGTTAACTTGCTGTCCCCGCTTTGGTCTTGTTTCAATGAGTTTCCAACGATAATCGCACGGAAAATCAAACAACCGATACCAAAGACGAGCAAACGAACGACAAAGAAACCTGTATTCAAATAAGCCGTTTTTGCGGCGATCACAGGATTGCTTGCGATCACTTCTGCGTTTGCCCAAGGATAAAGATGCTTAAACCCTGCTAGCAAAACCAAACCACCGACCAAAATCGCTGGAATGAAAGCTGTCGTAGCCTCTGCATAGCGACGGATCGATACCGACCAACCTGCTTTCGACAAGTTGTTCAGAGCTACCCAGAAAAGTCCGCTCAAAGCCATACAAGAAAAGAAAAAGAAGGCCACAAGATAAGAAGCCCAGAGTCTGTCTTGGTTCTTCATCAAGCCAACCACGAAAGTCAAAAGACCAATCGCGATCAAAGCAAAGCTAATAGTCTTAAGCTTAGTTGGAGCCTCGAATTTCGAAACATGAAGTTGTGGAGTATTATGTCCTGCCATACGAAAACCTACTTAGCATCTTGCTTCTCAAGGAAGCGAATGTAGTTAACAACCTGCCAACGATATTTTTGAGGAATATGTGAAGCATACGGCCCCATCACACCCTGACCCATTGTGATCACATGATAAAGGTGACCATCGGTCCAGCCTTTTACTTTGTCAGTCAATAAAGCTGGTGGCTTCAAAGCCATTTTTTCAGAGACTGAAGAACCCGCAGCCACTCCGCCTTCGCCCTTATTACCATGGCAAACAGTACAATTGGTTTCGTAGTACTTTTGCCCTACGAGCAAAGTTTCCTCATCCATTATTCCTGCTATTGGGTTTTTCAAATTCTTAGCGGCACCATTAACATCAGTTGGATAACGGTAAGGATTGAATCCCACTGGAGCCGTTTTATCTGGAGGAACGCGCATCCCGCTGTGGTGAGGAGAATCTTCGTCGTACTCCTGCGCTTTAATCGCCGGAGACTCCATCATGTCTTGAATGATTTCTACGTTGGGCTTGTTGCCGCTTGGACCGCAGCTCGACAAAGCCAGCGCCGCAAAACCCGCAGCCGCAATTACCATCGTCATATTTACAAGGCTTCTCATTCTAGTACTCCGTTCTCTTTACTTCGACAGCGCCATGTTCTTTGAACATTTTTTCGATCTTCACTTCGTCATAACCGATATCGTTATGAGGAATAAAGATCGCAAACTTGTGCGATGTAAGGTCCGGATCAATGCTTGGAGGATCAATGCGTGGGATCTTACATGCGTAGAACAAAGCGCCTACAGATGAAAGGGCCGCGAACAAAATCGTTAACTCAAACATAATTGGAATAAATGCAGGCAAAGAGAAGAAAGGCTTACCGCCCACATTGATCGCCCAATCAACGGCTGAAGTCCACCAAGTCAAAAGCAAGCCGCTCGTCAAACCAACAAGTGCTGCCACGAAAGTCACATAGGGAATCCAAGAACGCTTGATACCACAAGCTTCTTCCATTCCATGCACTGGGTAAGCAGAAATAGCTTCAAATTTTTTAAAGCCGGAGTCGCGAGTTTTCGCCGCCGCTGTGAGCACCAAATGTTCTTCTTCCCAGATACCAGCGATACCTTTTGTATAGTTAGCCATTAGTGGTGCCCTCCTTTATCTTCATAACCCACGTGCAAAACGGGTTTAATCTCTGCAATCGAAATTGCAGGGAACAAGCGCAAATACAAGAGGAACAAAGTCAGGAACATACCGAAAGATCCTACTAGAACCCCCGTATCAAACCATGACCATGCATACTGCCCCCAGCTTGATGGCAAGAAATCTCTGTGCAATGAAGTCACTGTGATTACGAAACGCTCAAACCACATACCGATATTAACGAAGATAGAAACCACGAACATCACTGGGATCGAGCGACGCATAGCCTTGAACCAGAAAATCTGTGGGATCAAAACGTTACAAGTAACCATCGTCCAATAAGCCCAACCGTAAGGACCGAAGGCACGATTTACGAATACGAATCTTTCATATGCATTGCCTGAGTACCAAGCAATAAAGAACTCAGACGCGTAGGCGTAACCAACCATCATACCTGTGGTCATGATGATTTTGTTCATCACTTCCATATGGTCAAGAGTGATATAGTTTTGGAATTCTTTAAAACCAATTCGAACCAGGGTCATCAAAGTCACAACCATTGCAAAGCCCGAGAAGATCGCTCCCGCAACAAAGTACGGAGGGAAAATAGTCGTGTGCCAACCTGGTAAGTTTGAAACCGCGAAGTCGAAGGATACGATTGTATGCACTGACAAGACGAGTGGCGCAGAGAGACCGGCAAGAATCAAATAAACCATCTCATAGTGGCCCCAGTTTTTTGCCGTTCCACGCCATCCCAAAGACAAAGCACCGTAAATTGTACGACGCATTTTGTTTTTAGCGCGATCTTTAATTGTCGCGAAGTCAGGAACCAAACCAATATACCAGAAGACCATTGAAACAGTCGCGTAAGTCGATACCGCAAAAACGTCCCACAAAAGTGGAGAACGGAAGTTCACCCACAAAGGTCCACGTTGATTCGGATATGGGAACAACCAGTAATCCAACCATGGACGACCTGTATGCAACAATGGGAACAGACCCGCTGTCATAACCGCAAATACCGTCATGGCTTCTGCAGTACGCGCAACAGATGTTCTCCATTTTTGACGGAACAAGAACAAGATCGCAGAGATCAATGTTCCGGCGTGACCGATACCGATCCAGAAGACGAAAGTTACGATCATCGTACCCCAAGCTACCGGGCTGTTAACGCCCAGAAGTCCGATGCCGATTCCCACAACACTCGCTAAAATACAGATGTAAAATAACAACAAAGTTTTTGCGCCCAAGAACATTGCCACCCATTGCTTGGATGGAAAACGCTCTACCGGCGCACAGATGTCGTCCGTCACATCTTTCAAAGTCTTATTACCTAGGACTAAAGGGCTTCTCTTCATCATGAGTGTTCACCTTGTTTCGCTGTACCGTGACCGTTGGTACCAGTTGTTTCTTTGCCGTTATTGCGGATTTTAGTCATATAACGAACAGATGGTTTCGCATGCCATTCTTCAAGCAAAGCGTAACTTCTTTCTTCTGTCTTAAAGATTTTTGCTACCTCAGACTCTGGATCATTCAGATCACCGAATGAAATTCCTCCAGCAGGACACGCTGTTTGACAAGCTGTCTTCACATCGCCATCTCTGATAGAACGCTTTTCATTTCTAGCTACGACCTTCGCATCCTGAATTCTTTGAACACAGAATGAACACTTCTCCATAACTCCGCGTACACGCACACCCACTGAAGGATTCAGCGCCATATGCATTGGCTTTTCAATAAGCTTCGCAAAGTTGAACCAATTGAAACGACGTACTTTATAAGGACAGTTATTCGCGCAATAACGAGTTCCCACGCAACGGTTGTAAACCATTTCATTAAGGCCATCATCGCTGTGAACTGTTGCCAATACCGGACATACTGTCTCACAAGGAGCATTGTCACAATGTTGACACATAACGGGTTGGAAAATCGCTTCGGCATCAGCCGGATTGCCGATGTAATAGCGATCGATACGCAACCAGTGCATTTCACGACCTTCAAGAACATATTTCTTACCAACAACAGTGATGTTGTTTTCAGACTGACACGAAACCACACAAGCGGAACAGCCTGTGCAAGAGTGCAGGTCGACTGCCATCGCCCACTTGTGACCGCTGTACTGGTGACCTGACCAAATATTCCATGTGTGATGCTTGTGAAGACCTGCATCTTTTTTCTGCTCGTAATCTTTTAACGTAGCTTCGATTGCAATCGCACGGCCTTCCATAGAGTGGTGACCTTGAGTGCAAGCGAGTTCGTAATTTTTAGATGTCTTTGTGAATGTTGCCGTTTGACCAGCAAAAGTCATAGATCCATCTTTAGTTGCTGACGCTAATGCGAAGGCATTTTGACCGATGCCATTTCCTACTTTACCCGCTTTCGTACGGCCATAACCGACCGAAAGGCTTAAGACTTCATCATGCAAGCCCGGCTGGATATGGACAGGGATTTCCATTTTCTTGCCGCCCACAGCCAACTCAATGATAGAGCCCTCTTTGAGGTTGTGTTTTTCAGCTGTTGCCAAAGAAACACCGACATAGTTATCCCACACGATTTTAGTAATAGGATCTGGAAGCTCATGCAACCAAGCCACGTTCGCCAATGTTCCATCGCCCATTTGAGACGTTGGGTACAAAGCCAACTCAAAACCAGATTTTGTTGAAGACGGTTTAATCGTCGCAAAAGCATCTGTTCTAAATGAACGAGGTGAAGAACCTTTGCTCAACTCACCAGCAGCACCGGCTTGAAGAGTCGCTTGCCAGAAATCTTCAAAATCTTGGCCTTTGCCAAGCTTCGGATGAATATCAGATTTCCAGAAGACACGGAGATAATCATAGAAAGTCTCATAATCACGAATACGCGATGGACCAGCGTTCGCCATATAGGCCCATGTCATCAAAGATAACTGGAATGAACGCGTGTCATACATTGGACGAATTGCTGGCTGACAAATAGTTACTACACCAGAAGCCAACTCCGCATCATTCCAAGACTCCAAGGCATGGTTATCTGGAAGAACATAATCCGCGTGAACACCTGTTTCATCTACCCGGTCGCCTGTGTAAACAACCATTTTAACTTTTTTAATCGCGTCTGCAAAACCCATTTCAGCAGGCAATGCAAATGCTGGGTTCACTCTGTGAATGATCAAGGTCTCAACTTTACCGGCATTCATATCTTGAATGAGGTTCGCCATGTCAGCGTAAGAGCCTTTCAAACCTGAGTTGCCGCCCTTAGCATCGACAGTTTTGCCATCATTGTCTAAAGCGGAATTCAGAAGATTTACTGCGATCTGCAAATCCAAAGAACGATCTGTCATCGTTTGCAAGCCACCCGCAACAACCAATGATTGACCTTTGTTGGCCATCAAGTCAGCAGCGACCTTTGCAAATAAAGCTGGATCCATTCCCAATTTTGCTGGAACATCTGAATAAGCAGAAAGCGCTGACTTCACGCCGCTGTTATTCGCGTATGAAGATGAACCTTTTCTAACGATGATTTCATGCAAAAGACCCATAACCACGTCAAGTTGCTGAGATGGCTTGATCTTGATACGGATATCCGCATTTGCACCCGTCAAAGAATAAGTCGAGTCGAAAGAAACCATGCGACTCATGTTCTTGATGTCTTTACGACCTGCTGTGAACTGATTTGTGAACGCTGTTGGAGCGATCCATGTTCCCAAGAAGTCTGCATCAATAGATACAATCATCTTAGCTTTATCAAAGCGGTACAATGGAACGACAGCTTCGCCGTAAGCGGCTTTTTGGCCATCACGAACTTCTTCATTCGCGATCGCTTCCCACATGACATGCTTAGCTTTGAAGCCTTGAGCAAAATCACCAATCAAAGCGCGTGTCGAAGGAGATGAGGACGCACCCGTCAAAACGACAATGTCGCCTTTTTTCAGCTGCTCAACAACTTTTTTATCGAGGTCTTCCCACTTCACATCAATGATTTGAGAGTTCAATTTCTTTTCATTGAAGAGATTTCGTTTTGGCCCTTGAATTCTTTCAGGGTCATATAACGACATCAAGGCAGCCTGAGAACGAATGCTCAATCCGCTGACACTGAAAGGATGTGAAGGATTCGGTTCGATTTTAATCGGACGTCCTTCGCGAGTTTTAATCAAAACGCCCAAGCCTTCAGAACCATCAAAATAAGCTGACGAATAGTAATTCGCGATTCCCAAAGTCACTTCTTCAGGTTGCTTATTATAAGGAACGATTTTTTGAACTGGACGACGAACGCAACTTGCCGTTGCCATCGCCAAAGAAGCACCCATGAGCTTTAAGAACTCACGACGAGCCCAACCGTCTTCACTGTCCCCTTCACGCAAAGGTGAAGAGTTGAATTCGGTTTGCGCCGTCTTTGAGAACTCAGGATCGTTGCTCCATTGTTCAAGACTGAGCCAGTATTTACTGTCGCGCTCTGTAAGAGGGCGACCTGCTTTTTTCATTTCTGATTCGTGATCAGTGTGCATTTCAGACATAGTACCTTCCGAAACCTTAGTAGTGACAAGTTGAGCAGTTAATAGGGGCCTTGTTTTCAGGCTGACGATGACAGTTCACACACCATCCCATCGACAAGTCAGAGATCTGTTCGACTTTTTGCATCGTCTCGATCTGACCGTGACAAGTTTGGCAGTTCACGCCTTTTACGATATGGGCGTTATGATTGAAGTGCACGAAGTCTGGAAGCATGTGAACACGCACCCATTCAACGGATCCACCACTGTCATAAGCCTCACGCAATTTTTGAATTGAAGGCTTGTCAGTCGCAACCTGCAAGTGGCAATTCATACAAGTCGACAAAGCCGGAATATTCGAGTGATTCGCTCTTTCCACCTGATTGTGGCAATACTGACAATCAATCTTGTGAGTACCTGCATGGAGGGAGTGATCAAAAGGAATAGGCTGTTCAGGCGCATACCCTTTGTTATATCCAAATCCCGGCTGAAATTTGCAGCTCGACAGGAGGGTTGAAATAATAAGTGCGCCCATTAATGCCAGCACACTCGCCAATGTTGTTTTCATCACCCGATGCATAGAAATCCTTCGGTTCACATGATGTGGTTCAAAACTCAGTTGTGACTTTTGAGGCCACAATTTTGTCCTAATTTTATTTTGACCTTATTTAAGGGTAGAAAAGTCCAGCTGTCCATAATCTTTTTGCAAGCTTATTGATAAATTGAACTCTTCCAAACAGAAGCCTAATTCATGAGCAGTGAATTTAAGCTTCTTTCTTTTGCCTCACCGCACTGACATAGACGACAAATAAGATATGAACTGCCACAAAAGCAGTCACATATTCTAAGCCGCCAGCACCAAACCCATAGGAATGAAGCCCTGCGCCAAGAACGAAATTCACTCCGTACCAAGCCATGATGACAAGTGAAAAGCTCAAAACTCCAACGACCATCAATCCAAACTGTCGAATCAAACCCGCAAAGCGCGCGTGAAGTACGGCCAGATAGCCTAGCAAGGCAATTAGAGCCCAGGTTTCCTTTGGGTCCCAGCCCCAAAAACGGCCCCAAGAATAATCCGCCCAGATACCGCCCAAAATAATTCCAGGACCTAAAAAGGCCACGCCAATCTGGATGGCGCGGTAAACGCCGGTGGCGATCGCCTTGATTTTTTCAGCATGCTTTTTTTCGTCGCGCAAATAGTAAATCAAGCCCACATCGCTCAATCCAAAGGCCAGGAAAAAAGCGGCGTAACTGATAGTGATAGTCATCACGTGGATGGTCAGCCAGTAGTTGCTGCGCAGCACGGCCTCTAAGGGCTGAAGTGAAGGATCCAAAACGGCCGGCGCAAAGTCCGCCACCACCAAACAAAATGCTGCAACCAAAGACCCCGCTATTAAAATCACACGGTACTTATAGATAAGCTCCAAGATCGTCGCAAAGACAATCACTCCCCAAGCCACCCAGATAACAGTTTCATACATATTCGAAACAGGGGCGCGCTCCATAATATACATGCGCACACCAAAGCCATAGGTGTTCAAGATAAAACCAATTCCCAACAACACCCAGGCATATTTCATCAAAGACTCTTTATCGAGAGTCCAAATGATCGCCATCACGATGAAAGCCAAAAGATAAAATACATAGGCCCAACGGAAAGGATGGAAGTCATTATAATGTACTTCTGCCTGAATACGCGCATCGTGATTGTAAGCCACTGGATTTTCAGCTCGAGCCGCGTCTTCAAAGACCGCGACGGCTTGGTCCAAATCTTTCCCTGCGGCTTCAATCACCGCCGCATCCGCGTGCTGAGCCACCGCGCCAATATAAGTCACAAAAGCTTTCGTGATATCCAGAAACTTTAACTGAAAGGCCTCTGGTAAATCCGCCACGGAAACCCAGGTTTCAGAATCTTTTGATGGCAGTACCCTTAATAGACGCCCACCCGCAATTTCCTGAAAAATGCCGAACTGGTTTTCCAAACGCTGCACGGCTTGGTAATACGGATTGAGCTTTTCCTTTGTCTCGCGCTTGCTTTGCAACTCTTGGCGCATCAAGGTGAACTTATCACTAGCGAAAACTTCGTCTCCCGCAAAATGACGCTGATCTCTTGGCAGCCCCAAAGCGTCTAAGACCTGATGATTGCGAATTTCAAAGATTTTCTTATTCTGCCACGCTTGCGGCGACAACATCCACGTCAGCACGATTTCGGTAGCGGATCGCCCCTCAAACTTAGGTTTGCCATAGACAATTTCGAGCATTTCGCGCGAGAAACTATCATAGGGCTTCACTCGCCCGCCATCTTGCACAGGAAGAGACTTTAGAGCATCCCCCGACTTGGCTTGCAAAAACGGTGAAAACAACAAAAGCGAAATTATCAGAGCAATTTTTTTCATACGCTGTCCCTATTTCTTTTTGAGCCTCTTGAAATCTAAATGCTTAAACCACATCAATAACACAACACCGATGGACATAATCAAAGAACCCAAATACTTGATCCAACGGCCCGGATCATGATTCACAGAAAAAATAGAAGCCACAGGCACGCCGTTCTCTTCTTGGAAACTGGCTTGATAAACCGTCAAACCCTTATGCTTCAGCGGCTCATTCATTGAAATTACCTGTTGGCCCACCTCCGGAACCTCGACCACACTTTTGTAAGCCATAGCCCGCATGGTCCCTTGATAGTGATTTACTTCAAAGCTTTTCAATTCCAAGGGGAAACCGAGATCAATGCGACGGTTTCCATAAGTTAACAAATAGACGGCGTTGTCGGTAAACAGCTTCACCATGTCGTTCAGTAAAACCCAATGCTCTTTGCCTTGAAAAATAATTTTAACAGCAGAGGTCGTCAAAGGTGTCGGCGCCTCGAGCTCTTGTAAATCCCAATCATCCTTGGCCGCTGGCAAAAATCGCAAAATACGAAACTCTAAGGCCATTTTAAATCCTGGATCAAAAACTTCGCCTTCTTTAACAAATCCTTTTTTAAGCGCCTTGACAGAGTCCTTATGAAATACCACATAACGGAGTCCGTCTTTTTCCGGCGCCAAATAGATTTCGTTTTTTCCAGGTTGCCCGTGTGGTGGCAAAGACCCTAAATGAATCGAAGCCGGCCCCAAATTTTCGGTTGCCATAGCGTCAGGCTTTTTTTGCACCAGCCACTCAATCATATTCACATTCGGATTGTGAAGTTGAAAACGCAACCCAGCGCCGGACTTTCCCGGCTCCCCTGGCACAACTTTGCGATTCGGCACAACGTATTTTTTATATTCAACGACCTGAATATCCATCCCATAGCCGGGCATTAAAAAAGGCTTTTCGCGCGTGGGTGGCTTTCTAAAAAAATCGACTTCTTTTTCAAAAGTTTTAGAATATCGAT
The DNA here is from genome assembly GCA_037968775.1 of Bdellovibrio sp. GTDB lineage: Bacteria > Bdellovibrionota > Bdellovibrionia > Bdellovibrionales > Bdellovibrionaceae > Bdellovibrio. Next base: position 17,010 of record JBBKWD010000141.1, read on the forward strand.
CCCCATCAAATGAGGTGTATATCGTCATGTCGGTTTCAGGCGTCTGAACTAAATTATTTTTTTGCCCAATTTCGACTCGCATCGAGCCATCAAGCCCATACTGGGCTGTCACGAGGGAGCCCAGCAAAATTGTCAAAATACCAATGTGGGCACAAACAAAGGCTGCGTGGCGTTTTTTCCAAGGCCAACGATCCACCATCACCGCGATCAAGTTCACAGCGAGAGTTCCCAAAATTAAATACATAAACCAAGTATCGTAAACGAGTTTTTTTGCGGCTAAGGCATCGTACTTGGCCTCAATAATTGTTCCAACAGCTGTCACTACAGCAATCGACAAAAGAATAAAAACAGCAAGTTTAAGGGATGCCAACGGGCGATTGAATCGTTTGTACCAAGGCGCAGTCGAAGCTTGTTTTTTTTCCAAGACCTCTCCTTATCAAAATAAAGAAAATGGCTTTATCATTACAATGCTTTGCGGAGTGCTGACTATGCTTTTTGGTTTTCGACGCCCTACATTATTTGCGGCAGGTTCTGATAAACATAGGAAAGAGCCTTTTTAACTTTTACCTGAATCTCTTTCGCGTCTGACTCATTGAGTTTTTTTGTCGTCTCGTTCATATAAAGAGACCGGTTGATCTCTACCTGCAAGGTGTGCTGCTCGCGACTCGGGTGACCATACTGTTCCGTCAGGCGTCCACCGAAATAAGGCCAGTTATAGCCAACCTTAAAACCCGCTGTCACATAGGCTGCAATCACCAGATCTTTGAACCGCGGATCACAACTCTTACCCATACTATCACTCACGACGATCTCAGCTCGTGTTTCACCCGGATCACGATGCTCGCTGGTTCCCACAGATGGCATACTGTGGGCATCAATGTGAAAAGTTTTATTGAACCCTTGAGCATGAAGATCCGAATACATCTGCCGAATACTGGAATGAAAGGGCTCATAAACCAGAGCAACAAGCTCATCGTGACTTTTTTGACTCATCGGCTCTGTCATCAACTGATTTTTATAAGTCGTGATAACCCAGTGAAATCCCCGGCTGTGAGTTCCTGCTGCCAAAGAGTTTCCCTGAACGGAGGAAGCATCCACATCATCGGGAATTCGATTCAGATCTGCAGCATAGCGATGCCATTCCGTTTTCACGAAAGGTAGCTTTAATTCCGCCAAAGCTGGAGCATACAAAAGATCGACATAGCGATCCACATCACACATTAAGATTTCTTCCGGCAAAGAGTTCAACCACGGCGTTTGCGTCGGAACTTTTTCACCTGAATGGGGAATGGTCACTAGAAGTGGCAGTTGCTTGTTCATGTCTTATGAAACTTGACCTCTTAGATGGAAAAGGCAAGACTTTCTTTAGAGAGGTTGAAATATGACATCAGCTCCCAAGGCAAAAATTTACACACGCACCGGCGACAAGGGCAGCACGCGCCTTGTGGATGGTTCGATCGTTGATAAATTCAACCCCCGTGTTGAGGCTTATGGAACCGTGGATGAACTCAACAGCTACTTAGGCGTGACGCGCTCCAGCCTTCAAGACTTGTCGCCCTGCCAGAGTTTGGACTCGGGCTTGGAGCACGTTCAAAATGCCCTCTTTAATATTGGCAGCCTCTTGGCGACTGAAAAAGAAGAAGTTTTTAAAATGCTTCCGCTTATTTCTGAAGCCCAAGTTCGCGAACTTGAAACCCAAATTGATCAAATGACTTTAGAACTCCCTGAATTGCGCCAGTTTATTTTGCCAGGTGGTCATATGGCGGCTTCACACCTGCATGTGGCGCGCACTCTTTGCCGACGCAGTGAACGGCGCGCGCTGGAAGTGACCCTGAAGGGGGCGCCAGGAATGGCGACTCAAGAAGAACGTTATGCTTTGTGCATTCAATACCTCAATCGTCTGAGTGATTATTTATTTGTGGCCGCTCGTTGGGTGAACTTTAAAACGGGCCATGCCGACGTGCCTTGGAAGAAAAGCGAATGAAGATAGAGATTGCCACACCTGAGAGTGCCCGCGAACTGGCCGAATTTTACAAAACCTTTCCGATGCGCGGCCTCGTTGAAATGAAGGTCGATCGTGGTCATGATTTTTTTGGTCCGTATGCCGTTCAGTCCGACAAGCACCTTACATATATGCTACGCCAAGACAATCAGATTGAGGGCATTGCCAGCTTCGTGGTTCGTGATGTTTTAGTTGGCGGAAAGCCCACACCGGTGGCTTTTGGCCGTGACTTGCGCATCAGTTCCAATCGTAAAGTGATTCTCGAATGGTCTAATCACTTTTTACCTGTGATGGAAGAAGTCCAAAAGACTTTACAGGCAGAGCATTTCTTTTCGGTTTTGAGCATGAATGATATTCAGGCACTGAATACTTTTGTACGACCACGCAATACCAAGCGGCCTTTGCCTCGGTATTATTTATTCCGACGTTTTAATATCGTTTCCGTTCATGGCCGACTCCCCTGGGCACGCAACCCCTTGCCGAATTTACGCATTCGTCATGGCAGCCCCGCACATCTGGATGCCTTGGTTTATTATATTTCCCAAAAATCCCAGGATCACGAGTTGGCCACGGTTTGGGACACTCATACATTTCAAGAAAAGCTTGAGCGCTGGAAAGGCCTGCGCCTAGAGGACTTTTTAATCGCCTTCGATGCCCAAGATAATATCGTGGGCTGCATGGCTCCGTGGTCTTCGGGCGGCCTTCAGGACTTTATTCCGATTGAGTACTCTTTGCGCGCGCATAACTTTCGCCAATTTTTAAAATTCGGAAAAATGTTGGGCTGGACGCGCACATTAACGAAGCCTTTTTCTCGTTTGAAAATAGAATCAACGATGAATTTCAAGTACTTAAACTTCAAGTTCGCCGACAACGAGAGCATCTTTGAAAGTCTTTTGTGGCGTGCTTACGATGAGGCCGAAGAAAATGAATTTCTGCTCTACTCCCAACCACGGGCCGAATATATTTATCGCAGTCCTTTAAATTGGATTTCAGCCAAGATGCCTTTTGGGGTTTATTTGATGTCGCCTCCGGATAAGCCAGCTCCTGCTTTTATGCACCCGAAGAATGAACGCTTTTTGGAGATGGAGCCGTTTTTTGGGTTTTAGATGAGTGCCTAGGGGCGCATAGACTCATGACTGCACATCCAAGGCGCCTAAAATTCATTTTATTTCTCTGAGGAAAGGTCAGTTTTTTGCAATTTCGACCAACTTAGCTATTTAAGTAGTCGTGCCAAAAAAACTTGTTAGACTTATTCAGAGGAGGCACTTGAGAAATATCTTGTTTTTTTTCATTTTTATTTCACTAGCAGGGCACTTCGCACTTGGAGCTCCAGGTCTTCGCGTTGCCTTTTCTCTTAACAAACCACCCTATGTTCTCGAAAGCACTTCCTCTGGTCTCGAGGTCGAACTTATTTCTCGAGTTTTTGCTGAAATGAACACGAAAGTGACTCCCTATTACCAACCTCCAGCTCGAGCCTTGCGAAGCCTAGAGAACGGACTTGTTGACGCCATGGCCACATCGGCAGTTGGTGGGAAGTTTTTTTACTCCGACTCCTATATCACCTTCCGCAATGCGGCTTGGTCTCTGAAAAAGAATAATATTGCATTGTCAGAGATTTCAGATCTCTCCAAATATTCAGTCATCGGATTTCAAAATTCGAAACTTATCTTGGGGTCCCAATATGAACAAGCCGTTTCGAAAGCCCCCTCCTACAGAGAACTTGCAGATCAATACCGCCAATTTAAGATGCTTCAAAGCAATCGCACACAGATTATTATTTGCGAAGAAAGACTTCTGCAAATGAACAAGCAAGCTTATGCAGCCTCAGAAAAGAAAACTCCCATTGAGGTTGTCCGACACTCCCTTTTTCCTGAGTCACAATACTCAGTCGCCTTTCGAAGCTTGAGACTCCGCGACGATTTCAATACTGCACTTCGAAAACTTCAGGCAGCTGGAAGCTTTAAAGACCTTTTTGAAAAATACACTCCCGCAGACTAGAGCGGAACTATTTCATCGCCTCACTTTGAATTAATAAAAAATCTTACCGACTGACTGATATTTATTTTAGCCCATAATTTTTGACAAAAAGAAATAGCTCACTCACCTACTTACAAAACGAAAGCTCTTGGCTCCACTTCAGAATAGAATTGTAGCTCGTCTTATCGGCAGCTCGCAGAACGGACCAGTATCGAGCGCCGCCGCGCCACTGGCCGTCGATTTTTCCGCCGATGCGCCCATCGCGCCCCAGCCAACGATCTAGAATGCGAATTCCACAGCTCAGATTCTGAAAAGGGTCATGCAAGTCTTTGGTTGTCTTAAAAGCACATCCATAAGCATTCCCACTCTCGATAGAGAGTTGCAAAAGACCGCGACTGACGACGGCATTTCCTTTACTATCCCTAAAACCTTCCCTGTAAGCAGAGTTCGTATTGAATTTACTTTCGAACTTCACCATAGACGACAACATAAAGGCCCAATATTGTTTTCTTTGCGCATAAGAAAGCTTGGCATACTTCGGACAAAACAAACTGCGGTCCGCGGGCACCACATCCAAAAGATTCTGACCATATTTGTCTAAGGCCTGATCAACGCGAGTCGACCATTCTTTGCCATCTTTCACCGCCGCCTCCCACAAAGGAATCACTTCCCGCACGATCACTTCGGGTACCTCTGGCACCTTTGGTATTTCAGGCGTTTCAGTTTCCGGTTGCTCTGGCGTCACTTCAGACACAACAGAGGATGAAGAATTATCTGCCGCCCCTGCCGAAAGGCCACCATTATTGGATAGACAGGCCGATAGTCCTTGCATGGCAAGCAGGAGGGACGCGAGGGTAAGTGTTTTTTTGAAAGTATTATGTTTCATGGTTTACAGATCGGCCGTTCTTTTGCCATGCTTTACTGTGGTCAATAGTGTCGAATTTTTGCACTTTATTAAATGAATTTATTCAGATCTTCAGAGAGAAATTCGTTTTAATTAGGACGACTACCGAAGTTGAGTGAGTGAGTGAGTGAGTGAGTGAGTGAGTGAGTGAGTGGAGCAATGAACTGACTGATTGAAAGCCTGACTCTCAGAACCCCAAAACTAACTCGTACTCACCCACTTCACACCCACAACTGTTTCACTCTCCGCAATCAAATCCCCTAAGTGAAACATCCCAAGAGTGCCGGGCTTCATCTCAAGCCAACTCTCATTAGCAGTCAGGGGCAAAGTCGCAATCACCGCTACGCGATCCGTGGCCGTCGTGACACTGTTAAAATCAACGGTCATTTCCTGATCTTTCAGACTGGCCGTCGTAAAGGGCGCTTTGCGAATAATATAATACAATCGAGTCGAGCAATGGGCGATCAACACCTCGCCATTTGAAAATAGAAAATTGAACTCGCCAGCAATTCCTGCAAGCTTCGTTAACTCACCTACGGACTCAAAAAGCTGTTCTTTGCTGGGCATTTTATCCGGATAAATTTTTGCCAACTCTTGCAAGAGCCAACAAAAGGCGCGTTCACTGTCGGTATCGCCGACCGGCAAAAAGCTGCCATCAAGCTCTGGCAAAAACTCAGAAACATGACCATTGTGGGCAAAAATCCAATAGGATCCCCAAAGTTCACGCATAAAGGGATGTGTATTCTCAAGCGCAATGCGACCGGCCGTGGCCTTACGAATATGCGCGACGACACTGGTGGATTTGATCGGATAATTTCTGACGAGTTCAGCTACCGGAGAGTGCGCCGACGGCAGTGGATCCAAAAATTGACGCACTCCCTTGCCTTCAAAGAACGCGATTCCCCACCCGTCTTTATGAACGTCCGTCAAGCCGCCACGGGCCTGAAAACCGGTGAAGGAAAAACAGATATCCGTGGGAACATTGCAATTCATTCCTAAGAGCTGGCACATATAATTTTATCGGAATATTTAAGTGGGATCTAAACGCCGAAACTAAACCAAGAGTTCATCGCCGCTAAAATTTTCGGAGACCTGAGGCCAGAACCAATCCAGTTGAGGATCGGAGGCAATCACATCTTTAATAAGAACTTTCATGTCGCCGCGATGTGAAATTTCGCGACGCAGCCAAAGCTCGACCTCATCATATCCAGGACCAATGATTGTGATTTCAATCTGACTCAGAAAATGAAGCAAATTCAAGTCCTTCACGTTCACTTGTTTGAGCTCTTTTTTACTGCGAATGAAATTTAACACTTCGGTTTTAATATCAGCATAGCTACGGAAGTTAATGCGGCGAAGAATAAGGTCCGCCCGCTGATCACGGTTGATCCAGCGTTGATGCAAACCTCTTTGCACCAAATTAACTAAAAGTGAACGCAATACGGAAGGTACCAGGCGAAAGTCTTCGTCTGGTAAACCCATCACCTGCATCAGGTCTACATAGCGAGCCTGTTCCTGGCCGCGACGTAGAGAGGTGAGCACCTCCGGAATTCGCAAAACTGATTCGCGAATAACCTGGAGATCAATTCCTGCTCCGTCCGTGAAGTAGAGAATTCTCATACACCTATCATGACCTATCTTCTTAAAAAGTGTGCAGTTTTTTTCAAGACCTCAACTATGGTCCAGGTCTTATTTTTTGATGCAGTCCCCCCGCCTTTTTGGTAGGATTCATTAAGGCCATAGGACTAGGCCTGGCAGCGAGCAGTACGTATTCATATGACAGCTTGAGCTGATTAAATGCAAAGGATTGTAATCGGTGATTTTACGCAACACTAAAAATCAACGCCCTCCATTTGAAAAGTGGTACCCTTACCTGCTTTTTATTTTCATTGGCTTTTGCATAGCTGACTTGTCGATTCTGGCTTACCGCGACCTCATGCTTCCACAATCCACACCAGCAGCGCGTCCCAAGGGACAGCTCCTCGACAACTCCATCAGTCGCGGCGCCTACAATACGGTTTCAAGTCGAAATATTTTTTCTTCAACCGGAGTCATCCCTGAAGCACTTGTCGACAAAAGCAAGGGCGACGTACAACAAGAATCCGACCCCGTTCTATCACAGTTGCCTCTGACTCTAGTTGGTACGTTGGTTCACTCGAACCCAGATAAATCTATTGCTGCCATCGAAGTTAAAGGAAAAAGCCAAGTGATCTCCTACACTCCAGGTAAAGAAATTGAAGGCATGGCGTCCATCACTCGTGTCGAGAGACAAAAGGTGGTCTTCAGAAATCTTAACTCCAATCGCCTGGAGTATATTGAGATGAAAAAAGATATGAAGCTGTCTTTCAAGTCTTCGAAGGCTGCAGATTCTGGCGCTAAAGAAGTTCAAAAGGTGGGCGAGAATAACTTCGTGATCAAACGCGCCGACTTGCTTAAATACACAAACGATCTTTCCAGCATTTTAATGCAAGCGCGTGCGGTGCCCAATCGCGAACCCGGCACCGGGAACATCAATGGCTTTCGCATTTTAGATATGCAGCCCGGCAGTATCTATGAGCAACTCGGTATCCAGCGCATGGATGTCATCAAGTCTGTTAACGGCACAGCTGTTGATAGCCCGGCAAAGGCCATGGAACTTTACAATACTTTAAAAAATGATCCCAAGGTAACGTTGCAAATTGAGCGTAACGGTAAGTCGGAAAGTTTTAACTACAATATTCAGTAAGGCATCAGAGGAGAAGGTTAATGAAAAAAACCATCAGCATAGGACTTGCATCAATGATGACTGCTCAGCTTGTTGGCCCCATGGCCCTAGCGCAGTTTGACGACTTTCCACCTCCGCCACCGCCGCCAGATTTTGGCGAGTCCTTCCCTACGGAATCGCCCGGAGCTGTTGCAAGCCCAGCCGGAGCCGGCACTCGTGGTGACGGCGTCAGCTCAGATGTCTTAAGCAAAAACACCCGTGATCGTTTTGCCAAAGCTTCCAGTGAAGACATCACAACCGATAACTTTCCAGAAACGATTGAATCCTTCGACTTTCCGAATGTTGAAATTACCGATATCATCAAAACGATCAGTGAGTTGACCGGGAAAAACTTTATTATTGATCCCGGCGTTCGCGGCAAAATCACGATCGTCGCCCCGTCTAAGATTTCAGTGGCTGAAGCCTATAAGGCCTTCTTGTCAGCTCTTGCAATTAACGGCTTTACGGTCGTTCCTTCAGGTAGCTTTTTAAAAGTAAAATCTGCTAGAAATGCTCAGCGAGATAATATCGAGACCTTCTCCGGCGCTTACTATCCCAACAGTGACCAGATGATCACTCGAATTATTCACTTAAAACATATCTCGGCTTCGCAAGTGAATCGTGATTTACGAATCTTGCCTTCTAAAGATGGCGAAATGAATATCTATGAGCCGACAAACTCTATTATCATTTCAGACTACGGCTCGAATATTGACCGCGTGATGAAGATCATTTCACAACTCGATGTTCCCGGCTTCGAAGAGCAACTCGAAGTGATTCCTATTAAATTTGCCAAAGCCAAGGACCTTGCGGACCTTGTTGATAAGATCGTCAATAAAGGCTCAAAATCTCAGTCGAACGCGCCAGGAACTTTCACGGCAGGCGTTCCGCGATTTACTCGCTCTGCAAGTGGTGGCGCTTCTTCCCAGCAAGGTGCGAGCTTCTTTATGGCCATTCCGGATGATCGTACGAATTCAATCATCGTTGTGGGTAATAAATCAGGCATTGTGCGTATTAAAAAATTGATTAGCCAATTGGACTTTAAAATTCGCCCCGAAGACACCGGCGGCGTGTATGTTTATCACGTAAAAAACGGAGATGCAGAGAAACTTGCGCAAACCTTGCAGGGTGTAGCAAAAGAAGCCGCTCCAAAACCATCGACTGGCGGCAGCCTGCTGTCCCCGATTGGCTTGGGGGGACAGATGCAAGCACCTCAAGAATTCTTTGGTGGAGATGTTAAGATTACGGCTGATAAAAACACCAACAGCCTTGTGATCACGGCCAGCAAAGATGACTATGATAAGATCATGAGTCTGATGGCTAAACTCGATATCGCACGCGATCAAGTTTATGTTGAAGCGATCATCATGGAGATGAGTGCTTCTGACGGGAACAACTGGGGAATTGGTTACTACCAATACGGCGACAATGGTTATGGGAAAGTGGGCTTCAACGGCGGCGTGAATATGACTGACTTCCTAAACCCCACCTCCGGAACTGGCGCTGTCATCGGCTTCGGACAAGGTAAAACTATTGATGTAACGGATCCCATTTCCAATAAGACTTTCAGCATCCCAAGCCTTATTGGTCTCATCAATTTCTTAAAGACAGTTAAAAAGGCTAACATCCTTTCCACTCCGCAAATTTTGACCCTGGATAACCAAGAGGGTGAAATCGAAGTTGGCGATAAAATCATCACAGGGGTGAATCAAAGTACGGGCGTAAACGGGATCACCACAACAACGCCGATTTTTGAAGATGCGACAATTAAGCTGACGATCAAGCCTTATATCAGCCCGTCTTCAAATACGATTCGCATGGAAATCAAACAACAAGTGGCCCAGCCCTCAACGGCACTCCCTCCAAAAGCCTTAGCTGACAGCTCTCAATCGGTTGCTAAGCGTTCGATCAAAACAACCATCAACGTAGGCAATGGCGACACGGCGATTCTGGGTGGTTTGATCAAGGAACAAGATGTTGAAACGGTCAGCAAAGTACCTTTGTTGGGCGATATTCCGATCCTGGGCTGGCTGTTCAAATCTCGCCAGTCTTCAAAGGACAAAGTGAACTTGTTGGTCTTCATCACTCCGAAAGTGATTCGTGCTGCCGCTGACAATCATCAGATGATCACTAAAAAACTAGATGAGCGTTTGGACTTTATTAAGAACCAAGGCGGCAAAGACCCTTGGGGCAAGCGTGTCGACAAGATTTACCAAAAAGCGCAAGGCAATGCTCCTTCTGGCCCAGATACTTTTGACAGCGAGGACTAAGAGACATGGCAGCTGACGTTCAAACCATTCTTTCAAAAGCAACCTCTCTATCGACAGAGCAAATTCGCTCTGTCCTTGCGAGCCCCTCTGTTGTTCGCCCGGTCAGCGTGGGCGAGGCACTAGGCACAAAAGAGTTCACATCAGCAGATGAACTCGTCAGTGATTTGTGTAAAGAATTAGGATTGGAATTTATTCGCGACATCCCCGTCAGTGATATTTCCGCAGACCTCGTTCGAGATCTTCCGATCAATTACGCCAAACAGCACGGAATCCTCCCCTACAAAGAGGACTCCGATGGCCTCACGGCCCTGACCAGCAACCCCTTAAACATCAAAGGCCTTGATGACCTCAAAGTCCTTTTTGGAAAACGCATTCGTCCGCTCATTACGACGACCAGTCGCATTCAAGATGCCATCAATAAAGTTTACGAAAAAAGCACGTCCAATCTTTCCGGCCTCGATGAAATCGACGAAGAAGATTATGACCTTGATGACCCCATCGTCGACTTGCTTGAGGCCGGCGAAGACGATGCTCCAGTCATCAAGATGGTGAATAGCTTGATGTTCCGAGCCGTAAAAGAAAAAGCTTCCGACATCCATATTGAGCCCTATGAAAAAGACATGTCCGTCCGCTTTCGCACAGACGGTATTTTAATGGATGTCTTTAAGCCACCTAAAAAGCTGCAAAACGCCATCACCTCTCGTATCAAAGTTATGGCGAACTTAAATATCGCAGAAAAACGTCTGCCTCAAGATGGTCGCATCCCCTTGAAAGTCGGCGGTAAAGATATTGATATTCGTCTTTCCACAGTGCCGACCGCTTTTGGCGAGCGACTGGTTATGCGCTTGCAAGATAGATCTAACGTCGTCCTTGAATTGGTTCAGTTGGGATTTTCAAGAGACAATCTTGACTCCATTGATGAGCTTTTAACTCGCACCTACGGAATTATGCTCGTCACGGGTCCCACTGGCTCTGGTAAGTCCACGACACTGTACGGATCTCTTTCGAAATTAAATCAACCCGATGTGAATATCCTGACTGTCGAAGATCCCGTGGAGCAACGTTTGCACGGGGTAGGTCAGGTTCAGGTGAATGCAAAAATCGGATTAACTTTCGCAGCTGGCCTGCGCTCCTTCCTTCGTCAAGATCCCGACATCATCATGGTGGGAGAGATTCGTGATTTGGAAACTGCTGAACTGGCCATTCAGGCATCACTTACCGGTCATATGGTGCTTTCAACTCTACATACAAATGACTCAGCCGGAGCCTTCCCCCGCTTGATTGATTTCGGAGTCGAGCCCTTCTTGATTGCGACTTCGATTTCTGGCGTGATCGCCCAACGTCTGGTGCGTGTACTGTGTCCGCACTGTAAAGCTCCGCACCAAGCCACTGATTTTGAATTACAACTTTTGGGAATCACTCGAGAGATTGCAAATAATGGTCATATCTGTAAGGCCATGGGCTGTAACCAGTGTGGGCAAAAGGGTTACGCTGGACGAACGGTCATCAGCGAACTCTTAATAGTGACTGATGATATTCGCACTCTGATTATGCAACGTAAGGATGGCAATACGATCAAAAGACAGGCTATACTCAATGGAATGAAAACTTTCCGAGATCACGGGATCCAAAAAGTTTTAGCCGGAACGACAACCATCGACGAACTCACTTCGAATACGCAATTGGATATTTAGATTATGCCTATTTTTGAGTATAAGGGCCTAAAACGCGACGGCAGCAACACCAAGGGCATCATCGATGCTGAGAACTTGCGGGCTGCTCGCGTAAAACTCAAAAAAGACAATGTTTTTGTGGTCGACATCCGCGATAAAAAAAAGCTAGACCCGAGCAAAAAAAATAAGGGCCCACGAAAAACAGGCACCGTTGCGGTTAAAGATCTGGCACTTATGACTCGGCAGCTCGCCGTATTGATCAAAGCCAATATTCCCCTCGTGGATGCGTTGACAGCAGTTTCTGAGCAAGTCGAACAACCCGTCTTAGCTGAAGCTATTGCTGACGCCAAAAACATGGTCAATGAGGGCTCGCCTTTTTACAAAGCCTTGAGCAAGTACCCTAGCTTATTTTCTAATATTTATATCTCCATGGTGGAAGCCGGTGAGATGTCGGGAAGCTTGGATGTAATTCTTTTGCGTCTGGCGGAATTCACGGAAGCCCAAGCTGATCTTCGAGCCAAGGTTTCCACCGCGATGACCTACCCGATTATTATGCTTACGGTTACCTGTGCGCTGATGGGCTTTCTATTCGTATTTTTGATTCCTAAGATGGTCACCGTCTTTGAGTCCAATCCTTCACTGGTTTTGCCGTGGTTCACGATCGCCTTGATCAATGCCAGCCAATTCACAGTGAACTATTGGTACTTCATGGTGGGCGCTGTGGTCATGGCCTTTTTACTTTTCCGCAACTGGAAGAATTCTCCTACCGGCAAAGATCAATGGGATACGATCTCCCTCAAGCTTCCTATTCTTGGTCCAACAGTTCGGATGGTGGCGGTTGCGCGCTTTACACGAACAACGGCGACACTTTTAAACGGTGGTGTGCCGATGCTCGCAGCTCTTGATATCGTCCGCAATGTGGTCGACAACAAAGTCATTGCCGCCGCCATTGACGAAGCCCGCAGCAATATCTCTGAAGGGGAATCCATTGCGGGACCCTTAAAAAGATCTGGCCAGTTCCCGCCTTTAATTATTCATATGGTGAACATCGGGGAAAAAACGGGAGAGCTTGAAAACATGCTCACTCAGGTTTCGGATGCTTATGATTTCCAAGTTAAAAACAAACTCGAAAGTCTTACAAGCCTTATGGGACCTGTGGTTATTGTGATTATGGGTATGGCTATCGCCATGATCGTCTTTGCCGTGATGATTCCGATGTTCGAAATGACCAATATGGCTGGCTAAAGCAACTTAAAGTAATCCCTTAAGACTCGTGAGTATTGTTCAAAAACTACTCGTGATTTCTCTTAACTTACTGGACTTTTCTCTGGGTTCTCTCTGCCGTCTCTCTGGGATCCTTCTAGATTACCGCTAGAGGCTTTCGCTGGACTATTCATCGGGTTTGACGCCAACATCCAAGCTTCCTGTCGCGAAATTGCGCAATATAAAAACCATTTGATCTTCTGCTTTGATTCCGCTCGCGGCTCTGCTATCTTAGGTGTCTGTAAGAAGGAGTTCACATGCTAAAGCCTACATCTTTCATCAACAATCGTCGTGGTATGACTTTGATCGAGATCATGATCGTACTTGCCATCATCGGTGGTATTGCCGCTTTGCTTTTACCGCGCCTGACTGGTCAGCTTGATAAAGCCAAAACTAAGGAAGCCCGCATTCAGATCACTCAGGTCATCAATGCACTTTCGATGTACTACACTGATTGCGGAAAATATCCTGCAAGCCTTGAAAACCTTGTCACTCAAGATGCAAATTGCAGCAACTGGGGACCTGAGGCTTACACAAAAGCCAAAACTTTAACAGACCCTTTCAATCATCCCTTTGTCTATGAATTAAATGGCAACGAGTACCAACTCAAATCCCTGGGCAAAGATGGCCGTGAGGGTGGATCTGGCTTTGATGCCGACATCAGCGCCGAAGATATCCAGTAGCTTGATGAAGCAACGGGGCTTCACCCTTATTGAAGTGATGATCGTGCTGGCACTCCTTGCCGCCCTCATCGCCTTCGGAGCCCCTCGTCTTTTCCGCAAAGAAAATAATATCAAATCAGTGGCTCGCCACTTTATTGTCATGAGCCGCGAAATTCGCAACAAGGCTCGTCTGAATAATTCGACCTACCGCCTTGCCATCAGCATGGAAGACAACAATGAAAAATACTGGGTCGAAATGGCCGGCGGCTTTCACGCGATCGATCCAGATGCTGCCGAACAAGAAAAGAATAATGACAAAGACGAGGATGCACCTCCGCCTTTATTTAAGCCCGACAAGTCTGTCATCAAAGAAAGAACCATGCCGACAGGCTTGCGCATTTCCTCGGTGGAAACACTCAGCATGAAAGCCCCACAAACCTCGGGCATTGCCTATGTTTACTTTTTCCCAGAAGGCTTCGTGGAGGCCGCTGCCATTCAAGTCACGAATGGGACGAATCTCACCTGGACGCTTGTTTTTAACCCTCTAACAGGTCAAGCTGATGTCATAGAGAAAGCACAATCTCTTAAGGATATTCAACGGTGAAAAAGAACGGTTTTACATTGCTAGAAACCATCATGGCGATGGTCATTCTTTCAACAGGAATTATGCTGCTGGCAAACTCCTGGGGCGGCAGCTTTATGTTCGTCCGTAAAACTCAGCAAAATGTCGAGCTTGCGGCCCTGCTTGAACGAAAAATGGTCGAAGTTGAAATTGAATATGCCGGCAAACCGTTAGAGTCCATCGACGAGGAAAAGGCCGACGACTTTGGCTCTGAATACCCCCAGTACTCTTGGAAAATGGAATCCAAAAGCATGGAGTTTCCCAATATCGCAGCCACTCTGACTTCGCAATCTGGTGGTGCTGATGAGATGACTTTAACTGTGATGAAAACTTTAACGGAGCATCTTTCAAAGACGATCAAAGAAGTTAAAGTCACGGTGATCTTCAAACAAGGAAAAAAAGCTGTTGAGGCATCGGCCACTCAGTACTTTGTCGACTATGATCGCGAAATCGCCCTGCCTGGCATCCCAGGAGGCAGCTGATGAAATCTAAACGCGGCTTCACCCTGATTGAAGTGATGATCACCATCACAATTCTCGGAACCTTGACGGTTCTTGTTGCTCAAGCCATCCAGCAAGGCATTAAGGCTAAGATCAAACTCCAAGGTCAGATCGATGATGTGTCGCGCATGCGCGACACCATGCGCTTGCTAGAGAGGGATATCAATTTAGCATATCACTATCGCGACTTTGAAAAAGAAATTGAAGCCGCTATTAAAAAGAAAAATCAACCTGCTCCAGTGCCGGGGCAACCCGCACTTCCCCCTCCTGAGGACATTCTCGGTCAAACCCTTCGCCGCGAGGTTCCGCGCCGAGATCCCGAAACTCATTTTGTTGGTGACGAAGAAGGATTGAATTTCGTGACCATGAACAATGCCCGCACTGTGCGAAACACCAAGCAGGCTGATTTTGTGGAAGTCGGTTATGAACTTAAAGACTGTAAAAGTCTTAAGGAAGACGGCGGCAGTTCCAAATGTCTTTGGCGTCGCACTTCTCCCTATGTCGATTTGGATGTGACTAAAGGCGGAAGTGAAGTAGCCCTGCTTGAAAATGTGACTGAATTTAAATTGCGGTATATTGGTAAAGGCAAACAGGACTGGGTGAATTCTTGGCGGACCGACCAAGGTGGCGATGGCGCCACCAAAGGTAAGTTCCCAACTGCCGTTGAAGTATCACTGACGCTGACAAAAAGCGAACGCGGAAAAGATAAAAAATATTCGATGCAGATCATCACGCCGATTCACTTTCCTAACAATCCAGAGGATAAAAAGAATGCCCAAGGCACTCAAAGCGGCTCTCCAACATTTTAGCAAACCCGTTCGCAATGAACGTGGGGTCGCCTTGATGATTGCCATCGCCTGCATGATGTTGATCACCTTTATTGCGATGGAGGTCATTTACGACTCGCGCGTCGAGTACGAAGTGAATTCGCAAAGCCTCAATCGCCTGAAGGCTTATTACGCGGCCAAGTCCGGAATGCAATTGAGTCTTTTGAGAATTAAAATCTATCAACAAGCTCAGCAAAAATTTGGCGATAAGCTTGGCAGCAACTCCGCTCTTTTAGATCAAGTGTGGAAATTTCCAATGGCCTGGCCACTGCCGATCCCTGACGAAGTCAGTGCCGTCGATAAAGATGCCTTCAAGAAACTTCAGACAGAATCAACGATGGACTCAAGTTACATCACTACCATCGAAGACGAAGGCTCAAAAATTGACCTCAATGATTTAAACTCCCCGTCCAAACAACTTCAAGAGCTGACAAAAAAACAATTGCTCACAGTTTTTTTACAGAAAAAGAACGAAGACGAAAAATTTGCTCGCGAATATGGCAATATTCGCTTTGAAGAAGTCGTGAACAATATCGCAGACTGGATGACATCAAAATCGGCCTCGCTTAACGGCGGCGACAAGCGCGCTGCCTATGGGGAACTTAACAGCGAGTCTCAATCGGATTACTACCCACCAAATCGCCCTTTTAGAACTATTGCTGAATTGCATATGGTTGCCGGAATGACCGATGCCTTTTATGACCTCCTGGCCCCTCGAGTGACCATTTATGGAATGAAGGGCATTAATCCGAATTTAGCGACGCGCGAAGTTTTAAAGTCTTTAGATCCCGCTATGACCTCAGAAGTCGTCGATGAGATTGTCAAACGTCGCGACAGCCAAGATCTGGGAGGACCCTTTCAAAATGCCGAAGATTTTTGGGGATTCGTACAGCAAAAGGGTGTTCGTATCGAAGCCAATCCCGACGATGTTCCTTTGATATTTGATAGCATCATGAACTTCCGCATTCGCAGCTCGGGTGTGTTCGGCGCTGCTAGCCGCGAGATCACGGCCGTCGTCGTCGACATCAATCGCACAGTGGATATCGTGAAAAAGTATATGGACAAAGAAAACCAGGATCCGAATGCCCCTCCTGACTCATCAAAACCTCCCCCAGCAACCAAAAAAGAGCCACTGCCAAAAGGACCTCCCCGCGTAGTCTTCTGGAGCGAGAAGTAAGGTACCTGCTTCCTATCGTGTTGAAAAAGAACCTGGTACTATTTCGACACGATAGGAAGCAGGTACCTTTCCCTTCCTTTCCCTTTCGGGCCTTTGGTCTAGGACTCATTCCTCACTTAGAATTTTACATCATGGTAAAGGTCTATTAGACTATTGGCTAAAGCCCTTTGTCGTTCATGGAGGAATGGCCTTTGAAATCTCTTGGTATAGATATTGGTTCCAGCAGCATCAAGGTTGTCGAAGTTCATTCCACTTCGAAAGGTTTTTCTGTATCACAATTTTTCGAGCACGCGCTCAGTGTGATGCCCGGCCACGATCAAGACTTGGAAGTCATTGAGTTTCTCAGAAACCTTTCGTCGAAATATGACCATTCACAAACTCGTTTCATCTTAGGTCTCCGCCAAGACCGAGTGGCAATACGCAATAAATTTTTTCCTTTCAATGATCGCCTTAAGATTGCTAAAAGTTTGCCTTTTGAACTCGAAGAAGACCTGCCTTTTTCAGCCGACAACGCCATCTATGATGCTAAGATCATTCGCACCGCAGGACCTGGCGCAGAAGTTCTGGCTTGCGCAGCTCCTATTCATCATATCAAAAATTTGTTGAATCGCGCGCAAGACGCAACTATCGAGCCTTTTTTGATTTCTACCGAAGGCACCGCCTTTGCAAATATTTTTGAACGCTGGAATGAACCTCCAGCCATCATGACCAGTCTTCCAGCCGAAATGGACGCCGAGGCGAAAACTTTACGCCACGTGAAGTTAGTTTTAAATATTGGTCACACTCGCACTCTGGTCACAGCCTTTGAGGGACAATCCCTTGTCGGTGTCAGATCTTTATTGTGGGGTGGAAAAAATATTGCTGAAGCCATTTCTAAAAAATATGAAATCCCCTTCTTTGAAGCCCTGAAAGAGTTGCAAACCAAAGCTTTCATTCTGACAAACAAACAAGGTGCCACTTTTGACCAAGTGACCTTCTCTGACACGATTTCAAAATCTGTTCGAGAGATGACTCGCGACCTGCAACTTTCCATTTTAGAAATGCAAAGTGAATTTAGTGCGCGCATTGAAAATGTCAGCATCACCGGAGGCGTTTCTCAAATTCAAAACTTGGGTCCTTTTTTGACTCAAATTTTAGAGGTTCCCGTCAATAAAATTTCGGTCCTCGACAATGTTCCGAATATTTTATTTGAGCGCACCCCACAGAACGGTGCGAAATTGGGCGTGGCTCTAGGTCTTGCCTTTGAGGGATTCAAGAAACCACGCAATCCGCCGCTTAATTTTATGCGCGGCGAATTCGCCAAACAAAATCATCAGCTAAAGCAATTTTTTGAACGATGGGCACCAACTTTAAAAGTGGCAGCCACAGCTTTGGTTGTTCTATTCGTATACACTTCTTTACGCGAAGGCTTCGCTTTAAGCTTGTCTGAACGTTCTCAAGAGGCTCTCAAGTCTCAGGCTAAAGCGGTCGCCGGACTCAAGGGTAAAGCCGCATCGGAGTCAGGAATTCGAAAGTATATCCGTGATAATAAAAAACGCGGCGCCGACCTTAAAACTCTTTCCAGTGTAGCCAATATGAATTCGGCCCTGGATATCTTAAAAAAAATCAGCGAAGCCGCGCCCTCCAAAAGTGCGGTGACCTTGGACATTCGCAGCTTGCAAATTCTTGAGGGTCAGGTTCGATTGCAAGGATATTTAAACTCTCCTAGCGAAATAGGCACTTTGCAAAAATCTTTAACAAATATCACATCAGATGGAAAAGTGACTGCTGATCGCAGCATCCTTCCCCCTGTTGCGGGACGAACTCCCTTTGCGTTTTCATTTAATGTCGATCGCGGAATTCAAAAGGTGACACGATGAGTGCTTTAGAAGATTTTAAAGAACGTTTTGCTAGCGAAGCGCGTGTAACCTGGGAACGAATTCAGGAAAGCTCCACTTTTAATCAGTTGCGCGACCGCTACGACAATATGTCGCCTCCGATGCAAAAGCTTTCGCTCATCGGAGCGGCAGCGGCTGTGGCTTTCTTCGTCCTTTCTTTCCCCTATTCCTACATGAGTCAATCAAGCGAGTACGTCAGCGAATTTGAAGGCAAACGCATGACGATTCGCGAGTTGCTCAAGGTCACTCGCGAATCTTCAGATGTCCCCCAGATCCCACAGGCTCCTCCTATGGAGTCCATTCGTCAGATCGTCGATGGGCAAATTAAATCGGCCAATCTTTTGCCAGAGCAAGTAAAAGGCACCCAAAATGTGCCGAACAACTCTAAGATGATTCCCGCCGGCCTCACCGAAGGAATGCTTGAGGTCAGCTTAGCAAAATTAAATTTGCATCAGATTTTAGATATGGGCCATCGTTTTCAAAGCATCAGCCCGAGCCTTAAACTCAAAGACCTGATTATGACCGCCAATCGCGAAGACACCCGTTACTTTGATGCCGTTTATAAACTTGTGGCTCTTGCTGTGCCAGCGCTGCCCGAAGTTTCTAATGAGCCAGAACCTAAAAAAGCCCGTGGTCGCAAGAATGTTGAGGACGAATAATGGAGAACCTCACGCAGCTTTTTAAACTTTTGAAAGAAGGCAAAGGCAAGATTTTTGTCATGCTGACTTCTGTAGTGGTTTTTGCATTGATATTGTTTCCCTTTGATGACCTCAGTGATCTCGTGACTTCACAGGTTTCCAAACTTTCTCAAAACAGTGTTTACCTTAGTTTTGAAAAGCTTAAACTCAGTCTCTTCCCCACTCCGGGAGTGCAATTGGACCAGGTTTATATTGAATCGATACGGACTCCGGCGCTATCGGCGGAAGAACTTGTTATCACGCCTTCTATCAGCGGACTGATTCAACAAAAACCTTATGGCAATGTACGAGCAAAAGGCTTGCTCAAAGGTGACGTTGAAATTCAAGTCGGCAAAGGCCCGCAAACTGAAAATGGAGTCGAAAGACAGAAAATTGAAGTGAGCGTCAAAAAAGTTTCTCTGTTCGATATTCGTGCTCTTGCAAGCTTACCGGTGATGCTCAAAGGACAAATCAACCTTGAAGGTACTGCGCTTGCGGATTTAACTTTTCAAGAACAACCGGATTTAGATTTAAATCTTACCATCAATCAATTTGAATTGCCGCCCTCAAACGTCAACACCCCGATGGGTCCCCTGACTCTGCCAGATTTAAAGTTGACCAGTGTTGAGCTCAAGGGACGTCTTTCAGCCGGTCGTTTTATTATTGAAACTGGTACTATCGGAAAACCAGGCGATGAGCTTTTCGGTACGATCAAGGGTAATATCGGCATCAGTATCATCAATCGTGGCGGCGCCATAGCTCACCAAATGGGTGCTTACAATATTGAAGTAGATCTGAAAGCTAAAAAAAGTTTCCAAGACCGAGCCGCTTTATTTTTGTCCTTCATCGATGGCTACAAAACAGCCACAGCCGATGGTGGTCAGTACAGATTTAAGCTCACCGCAACGAATCCGATGATGCCGCCAAGCATAGGGGCCGTGCGTTAATATCCGGTTTTAGGCCGCCTCCCCAGCCCCCTGCCTATTATATTTGATCCCCAGCCCTGCTTAATTTTTGCTCATATAAAAAGGCAAAACAGATGCGGGGAAGTCTTCAATTGACTTCAACCCCAATCTGACAAAAAACGAAGTGGAAACATTGGAGGGTATATGTCTGGGGTAAATAAAGTTATCATCGTAGGCCGTTTGGGCGCGGATCCTGAAGTTAAAACTATCGGCAGCGGCAACACTGTGGCTCGCTTGAATATCGCAACTAGCGAAACTTGGGTGAAAGATGGATCTCGCCAAGAACGCACGGAGTGGCACCGTATCACAGCTTGGGGCAAGCTTGCAGAGATCTGCGGCAAGCACCTTGCTAAAGGTCGCCAAGTCTATGTAGAAGGCAAATTGCAAACACGTCAATGGGAAGACCAGCAAGGTCAAAAGCGCTACACGACAGAGATCGTAGCAAGCACTGTTCAATTCTTGGGTGCAGCCAGTGGTGAGCGTTCAACTTCGAACACTCAATCTAGCGGCGGCGGAGATGATTTTGGTTACCAAGATTTCGGTCCGGAGCCTAGCTTCGATTCAAACGACGAAATCCCATTCTAGTTTCCTTTCTTGTTTGAAGCCAAATCACAATTTTGTGGCCTAACGGTCTAAAGCCCTGAAAATTTTCAGGGCTTTTTATTTACCAGACCCTTGTCTATACTAAATGGGTTATGAAAAGCATTCCAGCCCTCGCCCTTATTCTATTTTTTTCAACTGGTTGCTCTCTGTATAAATCTGAGGGTCGCAAGCAGTTTGAATCGCAAGCTCCTGGGAAAATTGCTGGCGCCTCTTTTGTTTTGAAAAGTTGCAAAAAGGAAGGCGTATTGGAAACCTGGTTCAATGGTGAATTCCCGGCTTCAAATTATGAGTTGGTGATGTCGGAAGCCGATCTTGAAATTTGGCGAACCATTCGTGATGACAAAGTTGAAGTCAAAGCTTTGCAAAAAATTGGAAATTCGACCCAATCCTGCGTCTATCAATTTGCCAGCGAAACAGTGTGGCAACTCTACAAAGAAACTTTTATCAGTGAGCTTGAAAACAACCTGATGACTTGGGAATAGGAAGCATGTCTATAAAACTCGCTTTAACTACCCTCTCATTCAGTATTATTTGTTCTTTTTCGTGTTCTTTTTCTTTGGCCGCCACAGTTAAAACAGTCAAAGGCCAACGCGTTCTCATCGACCTTGAAGGTGCCGATACCATGATGGGTGACGAGTACTTTTTGATCAATCCAACATCAAGTAAAAAATCCGCTATCATTCGTATTCGCCAAGTAAAAAGTGGTAAAGCCATCGCTGATGTCACCAAAGGTCAAGCTGCTGTCGGCTACACCTTACAGGCAAAAGGGTCCTCTCGCATGAGTGCAGAACCTACTTACTCCAATCAAGATCCTTCGGCTGCGCCGACTATCACTCCTGTTGCTGCTAGCTCCAACTATTCTAATTTACTCAAAGATTCTTGGGGTCTTTTGGGTTCTTATTTGATGAACACCATGGATGCGACAATAAAATTTAACACCGCATTTACCACTGAGACTACAACTGCCGCCATGACTGGAACTGGCTTTGGGGTCGGCGGATATTACGATTACGTTTTAACAAATGAGATCGTGGCCCATGTTTCGGCAATGTACGAACAATTCATTGCCCAGGGCCCGGGATCTTCCGCTTCGACCCAAGCACCTTGTACTTCTGACTGTAATGCAAAAATCAATTACCTTTCCCTCTACGGCGTTGGTAAATATTATTTCTCGAAAGATAAATATCGCTATTGGGCTGGCGGCGGCATGGGTTACCTTCAGGCCCTTTCAAAATCCAGCACGGCCTTGAATGAATCCAAGATTTCCGCCAATCAAGTGGTGGTTGTCGGTGGTGGTGCGGATATTCAATTGGATCGTCGGAACTATGTCCCCTTAAGTCTTGAATACAATTACTTTTTAGCCTCAGAAAATGTAACTGCGAACCAAATTCTTTTGCGAGCGGGCTATGGCTGGAACTTTTAGTTCTCACTTTGATACACTCTTCTCCCACTCCTGCGCCCGCTAAAAAAATCCGAAATTCAAGTCCTCACTTACCTTAAGGTAACGGCTCATAATTCCGAAATCATAATGATGTCTTCAGTTCTTCGTAGCCTCATTTTGCATGGCCTCCAAACCTTCCTGTTCTTCTTTACAGGACTCTTGGCAATCCCCTACGCGGAGGCTTTGGATATCGTGGCCCCTGTGGCTGAAGGCTTGCAAAATCTAGTAGGTGAAAATTGTCCCGTCTATGACAGCGCCAAGGCACTTCAAGCTTTTGATCTAATTTATTGTCACGACAAGTCCACAGCAATGGAGTTGCAAAAAAAATCTCTTCCACTGGTGCAAATCACAAAGTTCGTTGAAACAAATGCTGAAAATCGCTATTTTTCTGAACTCGCACAACAGCACTCTAATGAACTCGTATGCAGTTCCACTTTCGCAAATCAAGTGGCTACCGGAGATCCTGAGGCCGCCATCGAGCTTGCTTTAAAACTTGAAAAATTAAGACTTACCAAAAATGCTCTCACCGATGCCAGCTCGGAAGTGCGCAATAATCCAGCCATTGATGTCAAAGTTTGTCCGCTTAATGAGACCGACCTCAAGACCGATTTTCCCAAAGAACTTCGCAAAAAGAATCCGTCCTATGCGGCCTGCCTCGATGTCATTGCCACACGCGCAGCGTACAATAACGTTTTGGCTGAAATTCCGCTTTCCAAAACTCCTGCTTTACAGACCTTGCTGTTAAAGTATCAAAATCTATCTAGCGCTCCCCCTGCCAGTGAAGTTCAAAGTCTGATCCGAAAAGCCTACAAAGAAGCCGAAGGACAGCTGCTTTCGCAAGCACGTGAGCTAAAGACTCGCGCGACTACAAAGGGTGGCGGAGATTTTAACCGCGAAGAAAAGCGCAGCCTGCTCTCAAATCCTCTGGTCGTCGAAAAAATATTCTCTGCCACAGGTGGGACTGCGGACTTTAAGGCCCTGGCCTGCAGTGCAGAAGCTCGATATGGCAAAGGGGCTGATCGATTAGATGAGGCCTTGTTCTTTGGCACCTTTGCGGTCTCGGGCGCGTCCCTGCTGACAGCCAAAGTGGGGCTCAAAGCCCTGCAGTTTTTACGCGTCAGCAATGCGGCGGAAAAAGTCGGCAGCCTTCAGCTAGCTATGCGCATTGCCTCGTACTCAACAACAGTGACTTCGGCTGCGAATGAACTTTATCGCAGTTGCGCGCCCCAAGGAAATTCTTTACAAGTCAAAAAGACTGATGCCATTTGCACGAATGCACCCACCGTCCAACAACTCAAAGAAGACAGCTGTATCTATTCCGCCAGTATTCATGCGATGAGTTTTGGTACGACCGCTATGGCGACACGACTCAGTCGCATCGCTGCCCAATCACAAAAAGAATGGCAAGCTCTTCAAGACGAGGCCTTAGCTTCGGTTGCCAGCAACCGCAAAGCGGCCCTAGCTCTGAGTCAGCAACGAAAACAACTTTTAGAAAATGAAGCCCAGGGGATTCCGACTTTGAAGTGGCAGTCCTCAAAAAATCCCAACGAATTGCCAAAGGCTTCTCAGAGTATGACTCCGGATAAATCAGGCCTGCGCTTTGATCAAAGGCGCTCACTAAAGGAAACTGCAAAAAAGAAAGAATCTGAAATCAATAAGTTAAAGGCAGAAGCCGAAGAACGCCGTCGCCTTGAAGAGTTCTATGAAAAACAAGGCTTGGAAGGATCTACTCTAACAACAGCAGTCCAAAGACATCTCGAAGTTGAAGTTTTAAAGGCCGAAGGTAAAATTTCAGAAAAACTCCCGAACACTCTTCAGGTCACTTCTGATAGCTTAGTTAGAGGCGGCAAGGGCCCCTTTCAGAGTAAGGCTGGCGATATAAACCTACTCACTGCAGAGCAGTTTGAAGGTCTCCCGCTGGGGTCTAAGATATTTAACTATAAAACGGGCAAAGAATTTATCGTCGGCATTGATGACCTTGCCGACCCCGCAGAGCTTACACGAAAAGTGGGCGGCAAGTACCTTGAATATGGGTTTAAAGTCAGCCCCTAAAGCCTAACTTTCCCGTTCGTTGGCAACATTCTCAGTTAGTTAATTAATTGGTTGGTTGGTTGACTGACCAATCTTCCGTTGTTTGTGCCTGAAATATTTCTGAAACTACCCCGGCAGTGAAATCACAAACCGAGTCTTAAGAGAACGCTCATCCAGGTACAAGCGACCGCCATGGCTTTGCAAAATTCCCGCTGAAATACTAAGACCTAAGCCGATCCCCTGACCCACTTCTTTTGTAGTGAAAAATGGCTCCATAACTTTATTACGCAATTGAACAGGAACCCCTGAGCCCGAGTCAGTCACGCTGATTTCAATACTGGATTCATTTTTTCGGGACTCAATAAGAACTTCTTTATGAGAACTGTCCGCCACAGCATCGAATGCATTGTTGAGCAAATTCAAAAGAACTTGCGACAATTGGGTGGCGTTTCCACTAACGACTAAATTCTTATCAATCTTTGTGGTCAACGAAATACCTTGCAGCGCAAATTTTTCCTGGCAAAAGGTCATCGTGTCATCAATCAAAGAATCCACTGTGAATTCTTCAAAATCTCCAGCATGAGAATCGCGCGCATAACTACGCATTCCCCGAATGATCTTGGCTATTCTTTGGACGGTATTTTCAATCGAGGTCACCTTTTTCTTCAACTCATCATCATGAGGACCGTGACCTTGATCGACAATTTTTCGAATCATTCCGGCATGCCCATTGATAATCGCTAGAGGATTGTTGATTTCATGAGCGATTCCCGCTGCCATTTCTCCAAGCGAAGCCATACGACTCGACGCCAGAATTTTTGCTTCCTGCTCATAAATTTTAAGCTCTCGTTCTTTTTTAAGAGTGATATCTTCAAAGACCAAAAGATATCCCGAACTGGCGCCATAAGGCGCTTGGATCGGTGAGATCGAAAGAACTGTGGGAATGCATTTTCCCTGGAATGAAATTAAAGTCCACTCAGTTGCCGAGGCTTCGTCCGCCTCCAGGAGAGCCATCAAACACTCATAGGTCGGTGGGACATCTCGCGCAAGCTTCACACAAAGCTGTAACGACTTATCTAAAAGCTCCCGGGGATCAAAAAAAATGTCGACGCTTTGGTTCTCCATATTTTGGTCACCCAACTCAAACGCCAGTAACCGCTTTGCCTCGACATTCATTTCACGGATGCGTCCATCTGAACTGATTGAAATAAACAATAGGGGAATGGCATCCATACAGGCCTTTTGCCAATCCAAAGCTTGCTGCACTTCCAGCTCCGAGGATCGTGCTCTGCCATAAAATCGCAAAGCTAAACCCAACAATAGGCTGATACTAATTCCAAATACGAGAACGACTGTTGGTAAAATCGAAGTGTTCCGCCGCACCTGACTTAAACTCGGAGTCAGCTGAATTTCCCAATTCGTACTAAACCAACGATACTGACTGCGAACCATCCAGTCTCGAGCGAATACGCTGTCGGTCTTGCCCACGCCAAACACTTGAACTCCCTCTTCAAAAAGAGAAAAGTCATAGTCTTCCAAGTCCGGGACAGAGCCCAGAAAAGGTGAAGTGGCCATCAAGGCCGAAAGAGTGCCTTTTAGCTGAATCCCCTTCAATATCGGAATAACAACGATAAAAGCCCTTTGCCCAGGGCTGACTTCAAAGGACTTCGTCATGCGTGGCTTCTTGTCACGTTCAACTCTCGCAAGTGCCTCTTTCAGAGTCGAATTCATAATCATACTGAGGCCTACCTGCTTTTGCGCGTCGACAGTATTGGGATATACCCAGCGAAATATATGATCCGCTTCCGCCCACATCAAACGCTTCATCCCCCCAAAATCTTGAAAGTAACTTTCCGCATCGACCTGCCAGCTCTCCTGGGTCGGGTAATGGCCAGTAGCAAAACGCTTCCCCATATGCATAAGGGCTTTTTCTAGAGGATAAAACGAATTGTCCAAATAAGTTTTTACCCCCTCAACACGAATTTCATTCACGCCTCGGCTACGATTGATATCTTGTATTACTAAAAGCTCCCACATTAATATCGTCAGCAAGCTTCCCGAAACTAATACATAAAAGGGCAAGTACACTCGTGGGTGCTTCAAATCTTCACGAACACCTCGGCGCACAATAAAGACGAGGGCCGCAGATAGCAGTAAAAAGCAAATCGAGGTGTGAACGGCCATCCGAGAATAGCTGCCCCAGCCATGTTCAGAGTTAACCTGAAGTACAAAACCAGTCAGAGCCACAAAAGAAAAGCCAAAAACCAAAGCACCCAATGCCGTGCTCAAAAGCTGTGGCCAAAATCGTTTTTTAATGAAAATTAGACTGAAGGAAAGAAACACAAAACAACAAGAAGTACTCATCGCCATTCGCCCCGGCGCCACTGTGCCGAGATCATAAAATGGCTGATGGAAGAAAACATCAATGCCGGTTGCAAACCCCGTAAGATAACTAAACAAGGTTAAACCCGAAACCAAAAACACAAAAGCACCACAGGTTTTGCGTATCCAAGCGGGTTGAAGTTCAATAAAGAGCATGCCGGTGCTGAGAATAAAGAAACACAATGCCGTGTTAAAAACCATCGGAGGCATATCGGGATAAACTTGGATGATTTTAGTGTTTTGGGTGAGCCAGCCTAAAATAACTGTAAAACTAATTCCTAAACTCACCAGCGGAAAAACATACCATACCGAGCGTAAGGTTCTAGTGAATGACACGGGAAACCCCGATAATACCTTTGATCTTTTGAATTTCGTAAATGGCTTGATTCAACTGAAGTGCATCGCGCACACTGACCTCAAAATTACAGACCGCTTTTTTATCTTTGGTCGTACGAATTTGTGCCGACTGAATATTAATTCCCTGTTGCGCAAAGGCTTCAGACATCAACTTCAACAATCCCGGTACGTCTTGAGAAATAATCTTCAAACGTACAATACGTTCTTGCCCCTCGGTTGCCGTCTTTGCATTCCAGGCCACTTCTACTTTACGGGCCTGATCGAACTCAAAAGCTTTACGGCAGTCACTGCGATGAATCGCAATACCTCGTCCACGACTGATAAAGCCCACAATAGAATCCCCGGGAATCGGATGACAGCACTTCGCATAGTGCACGAGCATATCGTCCATGCCATCCACACTGACCAAAGAGTTTGTTTTGCGACTTTTTTGCGTGGCCGCGCGCATAACTCTTTCCATAAAGGTGGAGTCTTCTGTTTTCGCAGCTTCTTTGGCTATATTTTCTGGTGTCAGGCGTTCCACTAAAATACGCGTTTCAGTTTTTCCGTAACCAATATAGACATACAACTCATCTAGATTGGCCAGTCCATGATCTTTGAGGTACAACTCGAAGGCTGGGCCTTTGAGGTATTTCACAGCCGCCATACCGAACTTACGGAATTCTTTTTCTACTAATTCTTTACCTAGAATCAGGGCACGACGACGCTGCTCTTCTTTTACAAAAGCACGGATTTTTGATTTGGCTTTGTTAGTGACTACAAACTTAAGCCAATCTTTCGATGGTTCCTGGGTTTTAGAAGTCATAATCTCAACCGTGTCACCATTTTGCAATTGATGCTTGAGCGGCACCATCTTGCCATTCACCCGCGCACCCACGCACTTATTACCTAGGTCCGTGTGAACACCATAAGCAAAATCAACCGGAGTTGAGCCGTCCGGAAGTTCGCGCACATCCCCGTTTGGAGTGAAAACATAGATTTCAGTTTCAAATAAATCGGTCTTAACTGTATCCAAGAACTCATCGGAGCTGCGCACTTGTTGATGCCAAGTTACGAGATCTCGTAACCAGTCCACCTGCTGCAGCTCATTTTCATTGGTCATCTTGCCGCGCTCTTTGTATTTCCAGTGAGCCGCGATCCCGCGCTCGGCGATCAAATGCATATCGGTGGTTCTGATTTGTATTTCAATACGCTCACCACCCGGTCCCACCACTGTCGTATGCAGGGACTGATAGTTATTGGCTTTGGCCATGGCGATAAAGTCTTTAAAACGACCCGGAATCGGCTTCCACAGGCTATGAACCAATCCGAGTGCTGCATAACATTCCGCCACGGAGTCTACGATCAAGCGAAAGGCGAGAATATCATAAACCTGTTCATAGTCGATGTTCCGAGATTGCATCTTGCGATATACCGACCATAAGTGTTTTGTACGCCCATAGACATCAAACTTGATGCCTGTTTTAGTGAGCTCCTTTGAGATCATGCTTTTGACTTCTTCTATATAGCGATTCCGCTCAGCTTCCGTCTTTTTAACTTTCTGAATCAATTCGTAGTAAACATCCGGACGGTAATAGCGGAAGCACAAGTCTTCGAGCTCGATTTTCAGAGAGCTAATACCCATGCGACCCGCCAAGGGGCAATAGATTTCCAGAGTCTCTAGGGCAATGCGTTCTTGCTTATCGAAAGGCATATAGTTGAGCGTGCGCATATTATGCAAACGATCGGCTAACTTCACCAAGATCACGCGCACATCTTTACCCATAGCCACGATCATCTTGCGAATATTTTCGCCCTGCTTCTCGTGATTATTTTTAAATTTCATCTGACCGATTTTGGTCACACCATCGACGAGCATCGCAATAGAATCACCGAACTCTTTGCGAATTTCCTCAAGAGTTGCTTCCGTGTCTTCGACCGTATCATGTAAAAGTCCGGTTGCGATGGTGTCTAAATCCAAATGAAGATCGGCCAAAATTCCGGCCACAGAAAGCGGATGAGAAATATAAGGCTCACCACTGCGACGAATCTGTCCTTCGTGCATGCGTTCTGAATAACTATAGGCTTTTTCAATAATTTTGAGATCAGCGTTTGGATAAAACGCACTGATCTTTTCTAGAAGGTCGTCGACTGTTTTGACGGGCTTATTGGCTAAGCCCTCCTCTTTCAGGAGCTGAAACATATGCATTCCAGTCTACCCGAGAGGTGAAGGACCTCCAACTAAGAAAGTATTTCTATTTATTAAGGTCGTGTTCGATCTGACGGATAGTCTCAGCGTGGTCTAAAACTTCTTGGTAAACTACGTTGCCAAGAGCCACTTCACGAAGAGAGCTCACGATATACTTGTTTGAACGAGTTGAAACTGTTGCTTCAGCACCTTTAAGAAGTTGCTTTGCACGTTTCGCCACCATCAACACAAGGGCAAATCTGTTAGGAACTTTTTCTAAGCAATCTTCAACAGTTACACGAGCCATGAAGCCTCCGGGCTTATAAGTAGCAAATAAAGACAATACGAAAGTAGCATGAAATCACACCCAACGGGCGGAAATAATGCACAGGGTAGCTAAACCAGAGGCCTAAGCTACTCCTAACCTAGTAATTCTTCAACGATTTTTTTAAATTCCGCGTAGGATAGGTCAAATTGATCATTTACGACGTGGAAGTCGAATTTAGAGGCTTCCCGAATCTCTTTTTCCGCATTGGCCATGCGAACCTCAATATCCGCGGGCATACCCCCGTCCCGTTTTTCAATGCGGCGACGCAACTCGTCTATCGAGGGTGGCAGAATAAAGATCGTTTTAGCATCGGGATATTTAGATTTAAAGGTCTCAACCCCTTGAATATCGATATCCATAATGGCCGTGCGGCCTTCTTTCCAGGCTGACTCTAAGGAATCAGATGAGGTGCCATAGAAATTGGTGTGAACTTTGGCCCACTCCACGAAAAAGCCCTGTTCAGTTTTGGCCTGAAAATCAGCTGAACTGACATAGTGATAGGGATTGCCTTCACTTTCGCCCTTACGCATAGATCGTGTGGTATAGGTAATAATGTCCTTCAACCGAGGCATTTCCCGGCAAATCTTTTCGACAAAACTACTTTTTCCGGCGCCACTGGGGGCCGCCACAATAATCATCCGCGTTTTCATCATTGGACGTTTTGCACCTGTTCTCTGAGTCTTTCAATTATGGTTTTTGCTTCTACCACAGCATGGGTGATCTTGGCTACCTGAGACTTTGAGCCAATGGTGTTCACTTCGCGCAACAGCTCTTGAGTGTAAAAGTCGAGCTTCTTGCCTTCTGTCGTCTGTGAGCCGACCAACTGGCGATAGTTTTTGATATGCTCTGTTAAACGAGACAATTCCTCATTGATGTCGGCCTTTTCAAGCTGAATGACGATTTCTTGCGACACCCGCGCCGGATCCAACTCGCTACCACGCAAACGCCCGCGCACTTTTTGCTCAAAGCGCTCTTGAAGTTGACCATTGGCTTCTTCTCTTAAGCTGCTGATAATACGTATTTGTTTGTCGAGACCTAGCAAGAGCTTTTCCAAATCCTTGCGCAAAGCTTTGCCTTCGCGATCGCGTTCTTTATCACAACTCTTGCAGGCCTCTGCGAATACCTTTTTTAAAAGACTCTCTTCGCCAGCGAAAAGCTCAAAGGTTTCTTCAATCTTAATAATATCTGGAAGGCGCGCCAAAGCCTCAAGATGAACTTGATAAGGCAGGCCTAACTCTTTGGAAAGGTGGCGATAAGCTGTGATGTATTTTTTTGCCAAGGCATCGTTTACGTTCATTTTGGCTTTAGCAGCGACACTCTTTACTCGCCGTGAAATAAAGATGTCGACAGTTCCGCGGCGAATGCATTGGCCGAGCGTTTTTTTAAGGTCCGCCTCAAATCCCACAAATTCCCGGGGCAGATGAAATCGCGGCTCCAAATAACGGCCATTCACAGCCCGAATACTCACCTCAATAGTGACGTCTTTGCCTTGCGATCTTGCTGTGCCATAACCAGTCATACTTTTCATAATGTCTCCATTTTTGATGCAGAGCCTACGAGGGTCAAGTCGCCAGAAATTTCTCGACCAGAGCGCGTGCCTCTGGGAAACCTGAATCCCCTTTGCACCAATGAATATCTTGATCTCGTTTAAACCATGTCTTTTGTTTTTTAGCTAGCTGCCGCGTATTGATCACAATTTGTTCCAACAACTCGGCTTGCGTGATATCCCCATTTAAATATGCCTTGGTCTCGCGATACCCCACGCTATTTAAGGGGGCCCACTCCGCTAGACCTTCGGCGAGCAAAGATTGAACCTCGGCGATCAATCCTTGATCCAACATCATTGCTACGCGCTCGCGAATTCTTTCAAGCAAGACTTCACGCTCCCACTCCACCCCGATCTTAAGCAAGGAGTGAGGGAACTCGGTGCGCTTACTTGCAAACTCTACCTGGATGTCTGTCACACTTTTACTGTGAGTCCGAATCAACTCTAAAGCGCGCCCTATCCGATAGTGATCGGCTGGCGCGATCTTGGCCCCATAAACAGGGTCCTTGTCCAGCAGCTCTTGATAAAGTTTTGCAGGACCACCGGGTTGCGCGAACTCAGTCAGTATTTGTTTTTGCAATTCAGGCGCGATTTTTTCGACCGGATACATGCCTTTTTCAATGGCCATAAAGTAAAAGCCCGTGCCGCCTACTACAAAAACGGGCGTACTGTCCGAAATTGTTTTTAGGCATTCTTGAAAATCGCGAGAGTACTCCCCGGCCGTACTTTCAGAGGGGGGCTTTACATAGTCGATTAAATAATGCGGGACTAGAGCGCGTTCCGCAGCCGAGGCCTTCGCTGCCCCAATTTCTACTTTTTCGTAGGCTTGCACTGAATCGCAATTGACGATGACGCCCTTGAATTCTTGCGCCAGTCGCAAGGCCCAATCCGACTTTCCCGTCGCCGTGGAGCCTACAATAAAAATAATTTTCTTCTTCAAATTCATTTAAACAATACGACCGAAATCTTTTTCAAGTTTAAAGAAGGGATACTCGACACTCACGGGACGACCGTGGGGGCAAAAACTTGATAATGGGAATTGATCCATTTCAATTAACAAATTTCGCATCTGATCAAGACCGAGTGCTTGCCCTGCCCGCACGACGGAGTGACAGGCCATAGTAGCACAGATGTCCCCAACAGCACGCTCAAGCGAATAACTACCGCCTTGTTCGGAAATTTCTGTCGCCATTTTGTCGAGAACTTTTCCGAGCACACTTTCTTTAATAAACAAAGGTGCGGCCTTCACGCCGATGGTACCGGGACCTAGGGGCTCAATATGAACACCCAAGCGTTCAATTTCCGAAGACAGACTTAAAAGGCCCTCCGCTTTTTCGGGGGACATATCGATGGCAAGAGGGAAAAGGAAATCTTGGATGTCGACCTTGCCGCCCTTCCAAGCTGTCATTAGTTTTTCAAAGGCAACGCGCTCGTGGGCGGCGTGCTGGTCGACAAAGACCATTTTGTCGCGGGACTGCGTCACGATATAGGTGAGGTTTGCCTGCCCCAGAATTTCGAGGGAACTCCAGTAGCCTGATTTCTTAGGAGCTGTTGTTTCGCCCGTAGAATCCAAAATTCCATTGTTCGCCGAAGGACCATTTGGATTACTAAATGCTGACTCTGCCGCCGTCTCCCCGAAGTTTTGACGGGACTCTGCTGCTTGCGCCAAAGTTTCATAGGTTACTTTGGGTTCATTGACATTGTTGATCGCAAAATGAAAATCTTTTTTCTGAAACTGGGTACTGCTAAGTGCAGAATCGCGGAATGCCAAATTTTCAGGGGCGGCATAATTTTGCATCGGCGCTTTCGTGGCGTCGACATTATGCAGTCCTCTTTGAGCTTCAGGCACCCAAGGGGCTTGCTCTATGGACGAACGCAAAGATCCGGCCACGGCTCTAAAAGCCAATGACGGCTCTTGAAATTTCACTTGAGATTTTGTGGGATGAATATTGACGTCCACAAAATCAGGCGGCACATCGACCCAAACAACGGCAATCGGGTATTCCCCGTGCATTAGCAGACTGCGATAAGCTTCAATGACAGCAGCTTGCATGCTGCGATCTTGCACCCAACGATTCTGCGCAAAGAGCCAAATGTTTTTAGAGGTTTTTGCCACATTGTGGGGATCTGCAAATACAGCATAGGCACTGACACTTTCACGCGTAGCCTCGCCCTCAAACAGCGGCTTGATTTCAAGAATTTGTTCAACGCGGTCTTTGCGAGTCTTACAGGCGGGCCAAAAATTCACCAGCTTGCCATTTTCTTGAATGCGAATTTCAACATCATGATGGGATAGGGCCATGGCTTTTAAAGTGGTTTTAATCGCGGTGTGTTCGGCGGAATCAGATTTTAAAAACTTCAACCGTGCCGGCGTGTTTTCAAAAAGATTTTCAATCAGAATGGTCGTCCCTAAAGAACCCCCAACAAAATCTAGGTCTTGCTTTTTTCCATACAAGCTCACCAGCTGATGGGCCTGTTCGTCTTTTTCACGACGTGAAGTCAGTGTCAACTTACTGACCGAGGCAATACTGGCCAAGGCCTCGCCACGAAAACCAAAAGTTCGCAATTTCCACAAATCATCCGTTTTAGAAATTTTAGAAGTGGCAAATCTTTCCAGAGCTTTGGGCAAGTCCTCAGGCGACATCCCTTTGCCGTTATCGATAACCTTAACGTTGCGACCGCCATCGAAATATTCAACATGCACGCGAGTAGCACCCGCATCGATGCTATTTTCAACAAGCTCTTTCACCAAATGCGCAGGACGCTCAACCACTTCACCAGCAGCAATTTGATCGACAACTTCAGGGGATAAAATTTGAATTTCCATAGGGGGAATTTGCATGAGCCCCCCCCCAAAGTCACCCCCCAGAGGTACGG
>JBBKWD010000142.1:0-4222 GCA_037968775.1 Bdellovibrio sp.
TCTCAGATTGAAACACCGCATCCGACGCACTGAGTTATAACTAAGGTCTGTACTTTTTGCAAGGCAAATGTTGCATGGCATTAGATTTTTTTTAGGGTCGATCTATTAGATAATGAGGAAAAGGCGCCCATGGCGACACCAATCAGCCTCCGTCACTTGATATCTAAATATATGAAATATATGGACTTAATACAGTCCTCATCCCCCCTTACTATCCGCCACTACACCCTCGACTTACGGCAGGCCTTTAAAGTCGATAAAACCTCGGAGTTCCCCGATGTAATTTTTACAGAGGCCGAATTGATGTCCCAGGTCCGCGAAGCCTTCAACCGATGGGCGGGACTTTCCCTAGCCTCCCGGAACCGAAAAGCCGCGACTTTAAAGAGTCTTTTCTCCTGGGCCTTCCTAGAGAGCTACCTCGACAAAGATTTGTCTCAGCAGGTCACCTGCCCCCGGGTGCCTCGAAAACTGCCGCACTTTTTGAGTGTGGACGAAACTCTCTCGGTCCTGAAGTCCTTTGATAAAGAGACTCCGCCCCTGTTAAGAGAGAAAACCCTGTTTCTGCTCTTATATGGAGGCGGCCTGCGTATTAGCGAGGCCTGCAGCTTGCGTTGGAATCAAGTACAAGCTAACCAAAAATCACTGCGGGTCCTAGGAAAGGGCTCAAAAGAAAGAGTCATTGTTCTGCCCGGATTGGTGATTCAAACGCTCTTGCAGTGGAAAAAAGAGTCCGGATTTCACGAGTTTGTTTTTGGCCACGCTCCCTTGAACACGCGCACAGCCTATGAAGTGATTCGTCAAAGTGGGAAGAGAGCCGAATTGCTGCAACCCCTGCACCCACACGCTCTGCGACATAGTTTCGCGACCCATCTTTTAACTAGTGGCGCGAATCTGCGGACACTTCAAGAAATGCTTGGACACGAGAGTCTGCAAGCAACTGAAAAGTACACTCATCTCGGCATTGATCAATTAGCGCGCACTATGGAGCGCAATCATCCACTTGGAAAAAAATCGAGTTAATTGAATCCGAACTCATTGTCTTGCCATAAGAACCGCTCAGGGGCTTACGCTCCGAGTAATTTACATGATTTTATTGAAAAGAAGCGCGTTGATACTTGCCTTCTTGGTCGAGGTAATGAGACCTTCCTTTTGGCTTATTTGAGAGTCAAAATTAATACGGAGGTTCTATGAAAGCATTACTAGCACTTATGGTTACTACAGTTGCATTTTCTGCACACGCATTGGAAAGCCACTACGGCAAACTTACTAAGCGTGGACACGTTTACACTTGTTCTTTGACTAACAAAACGAACGCAACTTTGGACATGAAATACGTTGAATTCAAATTCCTTCGTATTGGTGGCCACGGTGACAACTACTTCACAGTAAAAAACCGCATTGATACACGTGTACGCACTGGTGAAAAAATCGCTATGTCTGCACGCGCTACTAGCGTTCAAACTGCTGAAGGTTGCCGATTTATCGCAAGATAGTTTGCCCTCATTCAACTGAATGAAATCGAAACACAGACTTTGCGGTCTGTGTTTTTTTTTGCCTTCGCTTAGACAGAAGCGTTGGCTATATAATGCCGCACCATGAGCTCAACATTTTGCAATTCTTCGTCCACTAAAACACGCTGAGAAAGCAGGCTATTGCTCTCTGAAATATTGGTTCGAAGAAATGGCGACATCCAAGGCTGTGCCTCCACAACTCCCTGCTGCAAAAGAAATTTCAAATAGAAATGCATCTTCAAAACCAAATGATCTTGGGTGGTCTCAAGGGCTCGTAACGTATGCCCGACTAGGTTAAATAAAAACTCGGAGTTTTGATCGCCCTCTTGACTGACCTTACTCACACACTCCAAAACATGCAGAGCCAATTCAAGACGATCGTAGTTAGTACGAATGCCCGCAAAGTCATTGATTAAGGTCGCCTCTTGCAGAGTATGAAGTTGTCCTTCGGAGTTCGCTTTCTTATAGGTGAAGGCCACAAAATGCGTGGCTTCTAAGACACCCCCGCCAAAACGTTTTTTACTCTTCAACGCTCCCCGCGCCAAAAAAGACAGGCGCTCGCCTTTAACCGAAAGAGCATGCAAGATCAAATCTGATTCCGCGTACTTCATTGTTCTGAGGATTATAAAGCGCTCTTTGGCTTGGCTCACAGACTCCAACTTTGCAACTGTTTGATCTCTTCATACGAAGAGATCGTCAGCTTGGCAAAGTCTTTTATAGAAAGGGCGTCCGCTCTTACAACTAGCAATCCGCGCAGAGTCGTATCAGATGGTTGCGGGAGCCACCAATGCTTGAACATTTTGATTCCCGACCAGTGACACATATTTGTTGTGGCAAGTTTTTGCCAGGTTTCCTCATCTGTCCAACCCAGTTTTTTTTGCAAGGACTGAGCGATGGCTTCGGCACTGGCATCCTGAAAAACTAAGACCGCGCGATCAAATAGCCGAGTTTGCCCCGCCTTGAAATACACCTGAACAGCGGGCGCAACCTCTGCTTCGTACTTTTCAACTTGCAGATGTTCTTGGTGACGATCTTTTTTGCTGTCAGCGAATTCCGTCAGATAAAACTCTTTGTCCCAGTTGAGATTCGGCGCCATCAGTGCGGGCGAACGAAAGCGTTCACCTAAAATCGCGACCGCGAGCTCTCCGCTAAAGGAGCAAATACGAGCAGTATAAGGCCTGATGTCTTCAGAGTGAAAAAAATGGTGCGCATGAGAAACACGAAACGAGCAGATTCTTTTTTCGTTAAGTAGTTTGTCGAGCTCTTCAACGAAAGAATAAAGCTCACCGGTCACCGGATGATCTTCGGAGTATAAAACAAAGCTCGTATCTTTGTTTAAACCTTCCACCCACGCTTTAATGTCTTTTAGTTCGGTGTGCTCAAGAGCCTGAACGTCGTAGGTTTCTTTATAGTAGTAAGGAAGTAAACTTTCAAAAACTGGTGTTTGACCGTGCAAGACTCCAATTGATTTTTTATGCGCCATAAATTGCGCCGTGCCCTGGGCAATTTCAAAAACGGCCTGACCAAGTCCTTTAAAAACTCGAGTCTTGAGTTTTGGCCCCAAGTTAAGAATATGGCGGACTTCGTCATTTAACTCTTCCCAGCTTTCGGGTCGAACAACATCAATTAGCATTCTTTAACGCTAGCAAACTCCTCTCTAAAAAGCATGCGACAAAGGTCTTATTTTACAGGGGAAATCAAAACAAGGGGCTATTGGGTGCCTACTTTTGCCATCTGATTGCTCGCCACTCTGTCAAAAGCCTCAACGCGAGCTCTCAATATGAGCCCGATTAAATAGGCTCCCGCTGCGGAAATCCATTTTTGTTTCGTAAGCGTGGGAGCTCTGCTAAGCTTTGAAAAAAAGAGAGAGAGGTGCTGTGATGACAAAAAAACGCATTGAATGGCCAGTCGCTCTGTTCTTAATCATCAATCCGCTGGTGACTTTGATCTTAGCGCCGATTTATTTCTATTTTTATGGTTTCCAAGGGGGCATTGCTCTTTTCACCTTAGTTTTTGCCGCCGCAACGAATTTGAGCGTGACCGCTGGATATCACCGCCTATTTTCGCATAAAAGTTATGATGCTCATCCTTTAGCAAAGGCTTTGTTTTTGCTGATTGGCGCCTCGGGCTTTCAAGGCTCGGCACTTAAGTGGTCCTCGGATCACCGCCGTCATCATTCACATATCGACAGCGAAAAAGATCCTTACAATATCAATGAGGGCTTTTGGTACGCCCATATGGGCTGGTTGTTCTATAAAGACTCTGTCGATCAAAAAATCCATGCCCCTGATCTTGAAAAAGACTGGATGGTTAAGTTCCAGCACGATCACTACCTAGCAATTTCGATTGTTATGGGCTTCCTTGTGCCGACTCTTATTGGTTGGATGCTGGGTTCAGCGTTTGGGGGCCTAGTCATCGGTGGCGGCTTGCGTATATTCCTTACCCAACAAAGCACCTTCTTTGTGAATTCACTTTGCCATACACTCGGGAAACAAACTTACTCTAAAGAGATCTCGGCGCGAGACTCTTGGTTTGTGGCTGTTCTGACTCACGGTGAAGGTTACCATAACTTCCATCATAAGTTTCAAATCGACTATCGCAATGGCATCAACTGGTACCACTGGGATCCAACAAAATGGACCATCCGTGCTTTAAATTTTGTGGGGCTGGCGACCAAGCTGCGCCAAATTTCGCATATCGAAATCTTAAAG
>JBBKWD010000143.1:0-8289 GCA_037968775.1 Bdellovibrio sp.
ATCATCGAACTCTTATCTCAAAAGCACTTGCAGAGAAGATTCGGAGCAACGAACTTCCTGAAAAGCTGTCCATTTCGTTGGACGATGAGGAAAAGAAGAGCCTCTCTACCACTTACACAATCGACCTTAAGCTCCAAGCTGAAGCAGATCGTTTGTTAAAGTCTTACAAGCCTGACTACGGCGCGATCGTCGTCATGGATGCCATGACCGGCGAAATTCTTGTCATGTCGAGTTTTCAACGTGATGATCCGGCCGGACCGAATCTCAATTTGCAAGCGGGCTTTCCAGCAGCTTCCATCTTCAAAGTTGTCACGGCAACAGCCGCGGTCGACAAAGCCGGCATCTTGCCAGGACATAAGATTCACTATAATGGTGGCGCTTACACACTCTATAAAAAGAACGTCTTGTCAGAAAAAGTCACACGATGGACCAATGTTATCACTCTTAGAGATGCCTTCGCGCGCTCTATCAACACTGCCTTTGGCCGTTTGAGCATTGAAAACCTAGATCCTGAAGATCTTCATGACTACGCCACCCGTTTTATGTTTAACCAAGAAATTCCGACAGACTTTCCCGTGGACATGGCTGTGGCTTACATCCCACCAGGAAAAGGATTCGCGATGGCTGAAGCAGCCTCTGGATTTAACAAAACCAATCGCATGAGCCCCGTACAAGGAGCTATGATTGCCGCCTCTGTTGCTAACGATGGACAAATCGTAGTGCCCTACCTCGTTCGATCTCTTAAAGATGATGCCGGCACCTCTGTTTACCAAGGTTCTACGCTGAACAATGGCGCTGTGATGACAAAAGGTTCAGCTGAAAAGATTCGCGAGCTAATGGGGCAAACGGTGATTTCAGGAACTTCACGACGCTCTTTCAGACCGATTACAAAAGATCGTAAATTCCGTGAAATTGAAATGGGTGGAAAAACTGGCCACCTCACTGGCGACAATCCTCGAGGACGCGTGGATTGGTTTGTGGGCTACGCCTTAGATGAAGATCGTAAAATTGCGGTGGCTGCCATGACCGTGAATAAAAAGTTTTGGACGGTCAAGTCGGCTCACTTGGGACAAAGTATGTTTAGAAAATATTTTGGCCCGATTGTTTCTGCTCAAAAAGCTCATACTGTGACGGCGAATGATAAGTAGTCGTTGCGAGCTTTGAGCGACCACTCTTTGCTACTCCGTTTTCGTGTGAATTCATTTTTTCTAAAAATTTATTGGCTCAAACGGCAGTCCCGAGAGAGTACTCTCAGGACTCTAGGGTAGGGCTCAACTCCCGGACAAAGAAAATACTTTGCTCTGAAGCGCACGGATGGCCCAATAAATTAAGAGCCGAGAGCAGCTGCAAAAAAAGCAACGACTCACTCCTCCCCCTTCTTCACCTCGTGAATCACTTCAATAGGCGTCACATCAATCTGATAATTAGATCCCGTAACATCTCTTTCACCCATTCCCGGCTTTTGCTGAAAATCGGGCTCAAAGGGGGCACCACTAAATTTTCCAAAACCAAAACCCGAACTAGCACCAAACCCTGAATTTCCAAAGTTGAAAACCCGAGCCCCTCCAGAGGCCATCTTTTTTGCCATATTCAGTTTAAAACGCCAAAGCACAATATGGCGCAAGCCGGGTAAAAACAAAATCAATCCAAATACTCTCGTAAATACCGATGGCACCAAAAACAACAAACCTGCAATAAAAATGGCGCCCGAATGCAAGAGCTGGTTCGTTGGCAGTTTTCCCCTGGTAACAGTCGCCTGCAGAGTTAACAAGGCCACTCGCCCCACCGTGAGCACAATCAAAGCCCCCAATAGGCACGGCAGCAAATATATTCCGAGGGTGTTTAGAAAGCCCCACTGCTTCACCAACATAAAGAAAATAATGAACTCAGCAACAACAAAGGGTAGTGGTAAGGCCAACATATATATCTAGTTCCTTTTCCTAAAAATCTAACGTCACGACAACGGGGCAGTGATCAGATCCCTCTACCTTATCCAAGATATCCGCTGACGACAGGTGTTTTTCTAAACCTTTTGAAATACAAATATAGTCAATTCTCCATCCTCGATTTTGCGCCCGCGCCAGTTCGCGATAAGACCACCAAGAGTAGCGCTGGACTTCTTTGGGTTTAAAATATCGAAAAGTGTCTATGAAACCCAAATCAAGAAATGAATCAAACCAGGCTCGCTCTTCTGGGAAAAATCCGCTGACCTTAGACAGCCGAATCGGGTCGTAAACGTCCATTGCCTCGTGCGCGACATTGTAATCCCCAACGACGATAATTTCGCGTCCTGATTTCAATTTTTCGGCGAGATGTGCGTTAAGATCTTTCAAAAATTTCTGTTTAAAATTATGTCGAATATCGCCAGAGCCACCATTTGGAAAATAAATATTATAAAGATCAAAATGTCCGTGATCAGTGATCACGATGCGGCCCTCTGAGTCATACTCTGGGATCCCCATGCCGAGCTCTACCTTAAGGGGCTTTTGATTCACA
The DNA here is from genome assembly GCA_037968775.1 of Bdellovibrio sp. GTDB lineage: Bacteria > Bdellovibrionota > Bdellovibrionia > Bdellovibrionales > Bdellovibrionaceae > Bdellovibrio. Next base: position 2,497 of record JBBKWD010000143.1, read on the forward strand.
AAGGTCGCCACTCCTGAATAGCCCTTACGAGTTGCCGAAGACCAATACGAATGATTTTGCGATAACAAACGCGCTGGTAATTCGACTTGATCGATATGTGCTTTGGTTTCTTGAATACAAAAAATATCTGGCTTTTCCGATGTTACAAAATCGAGAAGATTTTTTTTGTAACAAGCTCTAATTCCGTTCACATTCCAAGAAATGATTTTCATCAGTTTCTCCTTGAGTTTCCATACTATCAAAGGCAACTATAGATAGCAGAACCAAGGAGACAGTGTCTATGCCTATGATCAATCAATTAGCGCCTCACTTCACCTCTCAAGCCGTGTTTGACGGCGGCGAAATCAAAGAAATTTCTCTACAGGATTATAAGGGCAAATGGGTCGTGCTTTTCTTTTATCCGCTCGATTTTACCTTCGTTTGCCCGACAGAACTCACTCAATTTCGGGAACACCTCAAAGACTTTCATGCCGCAGGTGCTACTGTTATGGGCTGCAGCGTAGACTCCGTTCATTCTCACAAACGCTGGTTACGGGATGATCTGGGCAATCTTGGTTATCCTCTCGTCGCAGATCTCACGAAGCGCATGTCACGTGACTATGGCGTTCTGATTGAAGATCGCGGCATCGCCACCCGAGCAACTTTTATTATTGATCCAGACCAAAAACTTCAATACGTCGGCATCCACAACACATCTGTTGGACGCGAGGCCACTGAGATTCTACGTGTTTTGCAGGGCTGCCAATCCGGCGAACTTTGCCAGGCTGGCTGGAAAAAGGGCGACCAACATTTAGCACCACTTAAATAGATGCTTTTAAAAACGAAGTTTATCCAACAACTGCGAACAAGTTTTCCGGGGCTTCAGAACAAGCCTCTTGAAAATCTTGTTTCGGATAATCTTCTCAGTCCCTTTGTTGTCGAACTTCCCCCCGAGGCCCTGACTCAAGCCCAAGATTTCATTCAAAATATTTTTTCTGTACGCGAACTTCCGGCCTACAAGGCACAGTTGCAGAGTCAAATCGACAGTCACGGACTTGTAGATCCAGGTAATAAGTCGATCATGATGAGTTACGACTTTCATTTGGACGAAAGCAATACTCTCAAGCTGATTGAAATCAACACCAACGCTTCTTTTTTAGGGCTCGGTGTGGAAATGTACAAAACTCACCAGCTTCCGCTGCCCGTGGCAGATTTTTCCTATGAAGAAATTCGGCAATCAATCCTGACAGAGATGCATCTATTCGGAAAAACTCCGAGTGAGCCTCTCCAGATTGTCACTACGGATGAAACCCCCGAGAGCCAACGTCTTTATGCAGAGTTTCTGCTTTACCACGAGCTCTTTCAATCATGGGGTTGGAAATCAAAAATCTTGGACTATCGAGAGGTTTTCGAAAAATCTTCTCCGGATTTCATTTACAATCGTCATACTGATTTTTTTCTTTCGTCTGCCCTCAGCCTGCCACTGAAAGAAAAGTTTTTGAATAAAGCCGCCTGCTTTTCTCCAAATCCTTACGAATATCTTTTGTTAGCAGACAAAAATCGCATGGTGGAATGGAGCCAAGCGAATTTCTTTGAAGGCCTCGGACTTTCCGGCGCCGCGAGTGAATCCCTGCGAAAGCACATCCCACGGGCCATTGACCTTAGTCCGGAAAACAAAGACGCGATCTGGAGCCAAAGAAAAAAATACTTTTTTAAGCCGATGAATGCCTTTGGATCCAAGCAATCCTATCGAGGCTCCACTGTCAGCCGCAAAACCTTTGAGGCCTTGCCGTTGAATGAGACCTTGGCGCAAGAATACGTGCTAGCACCGGAAGGCGAGCATTTAACTCCCGAAGGACCGCAAAAATTTAAGTACGATTTACGCTGCTATGCCTATCAAGGTCGCCTGCAAATGATGCTTGCACGCCTCTATCAAGGCCAGGTCACAAACCTTCAAACGCCCTATGGTGGCTTCGCTCCTGTTAGCTTTCGTCCAGTCTAGGCTATGCGCCGAGCAATTTTTAGGGCTTAATATTAAAGTGCAGGCTAGTTCTGCCCGATAAGAAGTTGTCTCATTTTTCTACAAGGAGCGTAGAAGGCCTATGACGATGAAATTGAGCAACGCAAGAAAATCTCAGGATGTGAGTGACGAGTACTCATCCTTCGACTCAATCGATGGACGCCACCCCTGGATGGAAGCCGTAAAAGATGGGTTCATTGGTTATCAAGTTCGGGAACTCAATGTCGGAAAAGTCGCCTACTTCAATTTCTTACTCGCAAAAGAAATGGGATTGATTCCAGCAGATCATCCCCACGAAATGACTCCAGATCTTCATGCAAAATTAATTAAGAATTTCTCTCTGCAAATTATCAATGAATACGATGAACTTAATAATCGCCGCATTGATCCCACAACCATTCGTCCTCACAAGTACATGGCCACTCGCTATCTGCAATTGCAACACGCAAACAAACAGGGAAAAACTTCTGGTGACGGCCGTGGTATTTGGAATGGCGTCGTGCACCATCGCGGAACAACTTGGGATGTTTCCAGTCGCGGGACTGGCGTCACCCGCCTATCACCGGGGTCGGTGGAGGCCCAACGGCCTTTAAAAACTGGCGGTACTGAATTTGGCTATGGCTGCGGACTGGCTGAAATTGACGAACTCTTAGGGGCCGCCATTTTAGCAGAAGTCATGCATTTGCAAGGCATTCGCACAGAGCGCGTACTCAGCATCATTGATCTTGGCAAAGGCTATGGTATCGGTGTTCGCGCCGCCCAGAACTTAATTCGTCCAGCGCATTTGTTTCTCTATCTGAAACAAGAACGCTATGTGGAACTAAAAGCTGCCACAGATTATCTCATCGAACGCCAGGTGAGTAACAAGGAATGGGTCATCAATTCTCGCGGCAGCGGCAAATATGACGAAATGCTCAGCTGCGTATCCGAGTCCTTTGCCAAATTCACAGCTCTTTTAGACACGGACTATATCTTTGCCTGGTTAGACTGGGACGGCGACAATGTGTTGGCAGATGGTGGGATTATCGATTATGGCAGCGTTCGCCAATTCGGCTTGCGCCACGATAAATATCGCTATGACGATGTCGAAAGATTCTCGACAAATCTGAATGAACAAAAGCAGAAAGCTCGTTTGATCGTCCAGGTGTTTGCCCAAGTTGTGGACTACCTAAAAAGCAAAACTAAAAAGCCCTTAAAAGATTTTTCCGACCACCCAGCTGTGCAAAAATTTAATACTGACTTTGACGTTTTCAGGGCCCAAAGAATTCTTTATCGCGTGGGTTTTAATGAATCCCAACGTGAGCATATATTTGCGCAAAAAGGTCTGTTCGAAAAGTTCGACAAAGAATATTCGTTCTTTGAACGAGCTAAAATCAGTGGCACCTCAGAAAAGGTAGCTGATGGCGTGAATCACGCGGCCCTTTACAATATACGAGAAATTCTGAATAAGTACACCCAGTACTTACTTGATAGCCCCCTGCCCTTTGAAAAGCGCTTTATGGCTGAAAATCAGTTCTTTAAGACGATTTTATCAGGTTATGCAAAATCCCGCGATGCTCGCATGGGCGAAAAACAACGCCGTCATATTGAAGCATTTCAGCAAACTTATAAAGAATTATTCACGGCCGCCGCCGGAAAATCAAAGCCCGAAAGTATTTTGTTGGGAGTTTGTAACCGCTCTCACAAACTAAATTCAGACAAACGTATCACCGGAAATGCCCTTATCGAAATGGTTGACCAAATTATTTCAGAAAAGAAAAAGGGCTTGTCGTTGGCGCAAATTCAAAAAATTATTGATCGCCTGGTCTTTGAACACAATGGCATGCCAGAGGTTTCTGTCAGTCGGTTTTATCGTCATTTAGCACAAACCCCGACGGTAAAAATGGATCTATATGCCAAGCTGATTAGCTTAGTAGAAGAGAATAAAGAAAGCATTTAAGCGCCACTTCTTTTGATTCGCGATCGAAATGGACTGAAAAAGAAATCCTAGTTTCGTTTCAAATCCTGTAGTTGATCGCGCACCCAGCGCCGAATGATCGGATACTCTTCCTCTTTAAGAGAATGATCTTTGTTCATTTCGACCCAATTAACCTTTAATCCGGCCCCCTTAAGCTTATCCACGCCGTACTTCGTTTCAGCCAAGGGGAGGACATCATCCTGATGCCCATGCGTGAAAAGCCATGGTGTTTTTTTAGCCTGACTAGAAATAGAACTTTTCCATCTTGGATAAAAGTTAAAATAGCCACTTATACCCACCACTCCGGCGAGCTTTTTAGGATAGTTCATCCCAATGTCAGCACTTATCAGACACCCTTGGGAAAAACCAAAGAGAAAAATATTTTCGCTCTTCCAACCCTGAAGCTCCAAAGAGTTCAAAACATCAAAAAGCTTTTCACGAATCTTCAAGACGCCACCTTTTTGATACGGCGGTTCTCCATACCAAGTATAACCATCCATAAACTTACGGGGCGCATTCAACAAAAGATAATTCATCTCTGGAATATTGAGCTCGTCGTTAAAGGCAGAAAATGGTCGGATGCTATCGCCGCGACCATGCAGAACGATCATCAAATAGTCGGATTTCTTTTTAGCTTGGATAAACTTGCTCTTGAATTGCTCGACTTGAATCATTGGTTTGTTCCTGCCACTGTTTTTGCACAAAATAAAATTTCTCGCGCCGTCTTAATTTCTTGGTCAATTTCTACAGAGCCGTCCTCAACACGCAAACAATCGTTCGCGACAAGACGAGGGGTGATCTTTTTCGCTACTGCCTCTGGAGCCTTTAGCGGATTAAGAAACTGATCTGCCTCTCGTCCCACCTGGATGTGATCAAAATGTACGGGTACATCTGGAGTCAAACCCCGCAACTGGGGCGACATCCCGCTTGGTAAGTAATAGAATCCTTTAGTTTCAAAAAGGGCGATTTTCTTATTCTGGGTCCAAAATTCGCCTTCTTGGAACGAACCCTTACCAAAGGTTGTTTCGCCCACCAAGACGGCGCGGTTCAAATCTTGTAAAGCTCCAGCAACAATTTCGGCGGCACTCGCAGAAGAACCGTTAACCAAAACCGCTATGGGCCCATCAAAGACACTGGCTTCTCCGCCATAATATGCTTCTGCTTTTTTAGCGGGATCCAAATATCTCAGTTCGAAAACTTTTTGGTCGGGACCGACAAAAAGACTGGCCACACAGGCCGCTTCTTCCATCTGACCGCCCGGGTTATCGCGAAGATCCAACAACAATCCCCGAATATCTGATTTTTTCATTCGCTCAATAGCAAGCTTGGCCTTTTCGCAAGCGCCTTTGGCAAACTTATTGAGTGTTAAAACTCCCACCGGCTTAATACCGTCTAAAATTCTACCTGAGACGGTCATCACTGTGCTTTCCGTGCGCTTCAAAGAAATTTGAATGCGTTTTCCTTGACGCGAAATCAAAAGATGAGTGGTTGAGCCCAGCTCCCCTTTTAGTAATTCAGAGACCCGGGCCTGCAAAAGACCACTGAGTTTTTGGCGTTCAATAGAAACAAGTAAGTCACCTTTTTTTAAACCTGACTTTTCCGAAGGACTGCCCTCAACAACTTTTCGGACGACATAGTGTCCGTTCAGGCGACCTAAGACCAAACCCAATGAACTCGAATGATTATCGGTCTTTGAAATAACCTCTCGAAAATGTTCGACGGGCATCAGGTAAGTATGAGGATCACGAAAAACCGAGATAAATCCATTTAGAGCCAACCCCACCATCATCGAAAGCTGATTTTTTTGAATATGCTGAGCTTTTAGCTCCGACCAGGC
>JBBKWD010000144.1:0-18945 GCA_037968775.1 Bdellovibrio sp.
AAGAATAGTCTTTATAGGCATCCGCCCATTTTTCATTCTCAAAATAGTACTCTCCCAAGGCAAAGTGAGCCTCTCCGACAAACTGAGAGTTTGGAAACTCTTTTGTTAGCTGACTGTAGTACTGAGCGCCTTTTTTAACCTCGCCCAACTCGAAATAGTTGTAACCCAAGAAAAATAGGGCTTGAGCCAACTTCGGGTCACGAGGAAAATCACGCTGGAACCATTCATAAAGCTGTACGGCACGCTTGTTGTAGTCCCGTGCTTCCGAAATATCTAACTTTGGCTTCGCTTTAGTCTGACCCGACTGGAAGGCGCGAAGGTTTGCATCATATTCGTCTTGGCGACGAGCATCCACAACGCCCGCCTTCTCTACATAAACTTCAGCCAGCCTTAACCACAGCTCGCCGCGATTTGGACTGGATTTAAACTTTTGCGTCAGCTTGTACATCTCTCGAATCTGTTGATCGAGTACTTTTTCATATTCCCGCTGCTCTTTGGTTGAATCAGGGCGTTGCATGATGGCCGAAGATGGTGGCGGCTTTACGGCTGCAAGATCATAATTTGGAACTTCCCGTTTAAATCCCAAGTTTGAATTGGGAATGGAGATACTCGATTTCGACAACTGCATACTACTGCCGCGACTGACATCGTTGGCTTGCGATAGCAATTCGCCGACAGTCTTCTTCTTCGAGGAAGATGATGACGACGACTTCGCTGACGTTTTCTTAGTGCGAGCCTCGCCTGTTAAACAGGTGCCAACAAGGGCCAAGCAAAGAACTCCAGAAAGGTAAGGGCGGTTCCAATGTTTACTCATAGGTTACTCACAACTCTGTTTTCCAAGATAATGATAATTTCCGATTTCATCTAACCAGTACTCACCTTGGAACGGATAGTACTCAAATCCGTTTTGGATATAGAACTGGCGATCGACGTTATCATTAATCTGCTCTTCACCCAGATCTTTACCAGCGATCTTCTTTTTAATTCCTTCTTTACGACCGTTGATCATTTCATAGCGAATAAACCCGGCTTGTTCATAAAGATCGCGAAGCTCCAAACGCATATTCATTAGGTGCGCTTTGGCCATGTCGCCTATTGCATATCGAGTATTCTTTGAACGGTTGTTGATAATCTTAAGCGAGTACTGACCCAATGCCGAAGCACGGAATGAAGCATTGGCTTCAACCCGCTCCTTTTCTCTATTTAATTTTTCGAGATAAGTCATGGATCGTCGCACATTTCCCTGCTCAAGAACACTTCTAAGAACTATATAGGGCAAACGAAGATTTGCGACCTTATCGCTTTTCTTCATTGAGTTGGCTTTGTCCAGCTCAGCAAAGTAAAGACCCGAGTCCGAGGTCGACTTCATAAAAGATGTGATGTTGGAACGAACCGGCCCGTAAGTTTTTTCAAACAAACTTAGAACTTTTTCCATCTCGTCGTATTTACAGATATAGAGATACACGATGGCGCGTAACAAAAGACTCTCTGGCATATAGAAATCTTCATAGTAGGCCGAGTGCATGCTTTGGAAATTACTCAAAGCCGAACGGAAACGAGCTGCGCGCAACATCGCCCATGATTGCTCAAAGATCGCATCATGCCATTGGCGGGTGTCGCGAGGAATCTGAGAGTAAGCTTCTATTGCGCCTTCCCAGTCTTTCTTCTGATAAAGAGAACGAGCCAGGCCCATTTGCGCTGACACCTTATTCGTATCTGTCACCGGCGCCTGTGAACGACCGTCTAACATTGTTTGAAAGGTCGTAATAGCCAAAGTCGGCTGATTAGCCTCAAGCTCTGCCAAGCCTTTGCTGTATTGGGCTTGATAGAAATAACTGCTATTCGATCCCACCTTAGAAAACAGGTCAGAAGCTTTCGAATAGTCCCGGTGGCGAAGGGTGATCTCTCCGAGTCGGAAGTAGATCATTTCTCTTAACTTCGGAGGAAAATCTGACAAATTCACTCGCGAGATCGCATAGTTCATAATCGTATCATCACCCAAGGAATCGGCCACAATCGAAAGTCTTTCGATTGCAAGTTTTGAGTACTTTGGATTTTTCATACGAATAACATCCACAAACTGGAAGGCTGCCGTTTGATAAAGCTTCAGCTCCATCAACATTGTTCCAAGAACATACTTAATTTGCGGTCGTTCCGACGATAACTCAGGTCGACGACTCAGAGTGAAAAGCGCATTAGCTGCCGCATCTGTTTGACCCGCTTGCGCCAAACGAAGTGCTTTTTGAAGCTGCTGACGATAGGAGTTTGTCGGCGTGGACCGAGTTCTTTTTGCTGGTGCCGCCTTGCGCGATTTTTGTTGCGCCTGGCTCGTTCCTTTACGTTGGGCATCCCCGATGGCAGGCAGCAACAAACTCGCAATTAGCAGTGTAAGAAGTGTTTTTTTCATCTGTAGGTTGCCTCCGGGAAGAACCAGCTCATACCAACTGTGAGGAAAAGGTTATTGAAGGAGCTTGTATTTCCTTCGATATCAGTCGCACTAAAAATATTCCAGCTAAAGTCCCAACGAACGGCTGTTGCTTTTGTCAGAGCAAAGATTTGCCCCGTAGCTAAGTGAATTGTTCCCGCGTTTTCTCCGGACTGAGTTTGAGTCTGCCCGTAACCACCCGAGAAATAGAGATCAAAGGGAATGATTCGCTGATTGATCCAAGAAATTTTTCCATAAATCGGGATCCACATCGCATCCAGTCCATAATAAGACTTGGGATAAACGAGATTTTCAGTCGCGACTCCAAGATCTCTAATCTCTTTAGTTGATTGACGCTCACTCGTGGTTAAGCCGAAATAGTTAAACTCCACTCCCCAAGATTCATTTAAAAAATAGCTCGCCTTGCCTGCCAAGCCGACTGTCAGGAAAAAAGGGTCATTGGTCACCATCGTAAGACCACCGAAAAGTTGAAAGCGCTCCGTTTTCGGTAAAAACTTTTTTTGAATGACCGAGACTTCTTTAAAAGGGGCTAAAGATCCTAAACCTGAAAAGTCTGAGATCGCATTGTCACGCTCGCTGGCATCTTGATAAATTGTCGGTGCCGGAGCTTCTGGCTGAGGGACTGATTTCTCTAACTCCATTTCAATAACATTTAAATCATCCGCATCAGCATCCTGCGCCTGCGCCTGATGCGATGCCGCGAGTACCATCAAAGTTGCCAGGGAGATCCACTTGATTCTATTCATTCATTCGCCCCTTAAAACAAGTAGTTCAAACCAAAATCAAGGTTTGTCGTAAAAGTAAGTCGATCTTCATAGGTTGTCGTACCTGGCTTCACAAATGGAACCGGCGCCTCGTTCGCATAAAGTCGAAGGTCAAAGCGAAGTGCCCATTGAGGAGTGAAGTAAAATTTTTGACCAAAACCAACAGCTAGAGCTGGGTAAGATTTGTTTGAAAACTGAATCATTCCTAAACTCAGTGAGCCTAACAACATAGTGTTGATCACGGCAGACTTAGATAAACTCATTTTTCCGTAAAAGGCTTTTACGTTATAATCGAACAACAAGGTATTTTGAGGCATCGGCGCCTTGCTAAATTTTTCTACCTGTCCTGGAAACTGACTCTCAAGCTGTGTCGCGTACGGCGACAGTCCCGCAATATTGTTTGAATACAACAGCCCAAACGCATTGGTTTCATCTTTATTATAATAGGCAGAAAAGCCAATTTTGCTGACGTTGGCAACTGGCTCGGTTAATGCCATACCGTAGACAAAATTCACATCGAATCGCCCCGCAGTCGTGACTGTACGATTTTTCACACTCTGTGATTTATCGAAAATTGGTAAAACAGATTCTTTTGCCAACTCTTCCGTTGGCAAATCAACAACTTCAGCCGCGAAAGCAACTGAGTGCAGAACAAATGCTGCAAGCATCACAACAATAGCAATAAACCCGTTCTTCACCATACACTACCCACCCGAAGCAAATGCCCCGTATTTATATATGTAATCACACACTTCTCGAACAGCCCCGCAACCACCAGGTCGCCGGGTCACATAATCAGCAATTTCTAAAACTTCGTCGACGGCCTCAGGAACAGTGGCGCCAAAGGCCACGGCTTGCAGCAAGGGAATGTCAAAAATATCGTCTCCGACATAGGCCATTTCACTTGTTTGTATTCCTGAATCTTTTTGCAATTGGGCAAATGCAGGTTCTTTATCCAATGCACCTTCGAAAAAGTAGTGGATGCCCAGTGATTTCGCGCGCACCCGGATGTCTTCTGCTTTACTCCCGGTGATGATGGCGAGCTTGTATCCTGACTCGATAAGACGTTTTATTCCGACACCGTCACGCACAGAAAAAAATCGGCGCCATTCGGCCCCGTCAAACCACATTCTTGTGTCTGTTAAAACTCCGTCGACGTCGAGCACCAACATCTTAATATTTTTGAGCTTTGTTATTTCTAATCCCACTGGATCATTCTGAGAAATTATATGCAATGTAGCAAGGAGCCTCTGTCCCAAGCAGGACCTAGGTAGATAACACTCTCTGTATGTCTAGCTTCAAAACGGGCTCAAACCGAGCAATTGATGGTAATTTTGAGACTTGGGTCCTAAGAGGTCTAGTCTGATAAAATGAAATATAAAGTTATCTTAAGCTCCTCCAGAACTTCAAAATATTTTCCTGACTGTTTGCATCTGACTTCTGCAACAGTCTAAATACAATCGCGTGAGCTTTCAAATTCACAAAACCTATGACAATTCGTCGCTCCGGAATCTTGGCATGAATATCTGCATCGTCATTCAATTGCACTTCGCAAATAAGGCCTCTGGGTGTCGTTTTCAGCGCGAGAGACTTTAAGGTCAAACCACTGTCTTCGGGCCGACCAAATATTCGTCCCAAAAGTTGGTCACAAAGACTTCGTGTCATTTTCGTGGCCGAGATCGACTTAAATTCATAGAGATCCACAATCTTTAAATCTTGCTGAGGCTCATCAAGGCGACGGTAGCTGCCAATGTAAGCTGCTGACTTCAAAGAATCCGAAAGCGGACGCTTGCCGTTTTCCACAAACTCCACGGCCTCTTTTGATTTGGGTTCTGCCCAAAGCGTAATTCCCAAAAAGGTAATACATAAAATAATTAGAATAGATTTGAGAATCATCGAACACTCTCCTGCAGGGTGCTGGGAACAGTGCCAGTCTCCATTTTTGGAGCCAATTTCTTTGCCACCAATCCAACTAATTCAGTGCTGCTCTTTTTTAAAAAACTTTGACCTCTAATCTCAACATTTGAATCACTTAACACTTTTAGCTTATAAGACGAGTTGTTTGAAAAAGTGACCACGACGTCATTTCCTTTAAAACAGGCCAACTTAATATAGGCTGACTCTATGTCCGGAGAAGAAAACATCTGTTTAACGACTGACTCCAACTTCAGTTTATCCCCGATATTTGAAATCTTAATGGCCGCTGTTGCCAGGCTAGTGTCTAACCAGAGATTGATCGGCAACTGACTCATGACTTTTGGAAGTTGGTCTGCATTTTTTGAAAGTTCCGAGAAATTACTCACGCACAGCTCTTCGTTCGCTCGGCTCGAAACCTGCGAAACCGGAAACAAAAAGCTGGCAATGCAAAATAAGTATTGAAGTTTCACTCACGATCCCCCATCCTCCCCATCGGAAACTATCTGCCGAACCTTAAACAAAAACTTAATATTACTGAGTGATATCCGATAATTCGCATTGATATTTGGCAATGCGAGAGCTAAACAGCCCGCCGGCAATGGGTTTCGCATTTTGAGACACTTGCCGAAGCCGAAGCCGCCCCCATTAATCTCCAAAAAGTTGGTTTTGCCGACCATTGTCTTGGGTCCGATTTGATTTTCAACAAAAGCACCCTAAGATGAGGACATGACAAAATATTTCAAAATTCTAATTCTCGTCGTGGCCTTTCTTCCATTCTCCTTAGCCAAGGCAGCGATTTCGCCCCTTTCGATATCGCTGGCGCCTCCGGTGCAATTTCCGCCAAACGACTTTAGCGTAACAGGTGTTCGCGCCAGCGTACTTTGGGGAAAACATCGCAGCCTCTACGGTATTGACCTTGGTTTACTTGGAAATATCACAGAACAAAACTTCACGGGCCTTGCAGTTTCTGGAATCTTCAACAACACTCGTGGCACAACGCTGATAACCGGTCTTCAGTTTGCCGGTCTGGCCAACGTGAACACCAACAAAACAACAGTGATTGGACTGCAAGGAACCTTGGGAGTGAACTACAACTCTGCAGCTTCTTCGGTTTCAGGTCTTCAATTAGCACTTCTTGCCAACATCAGTCCCTTTACGGATATCTATGGTGTCCAAGTGGGCCTATATAACAAAGCCAAAGCGGTTTATGGATTACAATTGGGATTGGTGAATATCACCGATGATCTACATGGCATTCAAATTGGCTTGGTGAACTTCAATAAGAGCGGCCCCTTTGCGATCTCGCCCTTTTTAAATATCGGCTTTTAATTCTTCGGCACCTGTGCCAAGGCAAGACCTAAATTTTTGAATATTAAACTTAAGGCCTCTTCGTAGGCCTTTGTAATATCCGCACTGAACTTCGGGCCGAAAGGATTTTTACTTTCAAAGCAGGAGCTGGAATCCGCGTGTGCCTTGGCCTTTTTAGGAATCGTCAAAGTCGCCTTGAGTTTTACGCAACCTTCCTTAAACTTTTCAGTTTGGTGATCCTCAATGGTTATGACCAATTGATTATCTGCTGATGGAGTCACTACAAAGCCTTCTCTTAACAATGCCTCCGTAACGGCTCGCTCTGTTTCAGCTCGGACTTGCTTACTGTAAGTCGGCTCTTGGCGCGCATCGTGTGCCGAAACAGACAGAGCCTTACCTGGAATTCCCGGAAGCTCAGGAATAGAAATATGACTGGATTGAATTGTCGGAACATCTTGAATGGTCTTTCCTTTGATAACACATGAACTCAAAATAAAAAGACTCAAAAGCACGAATATGATCTGTTTCACAATTATCCCTTTTCTCCAAAAGAATCATCATAGCGCAGTTTCCGACCCTGTCAAAAGTTGTGCATACCTAGGGCTCCCGCAGGCCCCACTCGGGAGGACTTTTGAGGTGAATTTATAATTAATAATGCGTCCTTTCACGAAAATGGGGTTGTAAAGTACTTGTTAAGATTTCGCTACCCATGTTGTAAAATCCCGTCAAAACTTAAGCGCTCAAGCTTTAACTTGTCCAGGCACCTCTAACCTAAGCCAATTCATAGGAGCATTGAAAGAAAATGAAGTTTGTCGACAACATTACGGGAATGAAATAAATAGGACTTCCACTTCATACATCTGTTCGTATTACAGCTTCTATTCTTAGAAGCTGAGCATGATTCTCGCTTCATTTGTTGACGGAACCAAGCTCGCTATCGATCCTGACCTTTGTGTTTCGACAAATTTTATTTTTTATTTTAATTCCGATACTTCTATTCGGGGCTGCAGCTCTGTCTCAATCTATACCCATAAGCTTTAATGAAAATAATCAATTTATTATGACCGTTAGTTTCGAAGATGGAACCTTGGCCACTGACGGTCTCGACATCTACCAAGCCGGTACCGATTGGTTCATTCCGCTGACGGCAATGGTCGAGGCTCTAGGAATAGCCATCACCGTTTCCCCCATGTTAGGACAGGCTGACGGATTTTACCTAGATGAATCCAACCTTTTCAGTCTCGACAAGAATAGCTGTACAGCCACCTTTGCAAAAGAACCTCACCCCTTCGATTGCAAGCAAGTGGTCACCTTTGATGACGAAATCTATGTCCATGCTAAACTGCTTGAAAAATGGTTTTCCATTCAGATTAAGATTAATTCATTTACTTCAGCGATCATTGTCGGCTCAGATCAAAAATTTCCAAAGCAACTTCGTCGCGATCGGGATAATAAATATGACTCTGTTTCATCGCGGGAAAATCAAGCTCCGACAGATTATGACGAAACACCTCTTGAAAACAAAAGTGTGGGTGATGGTAGCTTCGATCAGCAGCTGACATTGGGACAACAAAAAACACTGCTGCAAGAAGAGTCCTATTTTCGTCACGATACGATCGCGACAATTGAGGTCTTAGGATTTGAGACCAAAGGCTTCATGGGGGGCGAAAACGATATTATTTCCGAGTCGTCATTAAGCATCAGTAAAAAAGATCCGCACGCGCGACTCCTTGGGGCCTTTAAGGCTCGGAGTATTGAAATGCTCGACCTCACCCTGCCCTCACTTCCCTTGATTACCTCCTCCATTCGCGCCCAAGGACTTTTGATCTCAAACTTCCCCTTAACTCAGCCCTCCAGCTACAGCACTCGAGACTTTCGCGGTCCCCTGCCTTCCAACTGGGAGGTTGAGCTCTACCAAAATGATATTCTTATTGGCAGACGAAAGGCCTCAACCGCCAGTGAGTATGAATTCAAAGAGGTCACTCTTTACTTTGGACTGAACCGATTTCGGATCGTATTTTATGGACCGCAAGGACAGCGCAAAGAAAATATCGAGGTCGTCAACGTGGGCCAACAATCGACGAGGCCTGCGGAATCCTACTATCGCTTTGGCTCTGGGGTGGAGGTGGACAAATCCAACGCTGTGACGTCTGTGGCACAGTACAAACATGGCTTCAGTTCAAATCTCAATGCCGGAGTCAGTTTTTTTCAAAAAAGTGATCCCAAAACTTCAACGGAAAAAAATTATGGCCTCATTGACTTGAGTGGTAGCTTTTCACGCTTTTTCGGCACCTTGAATTTTGCTGGCAACAGCGATTCCGGCAGTGCCGTCGAAGCCACTGTGCAGGCACCTTTTGATATCTTTGTCTTTGGAGCCTCTCATGCTAGTCTCGATCACTTTCAAAGTCCGTTGTATAATCCCAGCGACAATCGTTATCTTACGCAGATCAATAAAGTGAACGGCAACCTCAGTCTCTACTCATTCTTACCCGTTCGTTTGGATGCAGAGTTACTTCAGAATACCTATGATGATGGCACTCAAACCGATCAAATTAATCAGCGCACCTCCTGGCAAATTAGGAATACCTATTGGTTCAATAGCTTAAGTCAGTACTCTCAAGATGAAGACAGAATAATGGGTCAACTTTTGACAATATTTCCACTCGAACGCTATGAACTCAGGACACTCAGTGAGTACGAGTCCCACCTCAACACATTTACACCGTCGCTGGAATACAGAGTCTCGGACAAGTATTCTTATGAATTAGAAATCATGCATGATTTCAATCTACATCTTACAAGGTACAGCGGAACTTTCAATAGACTCTTCCAACATGCCACCCTGAGTGCCGAACTCACTTCGGATACCCAGGGTAACTATCGCGCCATCGGAATAATTTCCTATAGCGGCACTCACAATCCGCGCCGAAATGACTTCAAATGGTCGCCCCGGTCCCAAACATCTTATGGAGCCGCCTCTGCTCGAGTGTTCTTAGACAACGACTACAATGGACTCTTTGGTGAGGGGGATACTCCGCTCAAAGGCGTCTCTCTGCGGGTGAATCAAAATGACGTCAACAGCGAAACCGATGAAAATGGCGAGGCCATAATTCTGGGGCTCCCCGTTCATCAAGATACCGATATCAGTTTGGCACTTAAAAGTTTACCAGATCCATTTTATCGTCCATCAAAAAAAGGTTTCAGATTGATTCCTCGTCCTGGACAAGTCTGTAAACTCGAATTTCCGATCACTATGCAAAGTGAAGTTGACGGCATGGTGCAGGTGGAGAAAACAAATGGTTTGCGAGGATTGCGCAATATCACCGTGCAACTTAAAGACATGGATGGAACCATCGTGGCCTTCGCTAAAACGGAATCGGATGGATTTTATTTTATAGAGGGAATTTTGCCAGGCGACTACATTCTCACTTTAGATTTCACGCAGCCGGAGCTCAAAGATTTGGAATTCATACAAATCACCTATCCTGTTCATGTCACAAAGACCGGTTTAGTCGAGTCCACCTTCGACTTTAGGGCATCTAACAAAAGATCGACGCAGCGTTAATAGTCGGCAACAAACTGGCAATTCACATGAAACTTATGCTGATACTGCTAATCGGCAGTTAAGCTTTCGTGGAGTTAACCGAAAAAGCACTGACTTTTTAACAACCAACAAGGAGACAACATGAAAAAAACAATTTATTTTGCAACAGCGGTACTCGCAGCAGCTTCCCTTTCAACAAACTATGCTCTTGCAGCAAGTGCGAATGGTACGGCTACGCAAGTAGTTACGGCCGCACTATCAATTGCAAACGTATCTGATTTGGATTTCGGATCTGCGGCTCAAGGCGATGCCCTTAAAGTCGTCGCTCCCGGCGCTGCAGAGAACGCAGAAAACGGAAGCTTTACGGTAACGGGTCAACCAAGTACTGCTTACACGATCACACTTCCAGCTGATGCGACTGTTGTTATGACAACTGGTGGCGGTGGCGCCAATGAAACAATCGCAGTGAACTCTTTCGCATCATTTCCATCTGGCACAGGCATGACTGGTGCGGGTGGTACTCAATCATTGTTTGTAGGCGCGACTCGCGCAGCACTTGGCGCAGCGCAAGTAGCTGGTTCATACACAGCGACTTATGCAGTGACTGTTGTATACTAGGTTCATGATCGTAATTTCCAAAGCAGGACGCCTCGGCGTCTTGCTTTTTATACTTTTTAGTTTTCATTTTTCTTGGTCTGCGAAGATTAGAATTTCGTCCGTCTCAGATCTTAATTTTGGAACCGGAGTTCCTGGGGACCCTGCAAAAAATATCCCACCTGGCACAACAGAAAATGCCACTAACGCGAGCTTTCAAATTATCGGCGACGCCAACACCTCCTTTACGATAACCCTCCCCATCACTGCTGCAATAGACTATAAAAGTGGCAACAATCGGGATTCCATCGATATTTCAAATTTCAGTTCTTATCCACAAAACAACGGACTACTCAACGGCTCCGGAGAGCAGTTTATATATATCGGAGCCACGCGAGCGGCACTGAAACCCAGTCAATTAGCGGGTTCTTATTCCGGAAATTTCACTGTGACTGTTGTCTATTGAAGTTCTCTATGCTTAAATTTTAAAGCATCCGTTTTGTAAGGAAAATTATGAAATTATCAACATTGCTTGTTCTTTTTATAGCCTCCGTCTTGTCACATTCTGCGTTTGCGGAACTTCAAGTTTTCCCACTCCGTGTCGTTCTTTCTGACAAGGATCGAAGCGCACAAATTTCCCTTCGTCATAAGGGAACCAAAAAAGAACGCTATCGGATCACAGCCGTTTTCTATCGCATGGGTCAGGATGGCTCTATGACTCTAGTCGAAAAAACTTTACCAGAAGAGCACAACGGTTCGAGCCTCTTTCGCTATTCCCCTCGCCAAGTCGAGCTTGAGCCTAATGTCGAACAAGTCGTTCGCTTAATGGCGCGAATGCCTGCGGACCTCGCCGAAGGTGAGTACCGCTGTCACTTGCACTTTGAGTCTATGTCTGACGATGACACAACCATGGTACCTGGGACTACGAGTTCCGGTGCGCAAATGATGCTGAAGGCGCGTATGGCCGTGGCCATTCCTGTCATCATCAAAAAGGGAACGACTTCGTCTAAAGTAAGCTTAAATAGTTTTAAAATCTTAAAGGATAAAGATGGCAAATATAGCTTTAGCGTTGAAATGCTAAAAGAAGGAAATGGATTTGCCTACGGTACTCTTGAAATCACCGCCACTTCGGCAAAAGGCGAAATTGAAACAGTCAGTACCATCAACGGTATTTCTACCTATATTCCGAAACGTACAGTCAGCATGCCACTGAGCATCTCGTCTTTGCCGTCTGGGAAAATTAGAATGATTTTTAAGGACCCGAATGGGGCTGATGGCGAGGCTTTGGCCAGCACCGAAGCTGTCTCAATTCCGTAATGTTTAGGCCTCAGAAGAATCTCAATTTCGCTCTCTTAAAACCAACCTAAGAGAGTCCACTGTATTTTTACCGGCTCCATTGCTAAATTTTAACGCCCCTGTAATCCTTTAATAACTCATTCAGACAGTACGTCCATTCAACTGAATTGAAGGTTTAAAGTGAATTTGGCGCGACGACTTTTCATTTTAATTTTGGCCTTGTCCAGCATTGGACAACGGACCTTTGCCGGCATGACAGGTGTTGGGCAAATCTATATGACTGTCGTGCGCAGCTTGAGCATCACAGAAACGAAGTCATTGATCTTTTCAACGGGAAGTCCCGGTGACGGTCTTTCCCTCATTGCACCCGGAGATGACAACTCGAGCGCCTTCAGCATTCAAGGCGAACCAAATATGAATTTTCAAATTCTCTTACCTGGTGAGGTGATTTTGAAAACGGGGGCGGGAGCCTCTGCCGATGAGGTGATCCTCGTTGATAGTTTTAAATCTCTACCAGAAACCTCAGGGACACTTAGCGCCCAAGGGGAGCAAATACTCTCTATCGGAGCCACCCGCAACCCCCTGCGCCCAACGCAAGCCGTGGGAACTTACACTGGAAGCTATCCAATCACGATCGTGTATTAACCCCCTCAAGATTTGGCGTCAGAACTGCCGAGGCCTAAATTCATTCGAAAATTCCTCTAAAAAGCGCCGTATCCATGAAAGATTTGGAACACCCGTGAGCCTTTTGAACTTCGGCTGGACCTTCCCGGCCCCCTATGGCAGACTCCGCCGAAACTGGAGAGCTGCTAAAAATGGAAAACCACATCCCACCCCAACCCGCTAAATCTTTTCGAATTGTCCTAGAATTGGTGAGATCTGAAAAACGTCTCGACAATGCTTTGCTGAAAGCCATCCGCGAGCAAAATGAAAGTTTGAACTTAAAAAATGTTTCTCGCATGACTTTTAAGGCGCTCTTCAACGATGGAAAAGTTTTAATCAAAGGTCAGCGTGCAAAGGTTTCTTCGAAAGTTGCCAAAGGCACTACTTACGTTGATATCTTAGGTTATTAGTCTGATTTAATTTAGACTTGGACCTCCGAAGGAGGTCTTATACGCGCACTTCCTGCGGAAGTCTTAGAGGCTTGTACTTCCTGCGGAAGTCTTAGACTTGAACTTCCTGCGAGAGTCCTTCTTTCACTTCATTTTGAACTAACGAATAAAAAGATTTTTCAAAGTCAGCAATCATTCCTGCGGCATGAGAGCCATCAAAAAAGCGATGATCAAAAGTCACACCTAAGTGTAAAATTTTGCGAATAACGATAGAGTCATCGATGACACGCGCCTCTTTTCCGACCTCACCGACTGACAACAAAGCTATCGCCCTACTCATCGGCACCAAGGGCACGAGAGCCTTTTTTATTCCCAGCGACCCCACATTGGTAACTATCACAGAACCAAAGGGACGAGCGGGCAAACGCAAAGATGACAGATCCATGCTCAGGTCATGCGCGAAAAAAGAATAGGCCTTCAAAAATAAACCCGTCATAAACCAGGGCAAGCTATAGATCAATCGCAGCGCAAAACCCAGCTGGGGATCTTTTCCTGCTCGAATCAGTTTTGCCCCCGCAGTTAGTTTCGACTCGATGTCATCGAGGGACATGTTGTCTACATTTTGCAAAGTAGCGAAAGAAAGATCGTGCTTTTTTATGTCCGGAATATTTACCAATACAGAAACGTCGATATTTTTTCTATGATAGAGCTGTCCAAATCTTAAAATGGAATTCAAATCTTTATGGTTCTTCATGACTTCGGACAATGCTTTAATCACCAATGGCAACGGAGAACTGGACAATTTCCTGTTGGTTAAATCCAACTCAATAAAACCATAAACTGAAGGGTCTCCCCCACTGCCCCATAGGGAAAAGGCGGCTTTTCTAAATATCGATACCTTTTGAGCACGGACATATTTCATGTGAACGCCAGTTTCTCAGCTCGTCTTGCGGGTCATTCCTAAGGACAGAGTCTGCGATACCGGAAGCTATCACAATACCAATGAAAAAGGACAGAAGTTCCTCTCTCTTCACAGAGGGCCTTCTGTCCTTAAAATCTATTTCAGCAATATTTTTGTAATCTATTACCGACAGCGACGACTAGAAACAGTTTCTGAGTCCGATGCGCAGGAAAGAACACGACAGTCACTGTTGTCTCGATCACAGCGGTAAATCGCATTTCGTTCCGCACTGTACCGCGTGGCTCCCGTTCCTTCGACCGACATTGTGTAACCTCTGTAGTCTCGACCTTCTGCTTTACAGCGGTAAAATTCTGTTTTGCAGGTCTCTATACATTTTCCGTGCTTTGCTTGACAGGACTGACAGTCCCGATGGGAGCCATGCTCCTCCCAACCGGTATCAGAGGCCCTACAGGTCACTTGCAATCGCTCTTGTGCCGGTTCATACCGTCCTGGCCGACCACTTGAGCTGTTGGAACTGCTATTGGATGATCCCGAACCAGCGACAGCCCCGATGATGGCACCGATCACATCCCAGGCCTTGCTACCCGCTTGTGCTTGAAGTGTAAAGAACGTCATAAGAATAATAATTGTGTTTTTCATGTATCCCCCCGCAGATGGACCATAGCAAAGGGAATGCCAGGATTTTGGAGCCATTTTGGCGCCATCCAAATCAGAAAGGAAACTTTTAGCAAAGTGGCTCGAGCTTTTTCAAAAAATTAGTTTCTCTGATATCGGTCTCTACTTTTATAACCATCCTCCCCTAGACCGAAGGACTTCTTGTCGTTTTTCATGGAATACTCGAATTAAACTGGCTAGGCTTGTCCATATGGTTTGGAATATTGGACTATTTTTTTACTTCTTTAGTTTGACGCAGGTGCAGTCTGCTCACTCTGCCGAACGGAATTTTAGTTTCTGTTACGACCCCTATCCTCCCTATGCATCGACTGAAGCGTCAACTTCAACAATCTCCGGGATAAAGCCCGGCATCGCACGTCTGATTGGTACAGATCGAGGATTTGTCGCTCAAATAAAGTTACTGCCTTTAGTAAGGTGTTTAGAAGCCGTAAAAAAAGGATCTATTGATGCGGTTCTACCTCTATTCAAAACTCCAGAACGGGAAAAATTCATGGATTTTTCTCAAACTGTTTTGACTCAGACTTCCTCTTTTGTTTACAGAACAACTTCTTTTCCCGAAGGACTTAATTGGAATACTTTTGACGACCTCAAAAAGTACCGCGTGGGCATGGTAAGAGGCTCCCATATCAACAGGCTCATGGAAGAAACTATTGGCGAAAAGAAAACTATTTTCTTAAGTTCCGATCCTGCAACTCTGATGAAAATGTTAGCAGGTGGACGCCTCGATCTTGTACCCGTCGATACTCGAGTGGCAAAACATTTGATTCGACAAGAAGGATTTTCGTCGAAACTGTCTATTTCGGAAAAAATAATCTCTCAAGAGGAGTCCTATTTCGGAGTTGCCAGGAACCCTCAAGGCAAACAACTGATAAATGAAATCAATCTTTTCCTGAATAGTGCCGCTGGCAAAAATGCGATACAGGACCTCCTTGAGAATTACGACAAAAGATAGAATCTATCTCTGCACAAGCTCGAGAACTTCCAAAATTTCTCTAAAAATGATTTTTACTGCCGGAGCCTGACTTTAGATATCTTTCGAATACTCGAGCTTTGCGGTCGTCTGCAAACCAAATGCAGATTCTATTTTCCATAGTTTGTATTTGGCAGTGTGGTAGGATTTGCATAGTGCTAACTTTCAAACAAGTGTCCCACCAACCGTAGCCCCAAAGGGCGAAGAATGGTGGACCCTATCGGGATCGAACCGACGACCTCATCACTGCCAGCGATGCGCTCTCCCAGCTGAGCTAAGGGCCCACATATTGAAAAACCACTGTAAACTATCGAACCTTCGCACGCAAGAGATCTTGAATGTGCAAGATGCCGACCGGCTTTTTTGGATGCGCCGACTCACTGTCCAAAACAAAGACCATTTGAATCTGGAATTGCTCCATCACAAAAAGAGCTTTTTCGGCCAACTCATTCGCATCGATTGTTCGTGGATTTGTGGTCATAAGGTCTTTGGCCACGCCCACCAAGGGATCCGTGCTTTTATCCAAGCGTCGACGAATATCTCCATCGGTAATGACTCCAACCAAATCACCTTTTTCATCCACAATTCCCGCGGCCCCCCGCACATCTTTATGGGTCATGATGGAAAATACCTGGCGAACTGGAGCCTCCAGCCCCACTGTTGGCAAAGCCTCCCCACCGTGCATCACATCACGAACTCGGGTCAACAAGCGATATCCCAAGCTGCCGCCGGGATGAAACTGCGCAAAGTCTTCAGAGCTAAATCCTTTTTCGGCCATCACTGTCATCGCAACAGCATCACCCATTGCCAAGGTCGCTGTACTGCTTGCCGTCGGTGCCAATCCCAAAGGACAAGCCTCTTCAGACACAGATACATTCAAGGTCACCTGCGCAGCTTTCGACAAAGAAGAAGAGTCATTGCCCGTTAAGGCAATCAATGGAATGCCTTTCCGAGCCACGAATTTCAAAATCCCCGCGAACTCGGGGCTTTCACCGCCATAAGATAAGGCCATTACCACGTCATCGGATTCGATGACGCCAAGGTCCCCATGGGAACTTTCAGCAGGATGCAAATATACTGCAGGAGTGCCGGTGGAGGAAAAAGTACTCGCTAACTTTCGCGCGATCTGGCCTGATTTCCCCATGCCCGTCAAAATTAGTTTTCCCTTGCCTGCAACTATCAGCTCCACAGCTTTTTCAAACTGCGAACCGATGCGTTCGCGCAAAGCTAAGATAGCCTGGGACTCAACTTCAAGAACTCGCACTGCTTGCTGAATGACTTTCGACATAGGGTCTACTTTCCTTTTAAGCTCGCTTTTACAAAATGCACAAAAAGTGGGTGCGGTGCCAAAGGCTTGGACTTAAATTCCGGATGGAATTGCACACCTACGAACCACGGGTGATCCGGTAATTCGACAATTTCAACTAAGTCGCGCTCTTTACAAACTCCAGAGGCCACCATGCCATTTTTCTCAAACATGGCTTTATACTTATTATTGAATTCAAAACGATGGCGATGACGTTCTGAAATATTATTAGTTTTATAGACGCCATGAACCCGTGTCCCCGGCTGCAAAGCACAAGGGAACCCGCCTAAGCGCATCGTGCCGCCTTTGTTCACTAAGCCACGTTGTTCTAACATTGAATCAATGACAAAATTTCCGTTACGTTTGGTTTCTGTGTGAAATTCACGGCTGGTCGCATCTTTAATGCCACACACATTGCGCGCAAATTCGATCGCAGAAAGCTGCATCCCAAAACAAATTCCGAAAAATGGAATGCGCTTTTCACGTGCATATTTAATTGCCGTAATTTTTCCCTCAACGCCTCTGGTACCGAAGCCACCCGGAACAAGAATGCCATCGACTTTACCTAACAGACTAGCAACGGTCTTTTCAGTTACTTTTTCAGAGTCCACATAAGTGATTTCAACGCGTGCCTTATTTGCGACCCCGCCATGAACTAAAGATTCATGCAAAGACTTATAGGACTCCTTCAAATCCACATATTTACCCACAACACCAATTTTCACTGTGTGAGAAGGATTGTTTAAAACCTTCACTAAATCCTGCCAGCCCTTAACACTCAGTCGGCCCACGGCAAGTCCCAAGCGAGCCAGCAACAACTCATCTAGCTTTTCTTTATGCAAAGCCAAAGGCACTTCATAGATAAAGCGACTATCTTGGGCGGCAATTACGAATTCAGATTTTACAGAACAGAATAATGCAATTTTAGCCTTCAGATTGTCATCCATGTGCCTTTCACTGCGACAAACCAAAAAGTCCGGTTGCAAACCAATTTCACGCAACTCTTTCACCGAGTGCTGCGTAGGTTTTGATTTCAATTCCCCCGCCGCTGCGATAAACGGAACATAGGTCACATGAACTAGCACAGAGTTTTCCATCCCGACATCGATACGCATCTGACGAATGGCCTCAAGGAAGGGCTGACTTTCGATATCCCCGACTGTTCCACCGATTTCGACTAGTATAATTTCGCTGCCCTGGGCAGCCTCGTAAATGCGGGCTTTAATTTCTTCGGTGATATGGGGAATGACTTGAACTGTTCCGCCTAGGTAATCACCACGACGCTCACGCGCAATGACGGTGTCGTAAATTTGTCCCGTAGAGACTGAATTTGAGCGAGTCATGGTCGCTGAAGTAAAACGCTCATAGTGACCCAAGTCCAAATCTGTTTCAGCGCCGTCTTCGGTGACATAAACCTCACCGTGCTGCAACGGTGACATCGTACCTGGATCTACATTCAAATAAGGATCAAACTTCATGATCGTGACACGATGACCGCGCGCCTCTAAAAGGGCTCCAAGGCTCGCTGCCGTCAATCCTTTACCGATTGAGGAAACCACCCCGCCCGTCACAAATATAAATTTTTGTTTCAAAGCTTTCTTTGTCGACTTTGCCGTTGAAACTTTTTTGATCGTTCTTTTAGCCATTATCTCCCCTGACTTAAGAATTTTTCGAGTCGCGCCAAGTCTTCGGGAGTATCCACCCCGAGGCTGGCTTCTTGAACTCTGACTACTTTAATTTTTGCACCTAAATACAGAGCTCGCAACTGCTCCAGGCTTTCAGCATTTTCAATGAAAGCTGGAGAAGTCGCACAAAACTGAGTTAAAAACTTTTTTGTGTAGGCGTACATACCGATATGCTTGAGGCAGCCCTCAAAACCCATATCCTCTGCCTTTGCGCGCGAATAAGGAATCGGATAACGACTGAAGTACAAGGCTTCGTCTCGGTGATTCATCACGACTTTCACCGCGTTTAGAGACTGCAAGTCTTCTTCACTGATCGGATGCGCCAGTGTCGCCATGTCTAACTTTGGATCATCGATAAAGACCTGGGCCAATTTATCTACGAGCTCGCCCGTCACCAAGGGCTCGTCTCCTTGGATATTGACGACAATATCACAGTCAATGTTTTGAATAGCCGCATGAATACGAT
>JBBKWD010000145.1:0-7876 GCA_037968775.1 Bdellovibrio sp.
GCCCCGGAACCAAAGCAAATCGAAGAGGGTTCTCTTTGCTACCCAATTCTTTTTGAGAACTACAGCCAAGCAAGAAACCAAAAAATATTATAATAAAACAACCGTGTTTCACAGTGAGACTCCCGCATACAATATCGACAAAAATACTCGCGTTATTAAATCTATGCAATAAAGACTATGATAAACTGAATTGCATTGAAAAAGTAGCACGTCACCGAGATAAGGAGTTCATGGAAATGTCTAAACAAACAGTTGAGGTCGATTTGGACCTCCAAGATCTCATCCCGCAGTTTCTTCAGAATCGCAAAAATGACTTGGCCACTCTTCGTGACCTTATTGATAAGGGCAACATGGAGTCCCTGGCTCAATTGGCTCACAAAATCAAAGGCGCTGCCGCGGGTTATGGCTTTGTGGAACTCAGTCAGTTTGCCTCGCAAATTGAAGTCGCAGCCAAAAAAAATGACCTTGCACCACTTTCCAATCTGGTGACCTCTATGCAAAAACACTTCGACAATATCGAAGTTAAATTTGTCTCTATGTAGAACCCATGAAAATTCGCAGCCGCCTGTTCCTTTACACTACACTTTTAGTTCTTATTACGGCGGCAGTGGCAGGAGCGGTCGGTTATAGCATCGGAGCTGTGGGCTTTCGCTCTGGCACTAAAAGTCTTTTAATTCAATTACGCCTTCGCAAGTCCCAAGAAGTGAAGCGTGAATTTGAAAACATCGGAAAGACCCTTGTTTCTCTCGCAGAAGTCACGGCTCTTCGTGATCTGGTTCCAAAACTCTCTATCGAATTGAAAGAACTCAAAAAAAAAATACCCACCTCTTTAAAAAATGGAAATGAGTTTTCAGAAATATCTCGCTACTACTCTGCGCACTCCCACCCAGAAATTGTTCGAGCCATCACTCGCATTCCCGCACCCGCAGCTTTCCTGCAGGCTAAGTTTATTAATGAGGCGAAGGTCCGTGGCATTTTACCTCCTGAGGTCTCCTCGCTTCGAAATCCACCGCCCTTTCGCTATTTCAAAACAGTCGCAGAAATTCAACCCTACTATCTAGATATCAATCAAAAGAGCAATCTAGAGGACCTCATTATCGTCGATAGCCATGGCGAAGTCGTGTATTCCGTAGCTAAAGGCCTGGTTCTCGGGACAAATTTAAGGACAGGAGTTTTTGCCGACTCGCCATTGGCTCGGGCTTTTCGCTGGAGCCTGACCGCCTCCCCTTCTGACTATCGCATATTTGACTTAGCACCTATCTTAGGTCGGCACTCTCAAAGTTATTTTTATTTGGCTATTCCCATCTATCAAAAGTCACAGGTCGTGGGCAGTATCATCGCACAAATTGCACCCTCATTTATTGATGGAATTTTAAGCGAGAATAGAAGTTGGCTTAACCTCGGCCTACGGAAATCTGGCGAAATAGTTCTCGTCGGAAAAGATGGATTGCTTCGCACTAATTCTCGCCGTGTTGTTGAAAGCGGTGGCTCAAATCTGGGGCCCTACCTCACACCCGAGATTGCAGAATTTAAAACTGTGGCTCTTCAGCTGGGCTACGCTCAGAAGGATGTTCAAAATTGGGTCCGAGCTCAAGAAGGCCTTGGAAATGATACAGACTACCTGAACAATCAAACTCTTCGCTCATTCGGTCGCTTATTGCTTCCTGGTGTCGAATGGGTCGTCATTGCAAAAATAGATCAACACGAAACGCTTCCATCTCCACTTGGTTCCTGGCCAAAGCTGATCTTTCTCTGCGCTCTTGTTGGATTGCTTCTTATTTGTGGCGCCTACTACTTAGCTTCTCAGCTCTCAGGACCGGTCAACCGACTCAAACAAGTACTTTCTCAACTTCGTCATCCTCGCCAAGACCTAGCAAACAACGACGAACATCAAGATGACGAATTAACGCCTCTGATCAAGGAACTGAACCAAATTTCAGAATGCTTGCGTCAAGCCACAGAGGACAAAAAATATTTTTCAAATATTTTGAATTCCATCGACGATTTTATTTTGGTAGTCGACGCTCAGACTCAGAAAATCAAAACTATAAATCCATCGACGAGCCACCTTTTAGGTATCCCGACTTCCTCGATAATTGACACGGAAGTCAGTCGCTGGATCAAGACTGAGTCCAATTTTTTAGAACCTTCTAATTCTCAAGTAACGGCTCATTTAAAAAGTGCTTTTGGTGAACTGATTCCTGCAAAGATTTCCTGGGCTCATCTCCAGGAAGCCGACAAAGCTTCGTCCGCGTTGGTGATTTCCGGAACAGACCAGAGACTGCTGAAGGAAGATGAGCGGATTTCCGCCCTTAAGGAAACTTTTTTCCAAGACTGCCAGTCAGTTTCTAAAATTGGTTCCTTTCATTGGGATATTACCACCGAAGAGATGATCTGGTCCGAAGAAACCTATCGCAATCTGGGTTTGGATTCACAAAAGTTTAAACCCAGCTTAGAACTCTTCCGCTCGCAAATTGTACCGGAAGATCAGCCCCTCTTGGACAAAAATATTCGAGAAGCCCTCTGTGGCCAAAGACCCTTTATGATCGATTTACGAATTAAAAAAATCGGCAACCAGGATATCACCTGGCTTCGCTGCACGGCTCGAACCGACCTTGATGATTCGGGTAGGGCTGTACGTATTTACGGTACGAATCAAGATATAACAATTATCAAAAAAACAGAACTTGCTTGTATAATCGCCCGAAACGAGGCCCTTAATTCATCGAAGGCAAAGTCAGAATTTCTGGCGCGAATGAGTCACGAAATTCGCACTCCCATGAATGCGATTATGGGAATGGCTGATCTTTTGAAAGAAACTCCGTTGAACGAAGAACAACAATACTTCGTAACTATTTTTTGCAAAGCTGGCGAAGTACTAATGGCGCTTATAAATGACATTTTGGATCTCTCCAAAATTGAGGCTGGTGAAGTTACAATCGAAAACATTCCTTTTGATTTGGAAAAATTGCTTCTGGATATTCAAGACATCATGAAGCCGCGCGCCCTGGATAAGCGTATTGAGTATTCATTTTCTCTCAGCCCTCAGATTTCCCCTTTCCTAATGGGTGATCCCACAAAGCTTCGGCAGATTTTGATCAACCTTGTCAGCAATTCCATAAAATTTACTGAAAAAGGATCTGTCCGCCTAACTATTGGCCGCAATCCTTCAAAAAAGGACTACCTTCTGGTCAGCGTCACTGATACTGGATTAGGAATTCCAACAGCTAAACAGCACGTAATTTTTCAAAAATTTTCGCAGGCCGATAGCACAATCACACGAAAGTATGGTGGCACTGGACTAGGCTTAGCTATTTCAAAAAGTTTAACCGAACTAATGGGGGGACAGATTTGGTTTAAAAGCCGCGAAGCATTGGGGACAAGTTTTTTCATCACAATTCCCTATCACGAGCAAATCACCCACCCTGTTACCCATAAACCTCTGCCCATGCGGGCTAGCGAACTTAAGTTCGATGTCAAATGTGTTCGAGACCCCAACAAAAAGCTCCGCATCTTACTTGCTGATGATACTGAAGATAACCGAATTCTCTTTAGTCGCTATTTAAAGGACGGACCCTTCGAAATTATTGAAGCAGAAAATGGACTTGAGGCAATAGATAAGATAAAGTCAGGGAAGTTTGATATTGTCTTTATGGACGTTCAAATGCCGGAGCTGGATGGATATGCCGCCACGGAGATAATTAGGCAATGGGAAAAGTCTCAACATCAGCCACCCGTTCCGATTATTGCCCTTACCGCGCATGCTCTTTCAGAAGATAGATCTAAATCTTTAAAGGTTGGCTGCGATGAGCACATCACGAAGCCCTTTAAAAAGAATACGATTCTATCCGTAATACAAAAATACTCTTGAGGGAGAGGTTCATGGCACCACAAGATGAGAAGAGCCGCCTACTGATAGTCGAAGATGATTCCGACATCCGCGAGTTGCTTAAACATTTTCTAAAAGAATTTGTTGATGAGATCGTCGAAGCTGAAGACGGCGCAGCAGCACTTCAACATGTGAAGTCCAAAGAGTTCGATACGATTTTGTCAGATATCGAAATGCCAAATATGAACGGTCTTAAATTTTTGGCCTTCGTTCGGTCGCTAGGACAAATGACTCCGTTTGTGGTACTCACAGCGCATGGAGACCACAATCGTGCGCTTGAGGCCCTCTCGCTGGGAGCCTTTGATTTCATCACGAAGGATTCCAAACGCCGTTTTGTTATCGAAAGTGTTTGTGCCGCCCTTAAAATCGGTCGAGAGATGAAATCTTCTAAAAACGATCCTGTTCAATCAAATCATCTTCGTAAAATCTATCAAGACATGTCTAAATCTTCGGAAATGAGACTGCGCAAAATTATTGGAGAGATGGCAACGTAGTTCTAAATGCTATTGACCCTCTCAAAAATCTCGGGAACTCTCTTGTCATGGTAAAAATAACGGTTCTCTATCAAGGTGAAAAACATTGTCAACTTACTCACGGTCCCTCCGGCGCCCATGTCGCTACGGATGCGCCGAAAGACAATAATGGTCGCGGTGAAGCTTTTTCGCCGACCGATTTGGTTGGCGCCGCCCTTGGTAGCTGCATGCTAACTGTTATGGCAATTGCGGCTGAAAAAGACGGTGTTGAGCTTAAAAACGCCCGCGCCACAATGGAAAAGGAAATGGTTGCCAACCCTCGGCGTATTTCGCAGCTCACCGTGGTGCTGCATTTACCTCAAAGTGTTCCGCATGACTATCGCAAAAAACTGGAAGACGTCGGGCACAACTGTCCCGTCATATTGAGTTTGCACCCTGACCTAAAGATTCCTATTCAATTTCACTACGATATTTAATTTTTCAAAAAATTGGATTGATTCAAAGGCTCGGTTGTTATCCCCGAGCCTTTTTTAATTTATACGGAACGGACTTTTTGCAAAATACGGCCAAAAAGACTTTCGCCTTTTGCATTAAACATTTCCATCTCAACGGTATCACCAGATTTCATAAAAGGAGTTGATATAGCTCCCTTTTCTACTTGTTCAATCATACGTTTTTCTGCCAAACAACTAGAACCCATTTCGTGGTCCTCGTTAGAAACGGTCCCACTTCCGATGAGTGAGCCTGCAACCAGATCTCGAGTCTTTGCAGCGTGGGCTATCAGTTGACCAAAATGGAAGTGCATCGTTCCGGCGTTGGCCTTTCCGAAAAACTCATTGTTGAATTTTACATTTAAAGGCAAATGCACACGTCCATCTTTATAAGCCTCACCCAACTCATCGGGAGTGATCGCAAAGGGTGAAAGCGATGAAGCGGGCTTACTTTGGAAGAAACCAAATCCTGATGCCAGCTCTTCGGGAATCAATCCCCTCAAGGAAACGTCATTGATTAAAACGACCAGACGAATAAGCTTGAGCGCTTCTTCCGGGGATGTCCCCATTGGAACGAAGTCCGTAATCACACCCACTTCACCCTCAAAATCAGTCCCGTGTGCGAAATCACGCTGGGGAATTTCTTGCGTCGAGGATAAAAACTGCGCGCACTCGCCTTGATACATCAAGGGCACTGTCGTCAAAGTCTCTGGGAGCGGAGCTTTCCGGGCCATGCGCACCAATTTAATGTGATAAATGAAAGCAGAGCCGTCCGCAAATAACCAGGTTCGAGGCAATGCGGAATGAAAATCAGACTCCTTAATGGCGAAAACCTTTTCGGCTTTTCCCTGATTCAAAGACTCAGAAAGTTCTTTCAGTTGCCCTTCTACTTGCGACCACTTCTCCAAAGCTTCGCGAAGGTTCGGAGCAATATGCGAAGCCTTTACGGCTGTTTTCAAGTCGCGACTGATGACACATAACTCACCGTCTAATGAGTCGGTCTTTAAGGTTCCTAATTTCACGAGATATCCTTAGTCAAAAGTGATTTGAAGATTCGCACCCACAGCCCGGTAGTTTTCATAGCCTTGCGCTACTTTACCACTGGCGCTTTCATAATAAATCGCAACTCCGAAGTCTGGCGCAAACTTAAATGAGGCACCAATAAGAATGGGAATCAAAGGTGATTGCACATCTGTGACTGAGCCCACATCAGCTTTTTTATCCAAATTCATCGCCAGTGAAACTCCAGCATAGACTCCAGCTGATTCTTCAAACTTGTACATGAGGGCGACCGGGATATCGAGATAGCTCATTTGAATTTTATTGTCGGGAGTCCCATCGGCAATTATATTGCGTTGGGCGTAAAGCATCCCAGTGCGCAAGTGCAAGGGACCCGAAATCGGAAAATGAGCCGTTGCACCGAATTGCAATCCCATTTGCGAAGTAGTCGCCGCCCCACTGTCGCGATCACCGGATTGTTGACGAATGCCCACTTCAAGTCCGTAGTCGATATCTGCAAATGCCGTGGACGAAATTGCTAACAAGATTGAAATTGCTAAAACTATTTTTCTCATTTGAAACTCCTAGATGGGACCGATATGGTTCCGAACTTCGTTTAAAATACTCTCATAAGTATTCTTATTTATCAAAACACCAGACAGCATTCAACGCCATCTCATTGATAGAGGTATTAGAAGACACCCTGCTGTGTTCCAAACCTAAATGATGGGGCTCCACGGTACCACGAGCGGCCAAAGCGACCAGCACAAATGGCAATAGAACTCGCATCGTAACCTCGAAAGGACTCCCCTTACTTGGAGAATACTCATCCTTCCAATGGCCAAACTTTAAACCTCTGATCATCATTAAACCTAAGGCCAACAGTAAAAGAGAAATCACGGTGAAAATCGTAACCTGATTGGCCTGAAGACCACTCATCTGTTGATAGAATTCTTCAAAACTCCATGTGTGATATTGCTCCCATCGCATACGGCTGCCATATTTTGCGAAATGGAAAAAGTCCATATAACTCATTCCACAAATTAGAGTCCACACCACGGAAAGATAGACTTTATAAAGCGCCAGACTCCAGCTTTGCCATTTTTGCAAAATCGCTTGAATCAATAATACCAGAGTAATGGGGATTAGGATAAATCCGATAACTAAAACATCAAAGCGCACACCCGCTCTAAAGGAGTGCAGGACCTCCAAAATGTCCACATCGGATGTCGCGTGAAATACCGAAAGAAAATACAAATTAAGTCGAAACATGCCCATGAAAATTATCATGGCAAAAGACACAGCTAAAATTCGCAAGAATACTTTGCTAGAAAAACGCAGAGAAAATATAAATCTTTGCGGCACCGAATAGTCCTTTGACTGAGCTGTCAAACCAGAATCAAATAGCCTCAACAGGAGTAAGTATATGGCTTCATTAGTACTTTACAACTATTTTCGCAGCTCCACTTCGTACCGCACTCGCATTGCTCTGAATCTGAAGGGTTTAGAATTCGAGTACCGAGCCGTCAATCTGCTAAAAGCCGAACAACGTTCGCCTGAGTACTTAAAAATCAATCCCATGGGCGGCTTACCAACTCTTGTGCACGAGGGAAAAACAATTCCTGACTCTTGCGCAATTATCGAATATTTAGATGAAGCCTTTCCGCAAAATCCTTTGCTGCCGAAAGATCTTTACCTACGGGCGCGAGTTCGCGAAGTCTGTCAGATCGTGAATTCTTCGATGCATCCAATGGGAAATTTGAAGGTGCACAAATATTTAGAAAGTAAATTGAACTACGACCAAGATCGAAAAAATGAATGGGTTCAACATTGGACCACGCAAGGTCTTGAGGCCCTTGAAAAGGTCTTAAAAGATTTTGCGGGAACTTATAGCTTCGGCGAAAAAGTCACCATGGCCGATATCTTCCTCGTCCCGCAAATCCTGACCTGCCAAAGATTCAAGGTCGACACAGAAAAGTTCCCACTCTTAACAAATATATTCAACAACTGCCAAAACCTAGAAG
>JBBKWD010000146.1:0-3810 GCA_037968775.1 Bdellovibrio sp.
CCGGAGGTACGCCGTACCTTTTTGGTGTGCGTCGTGTCTTTTTCATGGGCTGCCGTGAATCGAGCGAGTGAATTGGAGCTCTGATGGGAATACTTGTAGATTAAATAGAAAAACAGACAAGATCATCGTGAGGACAAACTGGTTTTTTATTAATTACCAACAGTTAAATGAAGAGAACCTTTTATAGCGGATGGGGATATCGGTGTTGGACCGATGATAAATGGCTCAGAAGGAGGGACTCGAACCCCCGACCCAGCGGTTAACAGCCGCTTGCTCTACCAACTGAGCTACTTCTGAACATTGGAAGGACTAAACTAGTAATTTACCGATATTAAGTCAACGGCAAATTGGACCTATTGCAACTCAGAAAGAGCTTTTGTAAGGACTTTGCTGCGAAAAGGAAGGCCTTTGACGCGGAAAACCCCGGCCTCATTTTGCTCCAAAACCACGGGCCCCTCTGCCGTTTGGGCTTGAGCCACCCCTAAAAACTCTCCAGTTACTTCCTCGGCCGCTACGGGCTCAATTAAAACCTCACAAATTCTGCTTTGATCTCGGGAATTAAGGGGCAGGGCATCTGTTTCTGAGAGGCCTTTGCCAAAAATATGAACATTTTGAGCCTGACTGCCACACCAGTTAAAGGGTTTTGCATCAGTTCCTAACAGAAATTCCAATCCGGAGCGTGAGCTTGAGGAGCTGCTCGGACCTTGCAACCACTTCATCAAAAGAACGACACCGGCAAAGGCAATTAACAAAGCAGAGATTTTAACGAATAAATTCATTTTCATAGAGCTAGACTAGCCCTGGCCGGCGCCCGGGTCAAATTCAAGAAAAATCCCAAATGAGCCCTTAGGCCGAGGTCCAATATTCAACATTTAAACTCAGGATTTGACGAGGAAGTCCGAAATATTCCTCATGAAAACGGAAAAAGTCAGTCTCATCATTGGTGTCAGCATCTCCGTCCTTTTTGGAATCTTTGGTTTTAAATATTTTCAGTATATTGACACACCCACCATTCAAAGAAACTTTTCACCCGTCATGGAATCCTTTGAGGTCCTGGACCTGCGCGTAAATGACTTCAAATACAAACTCAAAGATTCTGTACCGAGCACGGCCCCCGTGGCCCTCATTGCCATTGACGACGCCTCCGTCAGAGAAATCGGTCGCTGGCCCTGGAGTCGTGAAACCGTTGCGAAATTGACCCAACAGCTCATCGACCTCGGAGCAAAGTCCGTTGCCTTCGACGTGATTTTTTCTGAACCCGAAATGGGAAACCTGCAGGCCGATGCTCAATTCGCAAAGGTCGTAGAGAACAACCCCGACAAGATCATCCTCGGAACTTTTAGTGAAAATCAGTTTAACTTTAAACCCTATCAAGATCTTTGCGTTGCCGAAGCCTTTCTTAAAACAGGCGGGGATCAGATTGTAAAACTCAACGCGGGCTTCGTAATGGATGAAGAGAGCCTCGAGACGGATGATTTAAATTGGGGTCCTCTTTTTAATGTTATCTTTCAAAATGTCCAAGCCCAGGATGAAGCTGATGTCTTAGCCAGCCTTGAGAAAAAATCCGTAGAGGAGCTGACTCCTTATCAAAAGAATTTCTTGAAGGCCCATCAGTCACAAGCTCTTTTTGATTACTGCAAAACTTGGCTGACTTCTTCTGATACTTTTTTGGATCCGGCATTCTCCTCGAGAGTTGCACCTCTCTATTTAGACGTTGCAAGTAAAAGTGAAACGCTCAAAGACCTCAGTTTCGATGCTTTCCTAAATAAAATTCGTAATAACTATGTCGCCCACCCCATTCCTCAATACGGAGAATGGACTTCCAACATAGCTGACCTTCAAAATCCGGCAAACTATACAGCAAGCTTCATTGCTCAGCTTGACAGCGATGGTTATGTTCGGCGCTATCCTCTATTCTTCCGCTCGGGAAACAAATTGGGTTCTAGCTTCATTCCTTCGCTCGCCTTGCAAGGATATCTTTTATCAGGTCCCTATAGGGCCGAATTAAAAATTGCGACTTCCAAGGCAGGTCGAAAATCTATTGATGAATTTAATATCATCGACACCTCCACAGAACCCGAAAAAAAGCTGTTGAGTTATCCTGTAGACAAGTCGGGACAGGTTCTCGTCAACTATTACGGCCGACAAATGTCGATTCCCTATGTTTCTGCAAAG
Organism: Bdellovibrio sp.; assembly: GCA_037968775.1. Taxonomy (GTDB): domain Bacteria; phylum Bdellovibrionota; class Bdellovibrionia; order Bdellovibrionales; family Bdellovibrionaceae; genus Bdellovibrio. The sequence goes on from JBBKWD010000146.1 coordinate 2,176, forward strand.
GAGTTTTTTAATGATAAGGATACGTTAAAAGTTCAGCGCAGCGTTTTGAATACAAAATCAAAACAACTGCAAATCGAACTCGGTGAGTTCTCCAAAAAGGAGTTTCTAAAAGATCGCAGTCTTATCATCGGGGCGACGGCCATTGGCCTTTATGATCTTCGCAACACACCTATAGAGGCGAATTACCCAGGTCCCGAGATTCACGCCACAATGTTGGCAAATCTTTTAGAACAAAAATTTTTGAAACCCTGGGATCACGAATCGAAATACTTACCTTGGCTAATTTTAGCGCTCGGGTGCCTGCTCACCGTTATGTGGGCTTACTTCGGATCTCTCTTGTCTTTTGCGGTCCTGATTATTGTGATGGTCTCGTTTTCCATATTTGATTTCTGGCTTTTCAACGATAGCCAGGTCTTGATTCATTCCTACTTAGTTTACGGCAACATTCTCAGCGTCTTTTTTTCCGTACAACTCTATAAGTATTTTACCGAAGAAAAGAAAAAGCGCGAACTTAAAACGACATTCTCCAAATACGTTTCACCCGCAGTCGTGGATGAGCTTTTGAAAGACGTAGAAAACTTAAAACTCGGTGGTCGTAAAGAACGTATGTCTGTATTCTTCTCAGACGTACGAGGGTTTACTACTATTTCGGAAAAGCTGTCGCCGGAGGAGCTCTCGCGAGTGCTTAATCTCTATCTGACTCCGATGACGGAACTCGTATTTAAGAACAAAGGCACCCTCGACAAGTACATGGGGGATGCCATCATGGCCTTCTTTGGGGCTCCGGTAAAAAACCCTCAACACGCGGCTGAAGCCTGTCGGTGTGCGCTTGATAGCATTGTAAAACTCAAAGAATTGCAGAAAGAATTCGCCGACCAAGGGCTGCCCTATATCGACATCGGAATTGGCATTAACACCGGCGAAATGAGTGTCGGCAACATGGGTTCAAACATTGTGCAGAACTATACGGTGATGGGCGACTCTGTGAATTTGGCCTCGCGCCTTGAGGGTATCAACAAAGAATACGGTACCCGCATTGTGATCAGCGAATTCACTTATGGTGACGTAAAAAAAGAATTCACGGCGCGAGAAATTGATCGTGTTCGGGTCAAAGGAAAACTTGAACCCGTTCGTATCTTTGAATTGCTTTGCGAAGGCATCCCCGATCAAAGCTTTTCCTATCTGACGGACTTCAATCAGGGATACCGACTCTATCACGATAAGAAGTTTTCAGAGGCACTTGGGAAATTCAACTCCTCTCTTAATTTGTCTCAAGATGATCCTGTCTCAAAGTTATATATTCAACGATGCCAGGACTATCTGGAGGAGGCTCCTCCTTCTGATTGGGACGGTGTATTCGTTATGAAAACAAAATAAATAATTGTCCTACGAAACGAAAAATCCACTTAAAAAGACGAGTTTTTATTCCGATGAGTTGAATATGAAAAACATATTTCTCACGTTGGCTGCGTTTTCATTTCTGACTGCTTGTGACCGTCTAAAGTTGGATGATCAAAGTAAAATTCAAATTCAATTGCCCGAACTTTCTGCAGACACAAAGCTAGCATCTCAGAAGGTCACGACCCTAAATGGGGCCCTTCGACCTGAACCCACGGGTTTTGATGGGGCTCGTCC
>JBBKWD010000147.1:0-3976 GCA_037968775.1 Bdellovibrio sp.
GTATATATTAAAAGAGGACATATGCTTGATAAAATCATCAAATACTCCCTAACACACCGCCTGCTGGTCACTGCCTTCACGGCCTTAGTTTTAGTTTATGGAACTTGGGCTTTTTTAAGCCTTCCTGTGGATGTTTTTCCGGACCTAAATAGACCAACAGTGAACATTATGACAGAGGCTCCCGGCTTAGCCCCTGAAGAGGTCGAAACGCTTGTCACATTTCCACTTGAAACTGCTTTAAATGGGCTGCCCGGCGTTCAAAGGGTTCGATCCAGCTCTGCCATCGGATTAAGCGTTATATATGTCGAGTTTGACTGGGATACCGATATCTATCGCAATCGGCAGTTGGTTCAAGAGAAAATCACACTTGCAAAAGAAAAGCTCCCAAAAACGGCAACACCGATTATGGGACCCATCGCCTCGATAATGGGAGAAATTCAACTCATAGGACTCAGCTCACCGGACAATAGTTTGAGCCCCTTGGAGCTGCGAACCCTTGCCGATTGGACCCTGCGCCCTCGACTAATGAGCCTGCCCGGAATCACTCAGGTCATTGCCATTGGTGGCGGTGTTCGACAGTATCAGATCCTGATCTCTGCCGAAAAACTTCAGAAATTTCAACTCGCACTCGATGACGTCGAGCACAACCTTTCCGACCTCAGCATTAATTCCACCGGCGGCTTTATCAACATAGGCCCCCAAGAACACCTCATCCGCAATCTCGGCGCCGTCCGTGATCTTGATGATATTCTTCAATCTTATGTTGGGATGCACCTTGGCCGCCCCATTCTCGTAAAAGACATCGCCGAAGTAAAAGAAGGACCGCAAGTAAAACGCGGTGACGCCAGCGTAAACGGAAAGCCTTCTGTCATATTAACAATACAGAAGCAACCGGGCGCAAGCACTATTGACCTCACAAAAGATATCGACCTCGCACTTAAAGAACTTGCATCGAGTCTTCCAAAGGGCGTCAAGGTTGAGCCTGACTTATTTAAACAATCTCGTTTTATCGAAAACTCTATTCACAACGTCAAAGAAGCCCTCCGCGATGGCGTCATTCTTGTTTTCATAGTGCTTTTTCTGTTTTTAATGAATTTCCGCACGACGGCCATCACCATGACAGCAATTCCGCTGTCCTTCGTATTAACTGCGATCGTTTTTAAAATCTTTGGTCTTTCCGTTAACACGATGACCTTAGGCGGACTGGCTATTGCCATTGGCGAACTCGTCGATGATGCCATCGTCGATGTGGAAAACGTTTACCGCAGACTTCGAGAAAACAAACTTTTGCCGAATCCGAAAAATACCTTGCGTGTTATTTATGAGGCCTCAAGCGAGGTTCGAAACTCCATTGTTATTGCAACTTTGATTGTCTGTCTTGTTTTTGTACCTCTTTTTGCAATGGGTGGTATTGAAGGCCGCCTCTTTGCACCCCTGGGCATTTCCTATATAATTTCTTTGTTGGCCTCCATGATCATCTCACTCACAGTAACGCCGGTTCTGTGCTCTTATCTTCTTTCAAAAGGCGAACTCCTGGAACACAAAGATGGCTTCTTAGTGCGCAAGCTGAAGCAGTGGGAGCGCAAAATACTTGATAAAACTCTTGGCCATCCAAAAATCGTCTTGGCTGTGACCTCTGCTTTTTTCATAGGTGCCGTTGTCCTAACAGGTTTTGTGGGCCGAAATTTTCTGCCTCAATTTAACGAGGGAACAGCGACTGTGACAGTGGTCGCGACCCCGGGAATTTCCCTAGAGGAGTCCAACGTCCTGGGACAAAAGGCAGAGCTCTTGATTATGAAAAGTCCAGAGGTCACATCAGTTTCCCGGCGCACGGGGCGAGCGGAGCAAGATGAACATGCTGAAGGCGTCCACTATTCTGAGATCGACGTCGACTTCAGTGAAACCGGTCGTCCTCGAGAGCAAGTTCTTGCCGAAGTCAGAGAAAACCTTGGCCAACTGGATGGCGTCGCTGTCAACGTAGGACAACCCATCTCACATCGCCTGGATCACCTTCTCTCTGGAGTTCGAGCGCAAATCGCTATCAAAGTCTTTGGCCCTGATCTCTCAACCCTGCGAGCGAAGGCCAGTGAAATTCAACTTGCACTGAAAGACATTCCCGGGCTTGTCGATCTTCAAACTGAACAACAGGTGCTCATCCCCCAAGTAAAAATTCAACTCTTAAGGGAAGAAGCCTCCAAATACGCCGTATCTGTTGGCGATCTCGCCCAACTTTTAGAAAAAGCCCTTCAGGGAGAGGTCGTTGGCCAGATACTGGAAGGACAACGGACTATCGATGCCTTCATGCGATTCGATGAAAAGTCTCGATCCAACCTAGATCACATCCGACAGACTCCCTTAAAAACTCTGCCGGATGGGACAAAGGTGCGGGTGAATATGGTGGCGGATGTTTATGAAACTTCCGGGCCCAACATCATCAACAGAGAAAATGCTCAACGCCGTATCGTCGTCCAGGCCAACTCTTCGGGACGGGACTTGGAAGCATTGATGCTTGAAATTCAAAATAGCATTCAAGAAAAGGTTGAACTTCCTCCTGACTATTTCATCAATTATGGGGGACAATTTGAAAGCCAACAAAAGTCGTCCAAACTTATGGTCTATCTGGGAATCCTTTCAATACTTTCAATTTTTATAGTCTTATTTGCTCACTTCAAAAGCAGTTTTATTGCTTTCCAAGTGATGCTTAATATTCCAATGGCCTTTATTGGCGGCATCATTGCGATCTTTATAACGGATGGAACTATTAGTGTCGCTAGTCTCGTTGCTTTTGTAACTCTCTGTGGAATTGCCTCGAGGAACGGCATTATGATGATTTCACATTACCTTCACCTGATGAAGCACGAGGGCGAAAGTTTTTCAAAAGAGATGGTTATTCGAGGTTCCCTTGAACGGCTTGTCCCTGTTTTAATGACAGCCCTCACCGCCATTCTTGGCCTCCTTCCTCTGCTGCTTTCAAAAGGTGATCCCGGCAAAGAAATCCTCCATCCCGTCGCAGTGGTCATTGTCGGAGGGCTTATCAGCAGCACCTTGCTGGACATTTTTGTCACCCCAACTGTATTCCTCCATTTCGGACAGAGCTCAGCCTTCAAGTACTTAACAACAAAAGATGAACAAGAATTATTTAATAACAAGGAGACATAAATGACACAAAAACTATTCGCTTTCACTCTTACGGGCCTTCTATTTATTGGCGCCACCTCATTTGCGCACGAAGGACACAACGAAGTCCCTGGCCAACTAAAAGCTCTGCATGGCGGAATTGTCAAATCTGGAAAAGAACTCAATATGGAGATGCTCGCTGCTGGTGAGTCCGTCCAATTTTTTCCACTAGCACATTCAGGCGAAGACCTTAAGACTTCGGAACTTGTACTTACTGGGACCGCCAAGACACCAAAGGGAAAACCTCAAAAGCTAACTTTCACTAACGATGGGAAGTCTTTTTCCACAAAGGTTGATCTAAAGGGATCCTATCGCGCCGATTTAGAAATCAAAGCTCAATACGCCGGAAAAACAGACGGCTTTAAATTCTTAGTGGAGAAGTAATTATGAGACTGGCGACGCTATTTATATCGACAATTGCAACCTTATTCAGCGCCACTGTGCTCGGGGCAAGTCCCGAGCGGACGCCGCTGGAGGAATTGGAAAAAAAACTACTCGCCAGCAATCCTCAAATTCAGTCACTGAACTCTAAGGTGGTGGCGCAAAAATCTATCACCTTGTCTCAATACGGAAATTTTCTTCCTCGCATCGACTTAACTGGCGGCTATAGCGAGAGTAAGACTTTGGTAGAACCCAGCGAGGGCTACCTGGGCTATGTCAGCGGCACTTGGAACTTATTCAAGGGCGGCGAAGACTCCTCCCTAAAATCAATATCCGAATATGAATTGCAAATCTCGAAACTGGAACTTGAGCTGAAAGTTCGATCTCTCAAACGAAAGCTGCACGAGACCTACTCCTC
>JBBKWD010000148.1:0-16235 GCA_037968775.1 Bdellovibrio sp.
TTCCTAGTTCGGACGAACCACGTCTCGCGAAGTGCTCGAAGCTCTTAAAATCGGCAAAATTTCGGCATGATGCGAAAATTGTCACCGCTTTTCCGGACCTCTTACCTGGTATACTCAAAAAAAAAGGAGATCCTATTGATCTCCTTTTCTATTTAATTATTTTGGCAACTTTTAGAAGTAGTAAAGAGCTCCCACGGTTCCCGTTGGAAGAAATTCGGATCGCTTGACCTCGATAAGTCCGACAAGTTCTGCATACGCGGAAATACCCGCGAACTCTCCCGAGAGTTGATTATATTGAAGTCCAATGGCTCCCGTTAAGAAATCCGTGCCAAATTGCCCCGATTTCTTTTCTGCCTTCGTCAATACACGATCCAAAATGCTGGAATCCTTATAACCTCCGCCGCCGTAAGAATTGTACCAACGAGAATATCCAACAGATGTATATGGGGAAATATAGTCGCCCTCAAAAGAATGCTTCCATGCAAGTGTAACTGAATTGTATCCGGGTCCAGTGCCAAATCCCGCAATAGCTCCATCAGCATCTTCGAAATTAAATTCAAGATTTGCGCCGATAGCCCCCAGCGCGCCCCCAACAGAAATTCCGGCGCCAACCTTTCGGGATTCACGCATTTTTAAGTTTGTTGGATAGATTGACGACAGGCGCTCCTCGCGTAAATTTTGGCTGTACTCTTCTTCGATATCGAAAGTTTTCGACGACATTGTTTCTGCTTGAGCATTAACAACTGCAAAAGCGACAAGAATGGCTGCCGATATTTTGAACTTCATCATAAGGTCCTCCTACAGACAAATTAAAGGATGCGGGCTCTTACGCCCTCTTCTTGGAGAAATTTCTTAATGGCCGGGCCATCAAGGGGATCTAAACGAAAAAGAAGCTTATGGACAAGGTCATAGGTGTCTTCTGCCTTCTTGGTTCTAAGTTTACCGGTCAGATAAGCCAAGTCATCACTGATCTTCAGGGTATTATCTAGCAAACGTGCGACATCCTGATTTTTGGTGGTCTTATCCAAAAGCACGAGTGTTTTGTTGAAATTAGTGATCAGTTTATCCATTTGTGAAATGACGCTCGTGACAGAGCCCTCATTTTTTTCCACAATCGCGATAATTTTTCCGGCTAAACCATAGCTTTGAGAAATCAACTGATCAATTCGCGGAGGATCTTCACCTCGAACATGGTCTCCATTTGCCAATAACGGCGCCTCTGGAGATCCCGCAGAGATTTCCAGGAACTTTTCCCCAATCACACCGGCTAGATTGATATAAAATCGAGAATCCTGGCGAACGCTGGCCCAGGCCTTTTTATTGATGGTTATAGTGATGCGCAAATTAGCAGGATCTCCGTTTGGCATTTTAAATCCCGGATCAAAGGTAATGGACTTAACCTTACCGACCTTTATTCCCATCACACGAACCGGAGATCCCTCTTCAATTCCGCCAGCATAATTATACATGACGTTCACTTCGTCAGCATTTGAGAACGGCGAAATAAAGCCCATTACATAGGCAAAAGCCACTATCAAAATTAACGAGAAAAATGCCAGCAAACCAACCTTGGTTTCAACTTTCATAAAAAGGCGCTCCATCCTAGTAAAAGTGACTAAAAGTGTATGATAAAATAAAGTCGATCACAATAATTCCTATTGAAGAGACCACAACCGTATTTGTTGTCGCTTTTCCAACGCCCTCAGCCCCTTGTTCACAGCGAAAACCGAAATAACACGCAACAAGAGGTATTACAGCACCAAAACAGGCCCCGCGAATCATCGCGAAAAAGAGATCCTGCATTTTCACGAAGCGATGCATTGAGGCCACGAACATCGCAGGCGTGTAGCCCAAATAAATTTCGCTCACGAACATGGCCGCAACCAAGCAGGTTATATTGGCCGCCACGGTCAGAATCACGCCACCGACGATACAGGCCAGCAGTCGAGGAACCAAAATATAATTGATACGATCAATGCCTAGCATTTTAAGCGCGTCGATTTGTTCAGTGATCTGCATCGTGCCAATTTCAGAGGCGTATCCCGCGCCGACTCGCGAGGCTATCAAAAGGGCCGTTACCACAGCTCCCAATTCCCGCAGAATGAGCAAGGCGCCAAAACCCGGAACCATCGAATCATTTTGAATTACCAATTTCATATGAAATGAAGATTCAAGAATTGTGACAACGGCTGCGAAGGAGACACAAAATAAAATGATGATCAGACTTTTATTCGCTACAAAATAGAGCTGTGAAATAAACTCTTTCCCACGAAAGGGCCGAGAAAAAAGTCCCAGTAAGGTTTCTGTTGCCAAACTTATCATGACCGATAACCCCGCAGAATTTGCAAGACGATGTCGCCTAAAAAGCTGGTCAACCAGTCCATGACGACGATGCTGACCATTGTGATAACAGAGGTTGCTACAACCGCTCGCCCCACCCCTTTAGCTCCACCAGAAGCCGTGTACCCTTTATAAGTACAAAGAGTCGCCAGAACGACCGCAAAGGCGCCGCACTTAATAAGTCCAGAAAGAATAGAAATCGGATTTACGATCGAAGGGATGTATCTTAAGTATTCTTGGACTTCGACATCCGCAAAGAGATTTCCCATAAAAATCCCCCCAGCTACAGACATCATTAAGCCGGCTGCTAACAGAAAAAAACTGGATATAACGATGCCAATAAAGCGCGGAACTATAATCTCTTGCATGGGGTCTGCACCCAAGCAGCGAACCGCGTCGATTTGCTCTGTGACTCGCATAGTTCCTAGTTCTGCAGAAGTAAAGGCGCCGATTTTTCCACTGAGCATAAAGGCAATCAACAAAGGTCCGACTTCTCGAAAAGTGCCGCTGGTTGAAAGACCACCCAAATATCCCAGGGCACCAAACTCTTTCAATAAGAGACCAAATTGCACAGTCATAATGGCGCCAACAAAGAATCCCGCCATCGCGGTGGTTGGAAAGCCTTCGCTCGTCACTTTCCAGATCTGCTCGTATATTTCGCGGCTTTTAAGCGGTTTTTTAAGTGCCGTTGCCGAAATTTTCTTTAAAAAAATAAGCGAGCCGCCGATTTCTTCAGCGATATTAAAAAGAAATGTCATGCGCTAATGACCTCAGAAAGAAAGTCGCGCACCAAGGGATGAGAACTCTGTTTGAGCTCTTCCGGGGTCCCGATCGCCGCGATTTGCCCTTTATCCAGCACAACAATTCTGTCGGCGATGGTAAGGGCGCATTGCATATCATGACTCACCACCAGGGAGGTCGTTTTTAACTGGCGCGACAGATCTAAAATCAACTGATTAATAGCCGTCGTTGTCACCGGATCTAAACCCGTTGTGGGTTCATCAAATAAAAGCACTTTGGGTTCTAGGGCCACCGTGCGAGCCAGACTCACGCGCTTTTGCATTCCATAAGAAATTTGGGCAGGGCGTTTTTCTTCAATTCCCTTTAGGTGAACCAGCGCTAAAGCCTTCTGCACTTTTTCTTGAATGATGTTTTCATCTAAATTGAAATGACGACGAAGCCCGTAAGCGATGTTTTCAAAAACGGTGAGAGAATCAAAGAGGGCTGGGTGTTGAAAAACCATACCGCAGGTTTTTCTGACTGGTAAATACTGATCTTCACTGAATTTGGAAACTTCTTGGCCGTCGATCCAAATTTCTCCTTCATCCGGAGTTAACAGACCCACGATATTTTTGAGCAAGACAGATTTGCCCGTCCCGGATGTCCCCAGAATAAATAGAATCTCGCCTTCACGGATTTTAAGGTTCAATCCGTTTAGAACTGTTCTTGTACCAAAACGTTTCACGAGATTCTTAAATTCTATCACTCCCTGATGTTAGGAGGTGCGCTTGCAGTGGGTCAATCACTATCGTACGGACCCCGATTGGAAGCGCCCTCTCTTGAACTAAGCCTTTTGCAGAAAAAGATTTTCCCTTATTTTATAGTGAGCTTTTAGCCTTCCACCATCTGTCTTAAGCTCTTGCCAAAGAATACTCACCGGAACCGATTTCATTGACTCACTCATCGCGTCTTCATATTTCTCCACGGCCTCTTCAATTGAGTCTGCTGGCAACTGCAAAAGAACGAGCACCCCATCTTTTGCTTTATTGATAGCTGCTTTTAAGATTGCTCTTTTGAGAGATCCCGTTTCACCCAAACCCAGAACAATGACATCTGCGCCGGCAGCTGAAATTGCAAGCAAATTTGCTTCAAAGTCATCCGCATCCCGCGTGACATATTCCACCTGGCTCACACCATCAAAGATCAAAGTTGCAGGAGACTCGAGAGTGAATACAACTTTTCCAGTATTTTTCGTGGCCTCCATCATAGAATAGACCGTGGTTGTTTTTCCCGAACCGGCCGAGCCGGAAATTATAATGAGGCCACGTTTTTGCGCCATCCAGGCGCGCACCTTCTCTGCTAGATTTTTTTCCATCAAGCGCTCCAGATCTAAAATGTCTTGTTTGGCCTCCATCATATAGAGAGTAATGTGCGGACCCGTGATCGTATCAACTTTTCTATACTGCACCTGAAGACTCTGATCTTCATCTCTATGCAAAACAAAACGACGTCGATTATCGGTTTTGATAGGAGAAGACTGAAGTACCCACGATTCATCTATCACCTTCAACAGCGACTCTTCGATTCCCACTTGTGACTCCACATTGCTTGGAGATTTTCTGTAGGTAACTTCATATCGCCCACCCTTTGGGGAAAGATGAATTTCTTTAACGCCTCTGTCGTAGGCGTCCCAGATTAATTTTTCTCCTAAGTTTTCCATAAATCCCTCCTTGGATTTCTGTTTTGTTCTTTGATTCAGAAAGTCTGCAAATTTTAAAAGTTCTTTTTGATGTTGTACTTTTGGGGCTTTGCCAGAGACATGAAACTCCAGCTCATCTCGTAAAAATCGCCACTGTCTGCCCAGTTTATGCCCTGGCACCTTGCCAGATTGAAGCCATTTATAGAGCGTGCTTGGAGTTGTTTTTAAAAAAGAAACCGCCTGATCAAAGTCGAGGTATTCATTGTTTTCCATAGATCAATACTATCCATAACTAGCCATAACTGTCCATTAATATGCCATAGTTGGCACTTAAGTGGGGCTAATGATTCATTTTGGTACGAGAGCTAACGTGGTGCCCCCGCTAGAAACCCCCTCCATCTAAACTTCACAATCCGGGATTGTACGTCCCATCCAATGGTCCGGTGTAACACGTTGGAGCGCCCTTTACAGAGCCTTTATTTTTGCGAAAACCAATAGGGCCAACAATAAAATCGTCAGTACCGCTTTAGTCAGTCGTAAAATTCGCCGATACCGTAAATAGTTGTGTTTACGCATTCGGAACTCCTTGTCGATTCGGACATGAAGTTCAATAAGGGGAATCTAGCGAGAGCAAGATTCCCCTTATGCATTTTTAAAGCCACTAAATTTTTATGCACTTTTTACTGAGTCAAAGGCCCGTCGATAAGTCCTCTAATAAATTGATGCACTCGCGGATCTTTATTTCTTTTTGTTTCTTCCGGAGTTCCCGTGATTAAAAGCTCTTGATCCACAACCATGGCAATACGGTCAGCCAGCTGAAAAGCGCGATTCATATCGTTCGTCACCGCAATCACGGTGGAGTTTTTTTTCTTTTTAAGGTCGATGATCAATTCAATAATTCTTTTCGAAGTGATCGGATCAAGCCCCGCTGTCGGGTCATCATAAAATATTATTTCTGGGTCTAGAGCTAGCGCTCTAGCAATGCCCAAGCGCTTTTGCATCCCGCCACTGATCTCGTCGGGATACAAATCCCGCGCATGCGGTATACCAACAGCATCTAAAAAAAACTCGGCCTTTTTTGCTATTTCCCAATCACTCAACTGCGTGGTTTCGCGCAACGGAAAACAAATGTTTTCCAAACAGGTCAATGAATCAAACAAAGCATTCTTCTGAAACAGAATTCCCATTTTTTTTAGAAGCGGCAAACGCTGTTTGCTGCTAAGTGCCAACCAGTCTTGTTGTTCAATAAAAATCTTTCCATTTCGAGGACTTATCAGACCCGACATTGTTTTCAGTAAGGTCGTCTTACCTTGCCCACTGGGACCCACAAGCACAAACGCTTCACCCGGCTGAATCTCCAAGGAAATATTTTTAAGAACTTCTTGGCCATCAAAGGAAACTGTTATGTCTTGCAAAGTGATCATGCTCATCATCGGTCCAGTCCTGCGCTAAGCGCGGTAATCCTTGTCTCTTTGATAGATTTGATATTGAATAGGTCCTCGAACGCAAGTTTTTATTTTTTCTATTCATTTTAGGTGTTTGGCCCAGCCATTAGCCACCAAAGCACCTAAGCTTTAAGGAGATTTTCATGGCTCACAAAAGAAATAAAATTTCAGTCATCGGTGCCGGATTCGTCGGATCAACAACAGCTCATTGGGCTGCTCAAAAAGAATTGGGCGATGTTGTTATTCTCGATATCAACGAGGGTGCTGCAATCGGAAAAGCATTGGATCTGGCACAAGCAAGCCCGATTGAAATGTTCGACACTCGCATCAAAGGTACTAGCAAGTACGAAGACATCGCTGATTCAGATGTTGTTATTATCACAGCCGGAATGCCGCGCAAGCCTGGTATGAGCCGCGATGAACTTGTCGGTATCAATGCCAAAATCGTTAAAGATGTTTGTGAAGGTATTAAGAAAAATGCGCCGAATTCAATCGTTATCGTGGTTTGCAATCCGATGGACGTGATGGCTGTCTATGCAAAACAAATCCTCGGCTTCCCTCGTGAGCGTGTTCTTGGCATGGGTGGATGTTTGGATTCTGCACGTTTCCGCGTTTTCATTGCTGAAGAATTAAATGTTTCTGTTAAAGACGTTTGTGGCTTTGTTATTGGCAACCACGGTGATGCGATGATGCCACTAGTTCGTCATGCGTCTGTTTCTGGAATTCCACTTACTGAGCTTTTGCCTGCTGATAAAGTTGCCGCTATCGTAGCGCGCACGAAACAAGCTGGCGCCGAAATCGGTGGACATCTTAAAACAGGCTCTGCTTACTATGCTCCATCTCGTGGTGCTGTTGAAATGGCCGAAGCAATTCTAAAAGATCAAAAGCGTGTTCTTCCTGTTGCTGTTGAGCTCACCGGTGAGTTTGGCGTAAATGAGGGCTTGATGGTTGGCGTGCTTGCAACAATCGGCGGCAAAGGCCTTGAAAAAATCCACAAGTTTGAAATGAATCCTGCAGAGCAGGAGGAATTCAAAAAGTCCGTAGATGCAGTTCGTGCCCTGGTTTCAGGTCTTAAGAACATCTAAGTCTTTTTGTCCTCGACAAGCAGGGCGGCCCACGCCGCCCATGCCATTTAATATAGTAAGTTTTAAAACGGAGTTAATAAAATGAATATTCATGAGTATCAGGCCAAAGAAGTTTTGCGCAGATTTGGCGTGGCCACTTTAAAAGGTAAACTTGCACACTCACCTGAAGAAGCTGTTTCTGCAGCTAAAGAACTTGGCGGAGGCATTTGGGTTGTTAAGGCTCAAATTCACGCTGGCGGTCGCGGAAAAGGTGGCGGCGTTAAAGTTGCTAAGTCTTTGGATGAAGTCTCTGCATTTACTAAGGCCATGATTGGTATGACTTTGGTAACTCACCAAACGGGTCCTGAAGGAAAAGTTGTTCAAAAGGTTTATATCGAACAAGGCTGTAATATCGCTAAAGAATACTATGTTGCTTGCTTAGTGGATCGCGCGACAGGCCGTGCGGCGATGATGGCTTCTTCTGAAGGTGGCATGGACATCGAAGAAGTGGCAGAACACAATCCAGATGCAATTATCAAAGTTGATATCGACCCCGCTGTTGGTTTGATGCCTTTCCAAGCTCGTGAGTTGGCTTTTAAAATCGGTATGGCTCCTGATATCGTCAATAAAGCGGTAAAATTCTTTGACGGTCTTTACAGAGCTTTCATTGCAACAGATTGCTCCATTGCAGAGATCAACCCTTTGGTTGTGACCAAAGAAAATGAAGTTATTTGCCTGGACGCTAAAATGAATTTCGATTCAAACGCTCTTTATCGTCATGCGGACATTGTTGAAATGCGCGACTTGAACGAAGAGGAGCCGTCTGAGATTGAAGCTTCTAAATACGACCTTGCCTTTATCAAGCTTGATGGAAACATCGGTTGTTTGGTGAATGGTGCAGGACTTGCGATGGCGACTTTAGATATCATTAAGTTGCATGGCTCAAGCCCTGCGAACTTCTTGGATGTTGGCGGCGGCGCGAACAAAGAAAAAGTCACAGAAGCTTTCAAAATCATTCTTAAAGATCCCAATGTTAAGGGCATCTTGGTTAATATCTTTGGCGGTATCATGAAATGCGACATCATCGCGGATGGAGTGATTTCTGCCTCTAAAGAGTTGGGCCTTAAAGTTCCGCTGGTTGTGCGCCTTGAAGGCACAAACGTTGAACTGGGTAAAAAGATGTTGAGAGAAAGCGGTTTGAATATCACTCCGGCTGACAATCTTACAGATGCAGCTCAAAAAATTGTTGCTGCGGTAAAAGGATAATCACGATGGCCATTTTAATTGATAAAAACACAAAAGTTATTTGCCAAGGTTTTACTGGATCTCAAGGTACTTTCCACTCTGAACAGGCGATCGCTTACGGGACTCAAATGGTGGGTGGTGTGACTCCGGGTAAGGGCGGCACAACTCATATCGGTTTGCCAGTTTTCAATACTGTTAAAGAAGCAAAGGCTGCCACAGGTTGCAATGCCTCTGTTGTTTTCGTACCACCTCCGTTCGCGGCGGATTCTATTATGGAGGCTGTCGATGCGGACTTGGATTTGGTGATTTGCATCACTGAAGGCATTCCAGTTTTAGACATGGTGAAGGTTAAGAAATTTATGGAAGGCAAGCGCACGCGCTTGGTCGGTCCAAACTGTCCTGGCGTTATCACTCCGGGCGCTTGTAAGATCGGCATCATGCCGGGTTCGATCCATAAGCCAGGCCGCATCGGTGTCTTGTCTCGCTCTGGAACTTTAACTTATGAGGCAGTTGGGCAGTTGTCTGCTTTGGGTCTTGGTCAATCAACAGCTGTTGGAATCGGTGGCGATCCTGTGAACGGCACAAACTTCATCGACGTCTTAAAGATGTTCAATGACGATCCGGACACAGACGCTGTTATCATGATTGGTGAAATTGGTGGCTCTGCCGAAGAAGAAGCTGCTGAGTACATCAAAAAGCATTTCAAAAAACCTATCACGGCATTCATCGCGGGTGCAGCTGCCCCAGCTGGTAAACGCATGGGTCACGCAGGTGCGATTATCAGTGGCGGCAAGGGCACTGCTGAAGCGAAGTTCGCTGCACTTGAGGCCGCTGGTTGCAAAATAGCCCGCAGTCCTGCTGACATGGGCACTACTTTGAAGTCTATGCTGAAATAGGTTTAAGTTCATTTTTTCTAGAATCCCGCAAACCAATGGCTTGCGGGATTTTTTTGTCCAAACATTTCCCTGTGAAGTCCAAAGTAATGGGACCACTTACTTTTCAACACCCGCCCACTATTGAAACTCTCGGGGTTGTTTCTGACATAAAAGCCGACTTCGATAACCACAATCACAGACGCGGACCACTAAGTATTTGTAAATTGATATAAACATTTGAACTTATAACTTTCCTCTTGGTCCCGAAAAAGCTCCAAAGGCGGTGTCAAAATGTCCTTTTATCTGTTGGCACTGCTCTTGCTCTAACATCTTTCATAACAGTGTTAAACACGGAGGAATAACCACATGAACAAAATTATCGGACTCTTAATCGCTTGTTGCAGCCTTTCACTCAGTGCCCAGGCTTACCAAGAACTCAACAGATCAGAAAGCGCTGTCTGTGTTGCAGAGCTTCAAACAGATCGCGGCCAGGTTATAAATAGTTTCCGCGCCTATGACTGCAATGAGGCTCTCCGTGCCTGTGATCGTGGTCTGCGCAACCAAAATCAGGGACGCATTCGCGCCTCATGTGAACTTCAGGCACAAAACTATCGCAAAGAGTGGGTGCAAATAGACGAAGTTCACTTCCGTGATGGAAAAACGGCAGTGGCCATCCAAAACTGCAAAAATGCCCGCCAATCAGATGTACGCTGCACACGATCTCGCGACCACCAATGTGGTGCCTGTTCTGAAATTTCTCACTCGGATCACTCTAGCTACTTGGTCTATCAGCTTATCGGCGGCGGCGGATACCAGCCTCCTTCTCGTCGTGAATTCGTACAGTCCTTTCATTTCAGAGACAAAAAAACGGCTGTAGCACGACAGAAATGTGAACAGTACCGCTCATCTCTCCCGCAATGCAGTCAGGCTCGTGCCTATGAGTGCACTCCATGCACTATCGAGAGCCACACGGACCACTCACAATTCGACCTGTACCGCCTGAATCGTCGCTAATATTTCAATTCTATACTAACTCGTAAAAGGCCTCTTTTCACAGAAGAGGCCTTTTCTCTTTCCCCCCAGACCCTAAACATAATTTTGCTGATAATAAGAGAAAACTTTTTTATAGTTTTGTTTTTAAGGGAGCGCACAGATGCCTTTATTCACAAAATTTGCTGTAGCATTGCTTTCTGTTTTTATATTTCAAAATGGGATTGCAAAAACTGAACATGATATTTATCGGGATACCATACAGCCTATTTTTAATCAGCGTTGTATTGCTTGTCACAGTTGCTTCAACGCCCCTTGCCAACTCAATCTACAAAGTTTCGAAGGCTACCAGCGGGGCGCAAGTCATCAGCTGGTCTATGATGGGACTCGCAAAACATCCATCCTTCCCAGCCGTCTCGGAATCGATGCAAAATCAATCAAACAATGGCGGGCAAAAGATTTTTTCGAAGTTCACAATTCCAGCAATCCTGATAAAAATATTTTTTGGCTACTCGTTAATCTGAGAAATCAACGTGAAGATGTGGAAGTTCAAAAACAAGTCGCAGCGACTAATGTTTGTCCGTCGACTCCAGACGCTGTGAAAAACATTGTTAACACTCTGCCCGCATTGGGTATGCCCTATGGCTTTCCGGCTCTCAAACCACATGAGCTCAAGTCCTTACGAGAGTGGATCGAGAGCGGAGCACCGGGCCCAGGAAAATCCCCAAAAATGCCTGAAGAGATCGTTCGGCAAATGCGGCAATGGGAAACCTATTTTAATAGTGGAGATATTAAGCAAAAACTGGTCAGTCGCTATCTTTACGAGCATCTATTCTTGGCCCACATTTACTTTCCGGAAGCACCCAAAACATTTTTTCGTCTCGTGAGATCCTCCACGGAATGCACCAATGAGGTTCAAGAAATCGCCTCTCGGCGGCCAAATGACGACCCTCGGTTTCCCCAGTTCTTTTATTGTCTGAAACCATACGACGCAACAATCACTTATAAAACTCATCTGCCCTACGAGTGGAGTCCTAAAAAACTTGAGCGATATAATGAGCTGTTTTATGCCGATAAATGGGAGGTAACTAAGCTTCCTACCTATGAACCTAGCGTGGCTGAAAATCCATTTATCGCCTTTAAAGATATTCCCGTGAAGGCACGCTATAAATTTCTTCTGGAGGACTCAAAATATGAAGTTGCGACCTTCATCAAAGGTCCCGTCTGCAATGGCAGTATGGCTGTAAATTCCATTCAGGAGCAATTCTACACCTTTTTCTTGGATCCCTCGGCCGACAATATGGCGCTTTCAAAAGAATTTGAAAACCAGGCCTCGCAGCTACTCGTTCTGCCGGGTGTTTATGGAAGCAATGCGGAGGTTGCAGATGCTGCTATCTTCGGAGTCAAAATTTCCAGTCATCGAGAGGCCTACAGGAAATTACGCTCTAAGTGGCTCAAGAAAAATCGTCCCAACGGATACACGCTGAAAGATATTTGGGATGGCGACAAAAAAAATCCCAACGCGGTTCTAACAATCTTCCGCCATGACGACAATGCAGTTATCTCAACCGGCGCTATCGGAGATCTTTCCAAAACAGCCTTTGTCTTAGACTACCCCATTTTCGAACGGCTTGTTTACAACCTCGTTGTTAATTTTGACGTATACGGAAATGTCAGTCATCAGACTCTGACTCGAGTTTATATGGATATGATTCGCACTGAGGCCGAAGAGCTGTTCCTGCAATTCCTACCTCCAGAGCAACGCCTACAGTATCGTCGCGAATGGTATCGAGGGGCGTTTGCCTCAGCAAAGATGTCATTCATTTTTCCGCCCGTAGGGTCCGATGAACCCACGGGAATTCGTTATACCTCTGAGACAGATACGAAAAAGCAACTCATCTCTAAAATTCTCTTTTATCACCTTAACGAAAAAACCCGCGGACCCTTTGATCTTATAAACTGGAAAACTCTCAAGGTTCCAACTTCCGACGCCGCGAACTTTAAAGTTTTTGGTGTCGAAAAAATGCTGAGGGAAATCAGCTCCGTTAAGGCAGGGAAAAAAACTCCCTTTAGTCGTTTCTTTCCAGATGTGTCGATACTTCAATTGGTGCAGTCTAAAACCCAAGCGCGTACTTTTTCGATTATTCACAACAAAGAACACACAAACATCTCATGGATCTTAGGAGAGTCTTTAAGGATGGCTCCAGAGGAAGACACACTGACGATAAGAGAAGGAATTTGGGGTACCTATCCGAATATGATTTTCTCCCTTACAGAGAAGGACCTGCCACTTTTTGTAAAAATGGTTTTGGGGCTAAAATCAGAAGGCGACTACAGAAAGCTTGTCAGTGCTTTCGGCGTGCCTCGTACTCAGCCACATTTTTGGTCCTTTTATGACGAGATTAATGGAAAATTTTCCAAGGATGACCCCACTGAGTTCGGCTATTTAGACCTCACTCGCTATGCCCTCTAAAAATCTTCTTAAATATCAGCCTGTTGCGACGCAACGAGCTGTTTCTTCAAGGACTCTATAAAAGCAAGTGTGGACTTGTCGGCCTCAATTCGTTAAAACTCCGGGGTTCATAAGTTTTAAAACTAGCTATAAATAACAAGGAGATACCATGTCTATCGAACAAACTTTCTCAATCATCAAGCCAAACGCTATGAAGAAAAATGCAATTGGCGATATCATCAGCATGTTTGAAGCAAACGGTTTAAAAATCGCGGGTCTTAAAATTGCTGTCCTTTCTAAATCTAAGGCAGAGGAGTTCTACGCTGAACACAAAGAGCGTCCGTTCTTTGGTGAGCTTGTTTCATTCATGACTTCTGGTCCTGTTGCTTTGATGTGTCTTCAAGGTGAAAACGCCGTTTTGAAAAATCGCGACATCATGGGCGCAACTGATCCTAAAAAAGCTACTGTTGGAACTGTTCGCGCAAAATTCGGCGACAATGTTGGCGAAAACGCGGTTCACGGATCTGACAGCGTTGCTTCTGCAGCTCGCGAACTTGCTTTGTTCTTTGAAAAACAAGAAATCTGCAACGTTTAATTTATTTGGAATTAGATGAAAAAAAATCATCACACGGGGGGAGCGCAAGCTCCCCTTCTTGGTTCAAAAGCTCAAGTTCATATAGACAAACTCGCCATCGGCGGTGCTGGAGTCGCACGACATGAAGGCCTCGTGGTTTTCGTTCCTCAAGCAGCGCCGGATGAAGATGTTCTGGTTGAATTTACTTTAGTTAAAAAGAATTTCGCCGAAGCACGAATTATTGAAGTTATTAAGGCCGGCCCCTCTCGCAGAACACCTCCCTGTCCTGTAGCACACGAATGTGGAGGTTGTAATTGGCAACACCTGGCAGAATCAGAGCAGCTTAAGCAAAAAGAGGCGCTCGTTCTTGAAACAATTCGCAAGTTCAACCGTGATCTGGAGTTCGAGTACCTTCCCATCCAACCGAGTCCGCGATCGCTGCGATATCGCAATCGAATTCAACCTAAGTTCAACAATAATCGCTTCGGTTTTTTTGCTCGCAATTCCCACAAGATCGTGAGCATCACAGATTGCCTAATAACAGAGGAATCTTTGGTTAAAAAGTTTCCGGAAGTTTTGAAGTGGGTTCAGGGCAAAAACACTTCGAGTCTGCAAAAATTGGAGATGTATATTTCTGATGAAAACGAGGTTCGTTACGGCCTAATTTCAGATGAAGACGAGGGAGTTGGATTTTCTCAGGTGAATCGTTTCCAAAATGAGGACCTCATTCGAACAGTTCTCAACTGGGCAAATGACATTAAGACCTATCCGGCAATCTGGGATCTCTATTCAGGTGCGGGCAATTTCACCTTTCCGCTAGCTGCCAACTGGACTTCGGCCTCTGTCACAGGGGTCGAATTGAATAAAAAGCTCGTCGCTCGAGGACAGGCAAAAGGTCGAGATTCGCGCATTCAATTTGTCGAATCCGATGTTGAAAAATTCCTTAAACATAACGCTCCGGGATCCGAAGATTTGGTGATTTTGGACCCCCCGCGCGCTGGCGCCTCGGAACTTACCATGAACGTCTTAGCCGCTGCTGGACCCAAAAAGATCATTTACATAAGCTGCCATCCTGTTTCTCTGGCCAGAGATCTCAAGTGGTTTTTTGAAGCTACTGCAAAACTAAATAAGAAGGCGAAACTCACTCGGGTGCAGGCTTTTGAGATGTTTCCCCAAACGGATCACGTAGAAACCGTCGCCGAGCTCATGGTTGACTCCTAGCCTCCGAATGTTACCTTTTTAGTATGCGCATATTGTTTCTGGCACTCTGCTCTTTAGCCGTCATTGGATGTGCTACTTGGGGCGAAAAAGACAAAGAAAAGGCGGAGCTTTATCTCCGAATGGGAGTTTCCTATATTGAATCTGGAAACTACCCTTTTGCGTTGCGTGAGCTTTTGCACGCTGAAAAGTTAGATCCGAACAATGCCGTCATCCAAAACAATCTGGGCCAAGTTTATTTTCTGCGCGAGAGATATGATCTTGCGCTTGAAAAATTCAGCCGCGCGCTAGAGTTGAAGCCAGATTATAGTGACGCAAGAAATAATCTTGCTCGCGCCAATATTGAAATTGGAAAATATGATGTCGCAGAAAAAGAACTCAAGGTGGTCATGAATGACCTTACCTATGCAGACATGTCCAAGGCTTATATCAACTGGGGTCTTTCCAAGTTTTTGCAGAAAAAATATTCTGACGCCCAAGGTGCCTTTGCCAAGGTACTCGAATCGCAAAGTGATGACTGCATTGCAAACACCTACTATGGGCGCTCATTTTTTGAAGAAAAAGACTATCCACGAGCGGCCGAATCTTTGGACCGCGCCATCGGTTTTTGTCAAAAAATACTTTTTGATGAGCCCCACTACTATAGCGCATTGGCCTATTATCGCATGGGGGAAAAGTCCAAAGCGATAGCTCGATTTGAAGAAATCTTGAAATACTATCCAAACGGAAAGTACCGTGAAAAAACCAAAGGCCTCTTGAGTTTGATTCGAAAGGGACAACAATGAAAAAGACCGGTGAGATTCTAAGAAAAGCCCGAGAGGAACAGGGCCTCTCTTTAAATGAAATTGGTCTTTCCCTGAAAATCAGCAGTAAGGTTTTAAAGGCGATAGAGGAAGGTAATGAAAAACATCTTCCCGCAAAAACTTTTTTACGCGGCTTTGTACAGAGCTACGCAAATTACCTCCACTTGGATACCGATCAAGTGTTGGAAGTCTTTTATGAGGAGATGGGCTCTACGCGTCCGAAGCCCTACCTTCACACCGAAGGTGACGGTTCAACTACTTCTGGTGCTAGCGCCGGCGGCTCAGAGGGAGCTTCTGAAAACAACGTCACTCCATTACCTCAAAAAACAAAAAAAACCGACGATTTAGCTCCCTTACGGCAAGGTCGCAATACAAAGGCCATTGTGGCCAGTATTATTGGAATTATTCTTGTTGGGCTTATCATCTTTACTAAACGAATGATCGATAAGTATTCCAAGGAAGCAGAAGTCCCGACTGCAGAGGTCGAGCAAACACTTGAGGGCGCGACCCCCGTAGTTCCAGTTCTTGAGTCTGAGGAGGTTTCTCCGGCAGTTGAATCCGCTGCAGAAGTCCAAGAGACTAAAAGAATGACGGAAGCTTCTCCTCCTACTCCCAAAGAAATTGTCACAAAACCGTCTCCGACTCCTGAGCCAGAAGTAAAGCCGGCGCCAACTCCGGTAGTGACACCGGCGCCATCACCCGTCAGTACGCCGACACCATCTCCCTCACCATCTCCCTCACCATCTCCCTCACCATCTCCCTCACCTTCTCCCTCACCATCTCCCTCACCATCTCCCTCACCTTCTCCGG
>JBBKWD010000149.1:0-16267 GCA_037968775.1 Bdellovibrio sp.
AGACTCCTTCTTTTGAGGAAGGTTATGGCATGGCTCAAATCTACGACTACGCAATTATCGGCAGCGGAATTACAGGACTTAGCATCGCAGCAGCACTTAGCCGCGAAACGCACAACATCGCGCTTATTGAAGCCGCTGACTTGCCTTTTGGTGCAAACAAACAAATTAATTTTCCAACAGGCCCTGCAAATAATGGTTTGCGTTTTGTACCTGATTCCGTTTTATCAGAAAAAGCCCTGGGGTTTTTAGAAACGCTCTTAGGTCAATCCATTGCTGGAGAGATCTCTGAAATTGCACCGGTTACTTACGACTCTGGAAACTTTAAAACTTTCTTAGGTTTCGGCGATACGCCTCCGGCATTCTATGAAGAATTGCAGTACTACACGTCTAATAAACGCATTGAACTCAATCTGCAGCCCTACGAGTGGGCGCAAAAATTGTTTGAACAGTTCAAGGGCGACTTTCTGCCGCGCTCTTATGTCACTAAGTTTCAACAAGAGGGTGACCGAGTCTCTCAAGTTACTATTAACGGTTCGAAAACACTGCAGGCTCAAAATTTCATTTTTGCGGGTTCTGTTAAGGACCTTGCTTTGCTTTTGCCAGAAGATGCTATCAACTTGCGTGCTCGCACCAAGCTTTCCAAAAGCACTTACTGGACAGGTCTTTGCTTAGACCTTTGCCACTCACACAAGGTGACGGATTCTACAGCTATGCATATTTTGAATGGCACGACTCAAGATGAGTTAGGTCCATGTGCTGGAATGTTTGGTCCAACCGTGACCACCGAAGAAGAAACACTGCAATCTTCGCAGTGGGTGACTTTCTTTGAACACGAATCCACAGAAGACAGCGAAATGGTCGGCACCGCTCTTAAAAAAATTAAGCGACAAGTGAAGCGCGCTTATCCCGAGGCGATGGAAAACATCAAATTGGAACGTATTTTTGTAGCACCCCTAATGGCTGGTCACGGCGAATTGAAACTCAACGCCAATCAAACTTTGCCAAACCTAGAGAATCTTTGGATTGCTTCAGCCACCGTGAGCGAGCAAAAGAATCTGGTCGGAGCCCTACTTCAAGCTGAAATGATACTAGCCTCCCTGGGCTTCAAAGTTTCAGAGCTTGAGGCGCTTCCTTCCCCTGAGTCTTCCAATGAAGAAATGTCCGAAGCTTCGCTTTAATTTTATCTAGTTATTTTAATTAGTTATAAAAACTTATGCGTTGCGCTATTTGTGGGGGCTCCAGCCCTCATTTTTTACTCGTGGTTTCCCTGAAACCGCCTCTGAAAGAGGACTTGCCCTCTTTACCGCCCCGTGATATCCCCAGAGTCCAACAATACACACTCTCAAGCATCAACTGGTCCCCCAAGTACTGAAAAAGGGGGTCTTCCGGCGAAAGAAAATAA
Organism: Bdellovibrio sp.; assembly: GCA_037968775.1. Lineage (GTDB taxonomy): Bacteria > Bdellovibrionota > Bdellovibrionia > Bdellovibrionales > Bdellovibrionaceae > Bdellovibrio. The sequence continues at coordinate 1,403 of JBBKWD010000149.1, forward strand.
GCTGGCTCTGCATGAGAGGAGGAATAACCAGAAAGGAAGTACTACATGGCACAAGTTACCATGAAAGAAATGCTAGACGCAGGAGTCCACTTCGGACATCAAACACAGCGTTGGAACCCAAAGATGAAACCATACGTTTACACAGCTCGCGGAGGGATTCATATCATTGACCTTCAGAAGACTGTTGTACGCGCTAACAAAGCTGCTGATTTCGTAAAAGAAATTGCTGCTAACGGTGGCCGTTTGATTTTCGTTGGAACCAAGAAACAAGCTATTGAGCCTGTTATCGAAGCTGCTCAAAAATGCGGTCAATACCACGTTACTAAGCGTTGGTTGGGCGGCATGTTGACGAATTTCGAAACTATCAAATCTTCTATCGATCGTCTTCGTCGCATTGACGTGATGAAAGAAAAAGGCGAATTCAACTACCTTACTAAAAAAGAGCGCGCAGGACTTGAAAAAGAATACCTTCGTTTGACTGATTTCTTGTCTGGTATCCGTGACATGAAAGAAATGCCTTCTGCAATGTTCGTAGTTGATCTTCCAAAAGAACACATCGCAGTTGCTGAAGCAAAACGCTTGGGCATCCCGGTTGTTGCTATCGCTGATACAAACTCTGATCCAGAGTCTATCGAGCACGCAATCCCAGGAAATGACGATGCTATTCGCTCTATCAAATTGTTTGCTAACTTGATCGCTGATTCTTACTTAGAAGGCGCTAAAGAATACGAACAAAAACTTCGCACTATGACAGACAAACAGTCTGACGTTGCTAACGAAGAAAAAGCCGGCAAAGACGACGCTCCTAAAAGACGCGCGGCTAAGCCAGGTGCTAAAGAAGCCGCTCCAGCAGCAGCTGCTGCAGCAGCTAAAAAAGCAGCAGGACCTACTGTTGTTAAAGCTAACAAATCACGCAAGCTAGTTGCTGCGGGTACAGCTGAAGAAGTTGAGATCCAAGCAGAGCTTGATAATAAAGAAAAAGACGCTGACACAGAAGCTGATTCTGCAGAGTAGTTTTTTATTAGAAGGGTGGCTTGCCACCCTTCCTTTTGTCCTTTCATTTATTCTTACTGTTAAATTCTTATCTTAGATGGAGTCATCCTTATGTCTGTAACTGCCACTCTCGTAAAAGAACTTAGAGAAAAAACAAGTGCCGGAATGCTCGATTGCAAAAAAGCTCTCGAAGCAACTGCTGGTGATTTTAACGCTGCTGTTGAATGGTTGCGCGTAAAAGGTCTTTCTTCTGCTGCTAAAAAAGCAGATCGTATTGCTGCTGAAGGGACTGTGTTTGCACAGGTTGTCGGCACCACCGGTGTTATTCTTGAAATCAACTCTGAAACAGACTTCGTTGCTCGCAATGACGGTTTCAAAACTCTTGTTCAAGAAATGGCTAGCCACGTATTGAATGCTGTTGAATCTGTTGGCGACATCCTCGAGCAGGCTTTCCACAAGAACCCAACTAAAAAAGTGGGCGACATGTTGAGAGAAGCAATCGCTACTATCGGTGAAAACATCGTTATCCGTCGCTCTGCTAAGTACACAGCTACTGCTAACTCCCTTGTCCACACTTATATCCACGGCGAAGGTAAAATTGGCGTGTTGATCGAAGTTGGTTCTTCAACTCCTGAAGGTGTGAATAACCCTGAGTTGAAAGTATTTGCTCAAGATGTGGCTCTTCACATTGCTGCTATGAACCCAATGGCAATTTCTTCTGACCAAATCCCAGCTGATGTTGTGTCTAAAGAAAAAGACATTTTGACAGCTAAAAATCTTGAGTCCGGTAAAAAGCCAGAAATGATCGAAAAGATCGTTGACGGCCAAATCCGTAAATTCTTAGCTGAAAACTGCTTGTTGGATCAATCTTTTGTTAAAAACCCTGACATGAAGGTCAGCGATTTAGCTAAAGAAGTTGGCAAGAAGATCGGCGCAGATGTTTCTGTAAAGCGTTTCACTCGTTTCGAGCTTGGTGCTGGCATCGAAAAGAAATCGAATGATTTCGCTGCTGAAGTTGCTGCTCAGATGAAGGGACATTAATTTGAAATCGCCTGCTTATTCGCGAATTTTGCTAAAGTTGAGTGGCGAGGCCCTTGCGGGCCCTCAAGGTACTGGTATTCATACTGCTACCATTAAGCAAATTGCCGAAGACGTTGCAGAAGCTCATCAAGCAGGCGTTCAAATTGGTCTCGTTATTGGTGGTGGTAATATCTATCGTGGTGTTGCCGCCTCTGCAGAGGGAATGGATCGTGCGAGTGCTGACTATATGGGTATGCTCGCCACTTGTATCAATGCTTTAGCGTTGCAAGATGCGCTTGAAAAAGCCAAGGTCCCAACTCGCGTTCAAACAGCTATTGAAATGGCTGAAATTGCAGAACCCTATATTCGTCGCAGGGCCATTCGTCACCTGGAAAAAAATCGTCTCGTGATTTTTGGTGCTGGAACGGGAAATCCGTTCTTTACGACGGACACCGCCGCTTCTTTGCGAGCGATGGAAATCAATGCTCAAGTTATTATGAAGGCGACAAAAGTTGACGGTATTTACGATAAAGACCCCGTTAAACACAAAGATGCCGTTAAGTTTGATAAAATCAGCTACATTGACGTATTAAACCGTGGACTCCAGGTAATGGATTCTACTGCGATTAGTATGTGCATGGACAATAAGTTACCGATCATTACCTTTAATCTTTTTGAAAAAGGTAATATTTTGAGGGCCGTAATGGGCGAAACGATCGGAACACTGGTACATTAGGTCGAATTGACTAGGAGGAATTCAGCATGGCAATTGCGGATGTAAAAAAGAACACACAGACTCAAATGGATAAAGCTCTCCACGCACTTTCTGAAGAACTTAAAAAAGTTCGTACAGGGCGCGCACAAGTATCTATGTTAGATGGAATCCGTGTTAACTATTACGGAAATCCTTCTCCCCTTTCTCAAGTTGCAGCGATCTCTTGCCCAGACGCTAAATCTTTCCTTATTGCACCTTGGGAAGCCTCTATTCTTAAAGATATCGAACAAGCACTTGTTAAGTCTGACTTGGGCATGGCTCCAATGAATGACGGCAAAGTGATTCGCTTGAAAGTACCTGACTTGACGGAAGAGCGTCGTAAAGACCTCGCAAAACAAGTTAAGAAAATTGCGGAGGAGTCTCGCGTCGCTATTCGTATGGCACGTAGAGATGCCAACGACGAGGTCAAAAAACTTTCAAAAGATAAAGCCATCAGTGAAGACGAAGGAAAAAAGGCAGAGGCCGACATCCAGAAGGCAACTGACGACTTTATTAAAAAAGTGGACCAAGTCGCTGAAGAAAAAGAAAAATCGATTCTAACGATCTAGGTTCTTTAAGGCTCATGAATACTCCTCAACACGTTGCAATTATTATGGATGGAAATGGTCGGTGGGCTCAGCTCAAAAACCGACCGCGCTCCTTTGGTCATATCAAAGGAACTCGTGTTGCGAAAAAAATTATCACCGAGTGCTCTCGCATTGGGATAAAAAACCTGACTCTCTACGCATTCAGCACAGAGAACTGGTACCGTCCTCAAGCCGAAGTCTCCCTGCTTATGCGCATCTTGCAGCGATATCTTAAAAAAGAGACCAGTAACCTTATTAAAGAGAACATTCGTTTTTCAGTTATTGGTGATTTGGGTCAGGTGCCTGCAAATGTTTGCCAAGCAATTGAAGGGGCTATGCAAGCTACTTCAAAATGTACAGGCCTGCATCTTTGCTTTGCTCTTAGCTATGGCTCTCGCCAAGAGATCACCGTAGCCGTTAAGGAAATCGCTGAAAAGATTGCTTCCGGCGAACTCTCTATTGAAGACATAGACGAAGAAACAATTAACTCCTCACTCAGTACGTTCCCAACTCCTGATCCGGATTTGATTATTCGCACAAGTGGTGAACAACGACTTTCTAACTTCCTACTGTGGCAGGCCGCCTATTCTGAATTTTATTTTACTGAAATTCTTTGGCCCAACTTTACAGAAGCCGACTTAGGAGCAGCTTTAAAAGCTTACTCTTCTCGACAGCGCCGCTTCGGAAAGGTTTCTCCGAATGACGACGTGGAAGAGCTTCCAAACTAGAGCCCTCTCGGCCCTGGTTGCCCTTATAATTATAATATTCTTTTATTATCTGTGGAATATTCGCGGCCTCCAATTCGTGATCTTTGCTGCGGTAGTTATCGGCGCTCGGGAGCTTCAAGGACTTTTGCTAAAAAAGGAAAGCTCGTCCCTTTTAAGATCTCTGTTTTTTATGCTGACCCTTTTGGTATTCGCCGGATCCTCCTTAGCGATCAACATCAGTGGGATTGCTTTTGCTTCTGCTTTTATCATTTCTATTATTGTCTCCCTTTTGGCTCTGCACAAGACGGGCGACCTTGAGCGAATGTTGCGTTTTCAAGCGGCAGCGGCTGTCGGTTTGTTCTACATGGGTTTACTGCCATCCTTCGCCTACCGCATTTTATCTCAAGAAAATGGACTTTCTTGGTTTATTTTTCTGCTTACGGTTGTTTTTGCTGGCGACACTATGGCCTATGGCTTTGGTGTACTGCTTGGTAAAAATAAAGTGATGCCTTCCGTTTCTCCAAAGAAAACCTGGGAAGGATCTTTCGGGGGCATCGTCGGCTCCGTTACGGCGGCTGCCATTTGTGGATTCTATTTGCTACCCGATTTAAGTCTAGGTTGGCTTTTGCCCCTGGGGGCCTTGGCTGGATTTTTTGGCCAATTCGGTGATTTTTTTGAGTCCCTCTTGAAAAGAGCTGCTGACGTCAAAGATTCTGGAAATATCATGCCGGGCCACGGTGGCGTTTTAGACCGCATTGATGGGGTTTTATTTGCGAGCCCCATTGTATTGCTAGGTATTTTGATTCTATCTCATCTTTCCCCTTAGCACTAAGTCGAGCATCATTGGCATATTCTTTATTTTCTGGCCCGAAGTGCCCGGACTTCGATAGAATATGGCCATGGAAATGATATTAAATTTTGTTCAGTCAAGCCTCTCTTCGGTAGTCCCATTTGTTATACTTTTGGGAATATTAATCTTCGTTCATGAACTCGGACACTTTCTCGTCGCTCGAATGTGTGGCGTAAGAGTCGAAGTCTTTAGTTTAGGATTTGGAAAAAAGCTTCTTAAACTTAAAAGAGGCGACACCACTTATGCTCTTTCACTGATTCCGCTTGGTGGTTATGTGAAAATGTTCGGCGAACAAGCCGGCGACGCTCTAAGTGAGGAAGATAAAAAAGTTTCCTTCACCCACAAAACCGTTTGGCAACGAATTGCCGTCGTTTTAGCGGGCCCGCTGATGAACTTTTTCTTTGCAATTGTTATTCTTTTCTTCGTGGCTTTGGGTGGCGAAGACGCGAAGACGCCGGTGGTTGGCGACGTTCAGGCAACAACCGAAGCTTATGCCAACGGCTTTCGTTCTGGCGATAAACTTTTGGCGGTGAACAATAAGCCAATTTCAACTTGGGAAGACTTTCAAAAATCTTTGGACCTCAAGGAATCTCAGGACCTTCATCTTGACGTCGAAGTTCAACGCGAAGGCAGCGAGACTAAAGAAACCTTGGCGATGTCCGCTAAGCCTCAAAAAAATCCGAATCCACTTTCAAGTTTTGATTATGTCGCCAATATTGAGGGCCTAAACTATTATTCAGCCGGAACTACCGTAGGCGTCACCGTAAACTCTCCACTGGCGGCACTCGGTATGAAGACGGGCGACACCATTGTCAGCATCAATGGCCAGAGCGTCACCTATTGGAGACAGCTTGAACAAGCACTCGCGAAAATTTCTGCCACTGAGAATATTACTTTCTCTGTCACCGGCAAACGTGAGGGCGATACCTCAGCAAAACCTCTAACCATCACTCTTTCGTCAGCAGCAGGATTGAAGTCTTACACCTTAGCTTCTTTAGGACTAGAAAGCTCGGAGCTAACTCTGAGTAAAGTCGTCAAGGATTCCCCTGCTGAAGCGGCTGGACTACGTGAAATGGATCGCCTTGTTTCCATTAATAATGTCGTTCTTCAAAAGTGGGAAGACGTCATTAGCAATGTGAAGTCTTTCGACGGTAAAAATCCAGTTGCGGTTGTTGTTTCTCGCGGCGGCAAAAATATCGATCTGAACATTACACCTAAAATGACGACTCAGATGACTGCCAGTGGAACAGAAGAAAAGCGTTACACCATTGGAATTTCACCCGTGGTGAATATCGCTATGCCTGAATTCATGGTCGTTAAGTATTCAAACCCTATCCAAGCCCTAGGGCGAGGTGTTGACCGTACCTGGGATATCACTGTCATGACCGTAATGAGTTTTGTCCGACTCTTCCAAGGTGATATCTCTCCGAAAAACATCGGCGGCGTGATTTCCATCGGACAAGCGGCGAGCGAGACCTTTGCTATGGGTTGGGCGCAGTTTTTCCAAATGATGGCCGTTATTTCTGTGAATCTTTTTATCCTCAATTTACTTCCAGTACCCGTATTGGATGGTGGACACTTGGTGTTCTATATTATTGAGGTTGTTAAAGGCGCGCCGCTCAGCTTAAGAAAAATGGAAGTTGCCCAACAGGTGGGTCTTGCATTATTGATGAGCCTTATGGTTTTTGCGCTCTTTAATGACTTCACTCGATTATTTGGTCTATGAAAATTCTCGCTATGGAAACGAGCACACTGATTGGTAGTGTGGCTCTTATAATTGACGGACAGGTGGTGGCAGAAGCTGCTTCTGAACGTCAAAAATCACATAGCGAGAACATCAGTGTCTTCATTGATTCCTGCCTTCAAAAAGCCAAACTTCAATTGTCTGATATCGATGTCTTTGCGGTCGGACAAGGTCCGGGCAGCTTCACGGGAATTCGTGTGGCTGGTAACGCCGGGAAGACTTTTGCCTATAGTTTTAACAAGCCACTTGTAACTATTGATTCGTTAACATTGTTGGCGACGCCAGCCCTTCACAAAGGCTCTTCAGTTTTAGCAATCATCAATGCTTACAAGAACATGGTCTATACTGGACTCTTCGATGGCAACGGAACTCTGGTTAAGGGTTTGGCAGCCATTCCTGTTCGTGAACTCTCGCAACATATCGATCGGAAGGCCTTAGTTCTTGGCGATGGCTGGGATGCATTTCACGAATATTTTCCGGCTGAGCTTTCCGAAAAACTCCATCGCGCCTCTGAGTTTTCGGACTATCCTCATGCTCGAACTCTGGGATTGCTTGCACATGAACGAGCAAAAAAAGGACTTACTTTAGACTGGAATTCATTTACACCGCTTTATATCCGCGCCTCAGAAGCCGAAGAGAATAAGAAGGGAATTTTAATCTCTCCGCTGAAGTAAGGACGGGTCCATGGAACGAGACTTTGAAAACGCTGATGATTTGATTGCTAAATACGAAGAGCATCTAGAAACAGCGACACCCCAAACAACAAATTCAAAAAATGATTCTCAGCTATGGGTTGTTGGCTCCGGCAAAGGCGGCGTTGGAAAAACTTTTATTTCCACAAGTCTTGCCCTGACTATTTCAAAACTAGGTCATTCAGTTGTTATTGTCGATTTGGATCTAAGCGGCGCAAACATTCATACTTCACTTGGCATGGCCCCATCACATTTAAATATTCGTCATTACTTTGAAGGTTCAAAAGGCCTTCAAGAAATTGTGATCCCGACAGCTTACCCGCGTCTGTCTTACGTTCAAGGCTTCTGGGATGCATGGACCCCTTCGGATTTTACTTTAGACCAAATTCAAAATTTGATTCCTGAATTGCGAAAGCTTCGTGCGGATTATGTGATTGTCGACTTGGGAGCGGGCGCACTGGAAGCCCACTTAGATCTTTTTAGATCTGCGGATGAAAGAATTCTTGTCAGCTCTCCAGAGCCTACGAGCATTGAGAAAACATATCGCTTCATCGAAGCCTACATGTGCCACTCTCTAAAACAAAATTCTACGACTGATGCCTTTAATGAAATGATCACGACTTTGCGATGCCATCGCCAAAGAACTCTTGATAAACCTTTTTCGTTTCGTTCCTACTTAAAAGCTCAACCTGGTATTCACTATAACTTCTTTGAGGCTCTCTCTACCAAGCCCGTCCGCTTGATTGTGAACTCCTGCAGAAGTCCGTCGAATGCTGACTTAGGGCATTCCATGAGAAGCGTTTGTCAAAAATACTACGACCTTGGTATTGATTTCGTTGCGGCTATCGACTACGACAATGCGGTGTGGCAGTCGCTTCGATGTCACAAGCCCGCTCTCATAGCCCAGCCTTTCACTCCACTGGCAGGACAATTTTTAGCGACCTGCAAACATCTTATTGATCCAGAGGAACTTCGGGCCGTAGTATAATAGATAGATGGACGCTATATCTCGCTATAACTATTATGAGATTCTCGAGCTTAAGGTCAGCGCACCTCAACATGAGGTGACGACAGCCTATGAACGCGCTCGTACGACCTATTCCGGCGAGAATCCAGCCATCTACACTATTTTTTCAGAAAATGAAGCCCGCGAACTTTTGACCTTCATCGAAGAGGCATATCAAGTTCTTGGGAATAAAACTCTGCGCCTCATTTACGACCAAAGACTCCGCAGTGGCTTGTCTTCGTTAAACGAACTCTCTTATGTTTCAATTGTTGAGGCCAGCCGCCAATTGTACCCGGAGCCGAAACCAGAGAAAAAAGAGTCCGTTTTCAAACGCGATGAAGAATTCGAAAAAGAGATCGCGGCCCAAACTCAATGGGATGGCGAGTTTCTTAAAAAGGTTCGTGAATACAAAAATATTTCACATAAGCAAATGCACGATATCACTAAGGTCAGCTCTTACTATGTAGGCGCCTTGGAGCGCATGGAACCAGAGCAACTCCCTGCAGTTGTTTTCGTTCGTGGCTATGTTGTGCAAGTTTCAAAAGCCCTGGGACTAGATGAGAAAAAAGTCGCAGACTCTTACATGAAACTTTTCAAAGAACAGCTTGGAAAATAAAGTCCCCGTGGAAAAAATTGAATTTATCGTCTCAGAAGATATGGCGAACTTGCGCGTGGATAAAGCCTTGGCTTTGCATCCAGAGATCGGCACGCGCTCGCGCGCGAGTCACCTCATTGATAACCTGGCCGTCCTTGTAAATGGAAAATCGCCAAAATCATCACTGGCCTTGAAGTTGGGCGACCAAATTCAAATTACAATGCCGGCACCAACACCCTCTCAACTTCAGCCCTATGATATAAAGTTGGATGTTCTGTTTGAAGACTCTGACGTGATTGTTATTAACAAGCCCTCTGGCCTCGTTGTTCATCCGGCTGCGGGTCATGCACACGACACCCTGGTAAATGCACTGCTGGCGCACACCAAAGACCTCTCGATGAAGTTTGGTGAAGAACGTCCCGGAATTGTTCACCGTCTCGACAAGGATACGAGCGGCGTTCTTGTCGTTGCAAAAAACGACAAAGCTCATGAATCGTTAACTGCGCAGTTTAAGGAACGATCTACGGACCGAGTTTATTTTGCCGTTTGCCTCGGAACAGCTCGAACTCTTACGGGCACCTTTAAAAGTTTTTTGGCTCGTCATCCTGTTGAGCGCAAAAAATATTCTTCCGTCTTAGACGAAAATCGCAAGCCACTTCAGGATTCTGAAATGCCACCCGAATACGGAAAATGGGCCGTGACTCACTTTGAAGTTCTAAAGCGAGTGGGCGGCTTAAGTTATCTGAGACTCAAGTTAGAAACAGGCCGTACACATCAGATCCGCGTTCATCTTTCAGAGTCCGCTTTGCCGATTGCTGGTGATGTTTTGTATGGGGCAGATAAAAAAATTCGTTTAGCTGAGTCTCGATTTGTTCAAGATGATCTGCGGGCTTTACCAAGATTTTTATTACACGCTTCCGAGTTGGCTTTTACCCACCCACGAACTGGCGAACGCATGTCCTTTCAAGTGGATTGGCCCGAGGAAAACAAGACCCTTCTTAAAAAGTGGAAGCTGCTGTGAATATTCAGGAAACCGAATTTGGATTTAGCATCAAAGTAAAAGACTTTGAAATTCTATTCGGAGGCCTTAAGTCTCAAATGCCCCAGCTCAAAGAAACTTATCCCGATATTGAATTTTTAAGACTCAAACAAATTCACAGCGATGCCATCGTAGAATCCCACAGCCCATCAGAAGATTTACAAGTCATTGGCGATGCCCATTTTACGACAAAGGCTGGATTGGCGCTTTGTGTGATCACGGCTGATTGCGTACCTGTCTTCATTTTTGATGATAAAAAGAAAGTTGTTGCCGGTATTCATGCCGGCTGGCGCGGCGTTGCCAGTAAAATCATTCCTAAGACAATTCAAAAACTGATCGATCAAGGCAGTGACATCAATTCGTTGAACCTCATTGTCGGCCCGCATATTCAAAAGAGTAGTTTTGAAGTTGAATACGATGTTCGCGATCAAATCATCAGCAGCCTGGGACCTCTTTCCGCAGAGGAAAAGTCTTTATTGACCGAAAAGATCTCTGATAAGAAAGCCTTGGTGGATCTCAATCAGGTTGTGAAATTTCAATTGCATCAAATAGGGATTTCTTCTGAGAAGGTCTCCGATCTGCACTTAGACACGATGACAGATCGCCGCTTTCATTCCTATCGTCGCGACAAAGAAAAATCCGGTCGCCAAGTTAGTTTTATTGTTTTACGCAAATAAAGAGTTCTAACAACATCCTAGCATTCGCCAAAATTATGGCGAAAAGATCAAACTTCTTCTATTGAGAGATTCTATTCAGTTTTCTATGATTTTTTATGATGCTCTTGTAGAAGGCTTTAAATCTGAAAAATGGTGGCCCGAGACGGATTTGAACCGCCGACACAAGGATTTTCAATCCTCTGCTCTACCAACTGAGCTACCAGGCCACTTACCAGATTCAAAGAGATCAAATGTTTAACTTTTGACCCCAATGATGTCAACAATTAGACCTGTTCAAATGCGGATTTTAGATCAGAAAGAATGTCTTGAAGATCTTCCACTCCCACTGAAAGGCGAATAAGACTGTCGTCAATTCCAAGTGCCTTGCGATTCTCAGCCGGAACGGAGGCGTGCGTCATGATCGCCGGGTGTTCAACCAAGCTCTCAACCCCACCTAAGCTCTCTGCCAACGCAAAAACCTTCACATTCTCTAAGAATTTACGGGCTCCGTCCATTCCGCCTTTAATATAGAACGTAATCATTCCGCCAAAGCCATGCATTTGCGCTTTTGCCAGAGCATGCTGAGGATGACTGCTCAATCCAGGATAAATGACTTTTTCAACCTTAGGGTGTGACTCCAAATACTGAGCAACGGCCATCGCGTTTTCCTGATGAGCTTTCATTCGCAAAGGAAGCGTCTTTAGACTTCTTAGGCACATAAAAGAATCAAAAGGCCCCTGAATGCCGCCCATAGAATTACTCAAGAAAGCGATTTTTTCGGCAATATCATCTCGTGAAGTTACGGCAATTCCGCCGACCACGTCACTGTGCCCGCCAATATATTTCGTAGCTGAGTGGACCACAATATCTGCTCCCAATTCCAAAGGCCTTTGGAAGTAAGGACTCATGAATGTATTATCAACGACAACAATCACCCCTTTGCTGCGGGCGATATCACAGATTTTTTTTATATCGACAAGTTTCAAAGTCGGATTTGTCGGCGTCTCAAGCCAAACCATTTTGGTGTTGGGCTTCAAGGCCTTCGTGAAATTCTCTGTTTGAGTCAAATCTACAAAAGAAAAATCAATCCCATTGTGCCGAAGGATCTTGTCAAAAAGACGAAACGTGCCGCCGTACATATCGTCCATGGCAATGACGTGCTCGCCACCTTTTATCATGTGCATAACTGTCGTCGTCGCTGCACAACCCGAAGCAAAGGCAAAGCCATGTTTGCCACTTTCAAGGCTTGCTATGCAATTTTCATAAGCTCGCCGAGTAGGATTATGAGATCGAGAGTACTCCCATCCCTTATGAACACCCGGAGAATCTTGCACAAAAGTCGAGGTTAAATAAACGGGAGTCATAATGGCGCCCGTAGTTGGATCAGGCTCTTGACCCGCATGAATTGCACGAGTCGAAAATCCGTATTTTTCTGAATTTCTCATAAGTCCTCATTCACTATTTATTAAAGGAAGCTAACTCTTGCTCAGCAGATACGCAAATATTGAAAGCACTCTTCACAGCTTCCGCTTTTACTAAACCGTTTTGAATCAACCATTGGTCGTTAAAGGCTTTGCTTAAATAAGCACGTCCACTGTCCGGAAAAATAACCACAATTCGAGAGGGTTTTGTCAGTTTTTTTGCGGCTTTAAATGCGCCCACGAGTGCCAAGGCACTTGAAGGCCCAACCAGCAAGCCCTCTTCCGCTACCAAACGGCGGGTCATATCGAAAGCCTCTTGGTCAGAGACTCTTTCAAAGCCATCATAGATATCTAAGTGGACGTTGTCGGGAAGCATGTCTTCTCCGACTCCTTCAACCATATAAGATCCCGGTGGATCGACAATTTTTTTGGAATAAAAGAGGTCATAAAGGATGCTGCCAATCGGGTCCGCACAAATCGCTTTAACTTCTTTGTTGTGCTCTTTCAGAAATCTTGCGCAACCAGACAGAGTTCCTCCGGTTCCTGCCCCGCCGACGACCATGTCAACGTTTTCACCCATTTGATTCCAAATTTCAGGACCTGTCGTCTGGTAGTGGCGAGTTGGATTGTCGGGATTGTGAAATTGATTTACAAGAAAAGCGCCCGGAATTTGCTGAGCAATTTTTTTTGAAACTGTGTAGTGGCTAAGTGGATCTTCGGGCCCGACGCCGTTAGGAGTCAACACCACGCGAGCACCGTAGGCACGCAATAAAGAACGTTTTTCTTCGCTCATTTTTTCAGGCATCACAAAAATGCACTTATAACCCTTAACTGCTGCCACCAAAGCTAAGCCGACCCCTGTGTTTCCAGAAGTGGCTTCGACAATCGTGCCGCCGGGCTTTAATTCTCCACGTTTTTCGGCCTCTTCAATCATTGAAATGGCCACACGATCTTTAATACTTCCGCCGGGATTGAAGTATTCGACTTTCGCGAAGAACTGGTGCGGAGAGTCCTTTGCAACCTTATTAAGTTTTACCATTGGCGTATCGCCAACTGCTTCTAATACGGATTCATAGACAAGAGACATACACTAACTTTCTAGGTCTTTGCGGCGACTCGCGCCCAGATAGACCGAATTCATTGAATGAAGGACTGTATTGATTTGGGTCATTGGATCCCCTGAAAAAGGCAAACCTAAAGAAGTCGTGAGCTGTTTCACCAACTGATTATTAGGTTCATCTTTCATCAACTCATCGACAAGTTTCTCCAGAGCTTCCTTGTTTTTATCGAGTTGGGCCATGGCATTTCCTCCGACGTGGCACCGACTCTATCACCCGCCCCCGAAAGAGTGAAAAAAATTCTGCAGCAAGGGTCCGAAAAGCAGCATTAAAAAGGCCGGGAACTGAAATAATAACAGGGGGATCAGCATAATAAACGGCAATCGGGCGAGCTTTGTCCCTAATTCATCATGGCAGGCCTCAATTATTTCGACTTCCAGCTGCGAGAGCGCAACAAATACCGCCTCCCCCTGCAAACCTCTCTGCATGAGCTGCAAAAGGACCCGGCGATGCAAGGAAGGCTGAGACATCAACAGAGCATTCGCATCCTGCCCTTGCTGCAATAGGCCCAACCACTTCACGATGAGCTCCGGAAATTCGCCTTCATATCGCCGAATATATTGGAAGAGCCCCGATTTTACAGGCTGACCTTTCTCAATCGCGCGTTTTACACACAATAATAGTGCCAAGGGTGGTGCTATATTTTCCATTTCATCCTCCGACCCGCCGAAAAGATCCAAACAAGGCCCGTTAAAAACATAATCAGGGACAAAAAAAGCAAACTTCGATGCTTCGACCATCCAAATTGCGTAATTACAAAAGAAACCAGCCCGAAATAAAGAAGAGTGACAATTATCGCCTGCATTTTGATTTGCTGTGTGAGCTGTCCGGACCTACGTCGAAAATCTTCCTGAATTTTAAGGTGGCGTCGAAGAGCACGAACTTGTTCTGCACAACGTGTTTTGGAGTGATCGATCTCGACGAGCTCTGCCATGAAATCCTTTAGCAGCGCGGATTTTAAAGAATGACCTTGTTCATTTGTTAAGAGCAATGAGTGCAATTCACGCAGCTGATTTCTCACCCAACCTTGTTGGCACTCAATCGAAGAATGAAGTGCCATGCGAAAAGATTTTCCGGTCTGCACCCCCAACAAAACGCCATCGAGCAGTGGAATAAGGGCCACGCGAAGCCGCATCTCCATTAGAATTCGCAGAATAGTTGGAAAAAAATTTAAGCTTATCAGCAGAATGCCGATGAAAAACCAGAGTGTGAAGGGCGATGATCTCAAAATAAATGAGACTAGAGCGAATAAAAGCAGAAACACCAACATCATGAGATGTGATGAGCGACTTGAAACTGCAAATTCGATCGTGATCTCCGAAAAAATTCGATGTACGAGCACGTATCCGAACATCGAAACTATAAATAGAAGGAACATCCTCCACCTCCAAAGACCCATTTGCTCGCAAAAAATATGCAAGCGAAATATTTAGTTGACGTTAATGGTCGAATTGGGAAGACTTAGATTAAGAAGAAGTTATTAAGTTAGTAACAACAACAACGTTTGCATCCTAGGAGGAGCACATGGCTAAGAAAGCAGCAAAGAAAGCAACTAAGAAAGCAGCTAAGAAAGCTACTAAAAAGAAAGCTTCTAAGAAGAAGTAGTTCTTTCGAAAAAAGGCTCCTCACGGGGCCTTTTTTTTTGCCCTCTTTTCTTTTTCTCCTCTGTGATATCCTCTAATT
>JBBKWD010000150.1:0-56108 GCA_037968775.1 Bdellovibrio sp.
CACTAACACAACTCTGCAAGTTCTGTTCAATCCTAGTTTGAGCATTAGCCAAGAAGTTCTTGTGGGTTCACAAAAACAAACCGGTACAGGCCTGCAAGCACATTCACGATTGCGCTTTCAACAACAAGAAATCGCTACGGGTGGCGGCTTTATTATTCGCGGAAGGATTTTGCGATGAAATGGTTAATGCCTCTGTTGTACATTCTTTTTGCCAACGTTGCCTTTGCGCAGACGGCACCTTTTTTCACCTATGAAGGTGTCTTGACCGACAATTTGGGCAACGCCGTGACCACGCCTCAAACCGTTACCTTTCAAATTATCAATGGTGCGTCTTGTATTGCTTTTGAGGAAACTCAAAATGTCACACCTGGAGTCAACGGGGATTTCAGCGTGATTGTGGGAGCCGGAAGCCGAGCTGACTCTACAGGGAATACACCTTTGCAAATATTTGGGTCTGCTGGAACCATCAATTGTTGGCCCAGTGGATCTTCGACTCTGACTGGATTTACAACTCGAAAATTGCATATTCGCGTAGGCGCAACAGATCTGAGCCCGGATGTTGTGATCACCCAAGTTCCCTTTGCCATGAATGCGCAAAAACTTGCGGATCTGGGACCAACGGATTTTGTCCAAGTGAAATCAGCGCAAGGTGTGACGCAAGCAAATGTGGAAAGTATCTTTTCTCGCTATACTGCTTTAGATAGAATTATTGATGGCGATTTTACCAGCGTTCCAACTTCGGGTATAACTGGAATTACAGATGCTTCGATCACCCCTGGTGCCGCCATTGCGCGATCAAAAATAGCCAATGGAACTGCTAACCACGTTCTAATAAATAGCGGAACAGGGGCCTTGTCTTCAGAGGCCCAACTCGCCGTGACTCGTGGAGGCACCGGGCAAAACACAGCCCCCACTAGCGGTCAATTGCTCATTGGAAACTCTGGTGGTGGCTATTCTTTAAGTCAGCTCACTGCGGGAGCTGGTATCACTATTACGCCTGGTTCCGGAACGATTTCCATTAGCTCTTCTGGGGGTGGTGCGCCTTCAGGACCTGCCGGCGGGGACCTTGCCGGGACTTATCCGAATCCGACTCTGGCAACCATAACCTCTGCAAATACTGGGACTAAAATTTCCTACGACGCCAAAGGCCGTGTGACCAGCTCTGCTGCTCTGGCCGCCTCTGATATTCCCGTTCTTGATGCTTCTAAAATAACGACAGGTTCTTTTTCGGCAGCCTTTGTTCCCGACTTAGCAACGAAGCTTAACCTTTCAGGTGGCACAATGACCGGTGGACTCACGATGAGCGGCGCTGGAATCAACTTAGGAAATAATATTATTTCGAATATTGGTTATCTCCATTTAGAAAATAAATCTGTCGATCCGGCCTTCAATGGCGGGAACAATGGTTATGTTTGGTACAACAGCACGGAAGGTATGATTAAATACAATGACGGCTCCAGTATTAAAACACTCAGTGTGAGTGGGGCTGGTGGTTCTGTGACAAATGTGTCTTCCGCGAACTCGGATATTTCAATTGCCTCTGGCACAACAACGCCCATTTTGACTTTAAATTCAGGCGTGGGCTCAAATCAAATTGTTAAATTAGATGGAGCAGCGAAATTACCTGCAGTCGATGGCTCGCAATTAACGAATATCTCTACTGCGGTCGATAGAATCACAAGTGCTGTTGGGTGGTATTTCAAATACAAACCAAACGACTCTGCTTGCGTTGATGGTGGCGTGTTGAAGTGGGATAATACAAACTCAAGGTGGATTTGCGGAACGGATGCCGGAGCTGGCGGAGCGGATGCCTCAAGTCTCCGTGGTGTGAGTGTGAATGTTTCTGCAGGCACGCCGGGTGCCGGCGCATATTTAAAGTATGACAGTGCAACCACCAGTTGGATAGCCAGCGTACTTGCGAACTGTACGGCTTCTAATAAAGTCATGCACTATAACTCCGCAATTGATGTTTGGACTTGTGATGACATTGTCGTTGGGACCGCTGCAATCACCGACGACTCAATAACCAATGCCGACATCAATGCGTCTGCAGCAATTTCCAGAAGTAAACTTGCTTCTGGGAACGCTAACCGAATCATTATAAATGATGCTACAGGGGTCTTGACTGACTCTGCGGCGATCACTCCCAATAAAGCCCTGATCTCGAATGCAAGTGGCATTCCGACTCACTCGGCAGTGACGGCGAGTGAATTAGGTTATGTAGCCGGTGTAACTTCAGCGATTCAAACTCAAATTGATAACTTAGGTACAATTGCGACTGGAAAAGTCGCTAACGCTGGTGACAGCATGACGGGTGCCTTAACCATGAATGCGGAAAACGAAGTTCGTTTTGCCGATGCGGATTCTTCAAACTATGTTGGCTTCAAGTCCCCTACTGTCGTGAGTGCAAATAAAATTTGGACTCTTCCGAATGCTGACGGAGCGGCAAATCAAGTACTAAAAACTAATGGTGCTGGTGTCTTAGGTTGGACAACCCCATCAACACCGGGTGATTCTTCATATGCCGCCAAAGGTCTTGTGCAGTTCGACACGAACGCTGCTACTTCTGGAATGACAGTCGCTTCTGGTATTGCTTCGGTTAACTCTGGGGCCACTGGTGGTGCTGGGGATGCAAATAGAATTGCTAAACTCGGTGCTGGAGGTCAGCTAACGATAGCAATGATTCCGGATCTTGCTTGGTCCAAAATTACTTCAGGAACTCCGACGACTTTAAGTGGTTATGGCATTACAGATGGCATTCGCAATGTTGCTGGAACTCCCAGTATTCAAACTGGTTCAGATGCCGCCAAAGGCGCAGCTGGAACAGCTGGTCGACTTTGGGTTGCCTCTGATACGAATAAGCTTTATCGCGACAATGGTGCTGCCTGGGTTCTGATTGGTGTAGGCACTGGTACAGTCACAAACGTTTCTTCTGCCAACGCTGATATCAATATAACATCAAATTCCACAACTCCCTCCCTCTTGTTGAACTCAGGAACAGGTGCAGATCAAATCGTGAAGCTTGATGGTACTGCAAAACTTCCTGCAGTTGATGGTTCGGCACTAACTAATATCACAACAACTATTGATAAAATTGCCAGCGGTGGCGGTAAGTACTTTAGCTATATGCCCAACGGCACGGAATGTGCGAACGGCGAAGTTCTAGCTTGGAATGCGGCTGCTGACCGATGGCTTTGTTCTTCTGCAGCGACTGGTACAGTCACGAGTATTACTGCAGGCACCGGTTTAACCGGCGGTTCAATTACCTCTAGCGGAACTATCGGTCTTGGTACAGAGCTCACTGGCGTAAACGGCTTGTCAACAACAGGCTTCGTACAACGAACTGGTGCGGGTGCATATTCCACTTTGGCAGGTAATGCGGCTGCATCAAATAGCACAGTCGTTACCCGCGATGGATCTGGCGTCAGTGGGTTTTATGGAGTTAATGTTCAAGGGGCCACAGCTGGGGCTGTGACACTTCAGGCGCCCGGCGCTTTTTCAAGCTATACTTTAAGGTTGCCTGCTAGTGACGGCACTGCCAATCAGGTGCTTCGAACTGATGGATCTGGAAATCTGGCATGGATCACCCCATCGAATGGAACTGGCGATTTTTTGGCAAATGGTTCAACACCAATGACAGGTCAGTTTTTTTCGTTGCCGGGCACTTCAGCAGCCCCTGGAATGACCTTTACCGGAGATTCAAATACGGGAGTCTTTAGCCCGGGAGCAGATATCGTTTCACTTTCTACCGCAGGTACGGAGCGACTGCGTGTTGATCCTGCAGGTAACGTTGGCATTGGTACTAACACACCTAGCTCTAAACTGGAAGTCGCTGGAAATGTGACTGTAAATGGAAATATTCAGGCCACAAATGAAATCAATGCGTTTAAAATCACAGCACAAGATGAAACCGTCAGTAAGGTCTTTAGAACAATTGCAACGACCAGCGTAGGCGGAACTACCGTGAACTTTGCGTTGGGAAATATTCAGTATACAACTAATAACTGCCAAGCGTTCTCTCTGTCAGGGATGAAGGACGGCGCCACTTATATATTTGCAGTGAAAGGCTCCGGCGGCGGAACTTGTAGTTTCACTCATCCGCTTGGCCCAACCCCATTCTTAAACATTAAGTTGCCACCAGATCACGGGCCCGCAGAATCGGGTAAACACACGATTTACACATTCATGGTCATCGGTGCCGATGCCTATGTTTCTTGGGTAACGGGATACGACAACTAACTATGGACAGACGTGAATTTCTAAAAATATTAGCTCAGTGTTCTGCCGGAGTCGGCGCAAGTATCGCTGCTGAGCGCGCCTTCGGCATGCCCATCATGAGTCTTACAAAAAGCAGCAATCAAAAGATTTATATGTGGGGGCAGAAGTTCACTAACTTCGGTGGAACTGCTACGGCAGAGCTTAACCATACTCTGTGTTTCCCGCGCAATAAGTGGACGGATATATTCTTATGTAAAAACGGAGCCGTAGCTGGGTTCGGATATGCCAAAGAAAAAAATGGAAATATTTATTGCTGGGGCGACAACAACTATGGGCAACTTGGTGGAGCGCCGGGCACAATAGTTGGACCCTTCTATCCAACGCCTGTTCTCTTTGATTCCGTCGGCACTTGGACAAAAATTTCAGTTGGCGGCAGCCATGTTGCTGCGATCAAAAATGACGGAACCCTTTGGGCATGGGGTAACAATGTCTCGGGTCAACTCGGCAAGGGGGACTTCATTTCAAGCGTGACACCCGTCCCAATGTCGACTGCGCCAGGTGGAACTTGGGTCGACGTCTATTGTGGCAACGGCCAAACCTTTGCACGAAACTCCAGCGGAGTCATTTATGCCGTCGGAGCCTGCTCGACCTCTGGGACTTTGGGAACAGGAGCCACCTCCTCACAGCACACCTTTGCCCAAGTGGTCGGAGGGCCCTGGACAACGCTTGCCGCCGGAAGCAGTCATGTACTTGCAATACACAACAATGGATCACTCTGGTCTTGGGGATTTAATAGTTCCGGCCAACTAGGCATTGGCAATACGATCAACCAAACTGTACCCGTTCAAGTCGGATCAGCCTACAATTGGCAATCCATATCAACAGCAAATGGCGGGTTTAGTTTTGCGATCAACAACTCAAACTATCTTTACGCCTTTGGCTACAATCAGACCGGCCAATTGGGACTCGGTGTTCAGGGAACTAATGTGCTTAATCCGACCCAAGTTGGCGCATCAACCTGGCTGAAAGCTGTTGGTGGTTCAGACCACGCCCTTGGAATTCGAAGTGACAATACACTATGGGCATGGGGCAATAATGCCAGCTATGGTACCTTCGGCAATGGAGTCAACGGTTCGTCAGTCGTGCCAATTCAAATTGGATCAAAATATTTTACCCATCTTTGGGCGTATCAAAATAGTTCGTCGGCACTTCGTAAGTAATCCAATCCTGATACAGAAATATTTCAATGCTTTCAGTATAGAGTGATTTTGCTATACTCAAATCTGGTCATTTAAGATGAGGTAATCCTATGTACGTTAGTAGAAACGGGCTCGTGGCTTTTATAATTATAGCGTTGGTTTTCAGCCCTCAGTCACAAGCATCTTCTTTCCTAAGTAGCTTTCTGAATAAACTAAAAGTGGAAAAATCAACTAAATCAACCTCAACCGGTAGCGCTAAAAAGGTAGATCTAGTTAAGAATCTTAGTTGTCAATTTTCCGGATACTCCAAAACAGGTCCAGCAGCCCAAGACATCGAATTTATAGACGAGGAAAAAACCGTCTGTGATCCCCTCTCCAACCAAGTTGTGGACTCATCAGAATCAGGTCTCTTGGGTAAGCTCCTTTTGAAGTCTAATTCTATGCAAGCGAAAACAACAAGCGTGCTGGAATACCACGAAAAAGGAATTCGCCTCGAACAGAATCTATATTTTGCAGATATCAATGTGCCCACTCGTCGATTCGATAAAGGCTTTGAAAATCGCGCCGGTGACGTTTTAGTTGATACTAATGGCGAAAAACTCATAGAAAATTTTGCCATCGAATATAGTAGTTCATTGAGACTTCAAGCCTCCGACAAGCCTGGCCACTACGAAATCTCTTTACTCTCTGATGATGGAGCTCGCCTGTTTGCGCTGCAAAATGGAGCTTGGTCTGAAATCGTAAATAATGACGGTGTTCATCAGACTCGAATGGGCTGCGCCTATAAGACTGTCTATTTGGATCACGCGTCTGAGATTCCAATTAAAGTTCTCTACTATCAAGGACCGAGATACCACATTGCTAATGTCATGATGTGGAAGCTTCATAAAAAGTCAAAAACTTGGAAACAACCCGCTCGACATTCTCTTTGTGGCATCATGGGAAATAGCGTGTTCTTTAATGAGAACAAAAAAGGTGACACCCTAGCTATGAAAGTTTTAAACCGTCAAGGCTGGGCTATTGTAGCACCACAAAACTTTAAAATGCCTGAACAAACACCAAATCCGTGTATCGACGAAAGTCTTAAAGTAACGAATTTTAAAATTGATGAGATTGGCTCCGGCTATGCTATTTTAAGTTGGACTACAAATGTCCCATCAACGAGCCAAATAAAAATTAGCGCAAACAGTCAGTCGTACACAAGTCCGCTTGATGAAAATATGGTTATGGAACATGTGGTCCGAATCGACGGCCTTGAAAGAGGATATACATACACTGTGCAGGCAATATCCACAGATGCGAACGGCGTAGAAGCGTTAAGTCCCCCACCACCAGTTTCATTTGACCAATAATCTAAAAGGGAGCTCACGCAGCTCCCTTTTTTTCGATCTGCCTTAGCCTATCCCTCTGCCTCCCGCGCCGCTTTCTTTCTATCCCGCCCAATCTGACCCTTACGTGTCTGGGACTTCACAGAGCCAGAAATGCGATCCGTTACTGCCTGTATAGCTGAATTTCGTTGCCGAGGTTCACGAGTGGCGCGCGCATAAATTTTTTCTTTTTCCTTAAATAAAAAATTCTCGCGAGGACCGTCTTTTAACGAGACCAGCATTTTGGGCTGCGCGGTCATGCTGCGCTTTTCTTTACGCACCTTCATTTTAGCCCCGACATTTAATTTTTTTGAATAGCGCTCGAGCGTATTTTCCAGGGTGCGCAGTCGATAGTTGATCAAACGAATTTGATCTTCACTCGCCCTTGCCAAAGATCTGCGATATTTCGCCACCAACTGCTCTGTCTGGCTTAACGCCTTTACCGCCTTTTCCTCCGAAAGTCGTTTGAGCGCTCGTGGAAAACTCTGTGTAAAAAGCTTGAACTCTGATTTGGTCATATTTTTTTCGGCCGTTTCACGATGTGTAGGCATAGAAAGCTCCTTCCTGTTCAACCCATATCCTAATAAAAGAACCAGTAAGTCCCTATCTTCAATGATGGGAAGTGCAATGCTACATACTTAAACTAAAGACGAGACCAGGGCTAGTTTTGAATGACAGATTGTTTTCGACCTATAAAGATCAAAACCAAAATACAAATAACACTGATCCCAGCCGCCGCTACGTACCCACTTCCGGGGAAATGAATATTGGACGACTCAGAAGTGAACCTCGCAAAAATATCCGTGTAAAAGAGAGGCCCTATAATAGCCGTTAAACTCGCTAACGAAATGAGACTCCCCTGCAGCTCACCTTGTTCTTGCGAGGGAACTCCGCGCGAAATCAATGACTGCAAGGAAGGGCCGACCAATCCGGTTAGAATCGCTATAAGCATCGTCGCATACATCATCCAGCCTTGAGTCGCTAGGGCATAACAAAGATAGCCGACGACACTTGATACCAAGCCAATAAAGAGAGCCTTAAACTCTCCCCATTTGGGAATCAATACTCTTGTCAAATAGCCCGAACAAAAGGCCACGGACAAGCCCACGACCGAAAGCGAGAGTCCGACTTCAAAAGCCGTCCACTGAAATTTTAATTGCGTATAGAGCGTCCAGATACTGGGATGAACCTGCCCAGCCAAGAATGACAAAAAGTAAACCATAATAAATCCCAACACAGGAGACGGCCGCAACACTTTTTTAAGCGAGGCAAATGCATTCAACTGCCGCCACGAAATTTTACGTCGCTGAGACGCAGGCAAGGATTCGGGCAGAACAAAGTATCCAAATGCAAAATTAATTAGGTTCAAAACAGCTGCAACCCAAAAAGGCGCCAAGGGATGAATATTTCCAAACACGCCGCCCAACACGGGCCCAATAATAAATCCCAAACCAATCGCTGCACCGATCAATCCAAAATTTGCCGCCCTGTTGTGATCCTCAGAAACATCGGCGATATAGGATGTCGCAACCGTCATCCCGGCCCCGGTCAGCCCCGAAATGATCCTTCCTAAAAACAGAATCGCCAAATTCGGCGCCATTGCCATGAGTATAAAATCCAATCCAGCACCTAAGAGTGAAAAGAGCAATACCGGCCTGCGACCAAATCGATCGGAAAGAGATCCTAACACTGGCGAAGCTAAAAATTGCATCAAGGCATAAACAGAAACGAAATATCCAAAGTAGTGATTTACAAAATCGGGCCCATGACCGAATCGGCGAATAACATCTGGCAGAATGGGAATGACAATGCCATTCCCGATCCACTCTAAAAGAATCGTGATAAATATAAACTGAACACTGGCCGCTTTATTTTTGGTCAAGAGCTTCATTTCAAAATATTAAAGCTACTTCAACAAAACCTTCAAGTGGTATCAAGCAAGCCCACCGACACACACGATACACCTGGTCTTGCCAAACCCCACCTGCTCTATGTTATCGTGACTTTGCATGAACACCCCAACCTCTCCATTTCAACTTGATCCTCAACTTCTCCAGGGCCTTGCTATGGCGTTGGAGTCCCCTAAGATTTTAGATTTGTCAGAAGAGCTTTGTACCTATGCCTGCGTCGCTGTTCTGTTAAAAGGTCCGCTTGATCAAATGGAAATCGGATACATCCAGCGAGCGGATCATCCTGAAGATCGCTGGTCGGGCCAAATCGCCTTTCCCGGTGGTAAAAAAGAAACTTCTGACATGGATGATTATGCCACCGTGGTACGTGAGACCTCCGAAGAAATTGGTTTGGTACTGGATAGGATGTCCCTTGTTGGACGCCTAGATGATGTGCAAGCACGCAAGGCTGGCCAATTGCTGAACTTTTATATTCGCCCCTTCGTATTCTATATTGAATCCCCGAAAGACCTGCTATTAGACCCGAATGAAGTGGCCGACTTTTTCTGGATACCACTTTCAGAGCTTAAGAGCCCCCAAAGAAAAACCACCTATCGTTTCCTTCACGATGCTTTGCGCGTCGAAATGCCCGCCATAAATTTAGACAAACACCTTCCCCTTTGGGGACTGACTCACTTCATGACTCTTAATTTGTTAGAGCGTTTGAGTGCCCAATTTGAGATGTCGAACTCTTCTACACCTTAATTCAACGAGCGATCAGATAGTTAGAGAGTCTTTTAAGGTAAAGATGAAGTAAAGACTCCAGTTCAAAATTTATTTTTTATTTAAATTCAATTTCACCCTCAACTCTACAAAGGTCTAGCCGATAAGTGATTCAGCTCACGTTGAAAGGAGCACACGATGGCTTTAAAACCCATACTTCATGAATATCAACTAAGTAAGGAACTTCGTGAATTGGTCGATCACCAGGAGACAGGCCCGCCATAACTGTAAAGTCCAAAGTGACTCTTACCGACAAATAAAAAAAACCAGGTTTCTAGATCACCTGGTTTTTTTTATTTTCAAGACCTGCTCTTTCGAGAATCTAAAGAATTGAAAAAATCGTCGCAAAGCTAAAAGTCGTAGACTCCATATTCATGGTCTCTGGGTAGAAATTCAAATAGGGCGCAAAGTAGATTGTTTTGCTAAAAGCCATCCCCATCCCCAGGCGTTGACTCAAAGTCTTATTCAACAAAGCCCACTCATCATCCCTTGATCTTGGATTCGCAAAACGAATAGCCAACGACGTATAGATATTGATCTTGTCACTGATGTTGTATTTCACCTGGGGGTAGAAATTCAAAGCATAACGACTGGAGTTGCGATCTTTGATGACGTACTCACGATTATAAAGAAAATAATCAAATGACGTGTCCAATCCTAAACCCACATTTGAAGTTCCTAAGTAATAAACCACGCCGTTATCATAAGAAAGGGCTCCATCTTGCCCCACGGCACGATACTCCGGAACACTGGTGTATTCGACTCGGAAAGCGTTGCGCATTTGCAGATTTTCGATCCGCGAATTCAAGTCATAGCCAATGAATGGATTTTTGATATCGGTGCGCTCTGATCCATGAAAGGGAGTTAGGGCGTTAATCCCTGTACCGACTCCAAGAGTGCTCTTTGGATCAAGACGATAGCGGGCACTAATCGACCCCCCCATAGCTGTATCAAAATTACCGATAGATCCATCTGGATTGGGTTGTTTTTTTGCCGACAAATCACCTACCGGTGGGCCATAATAAGAGAGGGAAAACTTCAGGGAGTAGCGAGATAATGAGCCCCCATCTGCTCGCAATTTTGAGTCCGTTATTTCTCTGGTGTCTTCAATTTTTTCTTTATTAACTTCATTCGCCTTTAAAACAGTTTCATTTACATTCAAAGTTGTGCTTTGTGCAAAAGTCTGAACTGAAGTCATTAAAATCGCTGCGATAAAAAACTTTCTCATTCGGCCCCCATCGATGCCGCATTTGTAGCGTGCTTGAGGTCAAAATGGAAGTTCGGGACTTATTAGGAATTTATCTCTGAAGTTTTTTCATCTTTGAATGCGCCCGGGCCAACAGCAAACCGGCTTGAGAACCATCCCCTCAGCGCTCCGGAGCTATCTCATCCGACGTAGAACCAAGGGGAGCAATTTTATAACGTCCGATGCCATCATGGAAAGTGCATCTTTGCCTTGTGCCTCCCATAAGTTCGCGGTCGCCCCATGCACATAGGCTCCAAGCAAGGCGGCTCGAAGCGGCGGCAAGCCCTGAGCCCTTAAGGCCGTGATCATTCCGGAAAGGACATCTCCAGTGCCCGCCTTTGCCAAGGCCGAGGTTCCCGTCGTGATCTTGAAGTTTCGCACTTGATTTCCGACCAGAGTTTGATGCCCTTTTAAAAGAACTACGCATTGAAAAAGTTCTATCGCCTTTTGAAGGGCCGCTGGTCGATTATGATTTATTTCTTGGCTGGTCACTTGAAGACAGCGCGCAAGTTCGCCCACATGAGGCGTCACAATCCACTGAGGTCTCAATGGAAACAACCGCCACTGCGCACACACAGTCAAGGCATCGGCATCTAAAACCACTCGATCAAACTGTTGCTTCTTCAGTTCGAGAAGAACCTCGGCTGTATATGAGTTCACACCAAGCCCAGGACCTACTAACACCGCATCTTTTTCAAGATGCGGCCACGATAGATTTTTAAGATCATAAAAAATAAAATCAGGATTCTCAAAAGGAGACAGAAAGTTTTCACGGCCCGCCAAGGTTACATACCCCGCCCCCATTCGCGCTGCCGCTTTCGCAGCCAGCACGCCGGCCCCTGGGTACTGAGTGCTGCCGGCGAACAAGAGAGCCTTACCACGGCGAGCCTTGTGGTCCTGATCGGATAAGGTCGGTAAGCACTGCTGTGCCGCCCAATTACCAAAGATTCCCTTGAATATGGACTTCATTATATATTTTTACTTTCAATTGCGACCCAGAGCACGAGAATACTTCGGATTGTTTTGAACAACACCTCAGTTGAAACTTGCCAAAGGCTTGTTTACGGTCATTCCCTTGTCATCTCTTTCCCGGCTCAGTAAAGTGTAAGGCGACTAGACCAGCTTGTTTGGTCGTACGAGGAGTGAACGATGGCAAAACTATTTTTAACCACCCTGCCTTCTATTGATGACCTTCGCCAAACTGTGAACTACGGCTTACCCGAAGTCGATCCACTTTCAATGTACACCCACCTTCTCTTACGAAAAGTGAGCTCTGATTTTGAAACAAATCTTGAAAGCTTTTTTAGTCGCTACAATCTTTCAACCGGTCGATTCACTCTATTGCTCTTGCTCAGCACCAACCCTCAAGGAATGGTCCCCTCGGAGCTTGCGCAAAAAGTGGGGGTTACTCAGGCCACTATTTCTGGCCTGATTAACAGTCTAGAAAAGAACGAACTTGTTAAGAGAGAAGTCCACGAAAAGGATGGCCGTTCTTTTGTGATTCGCCTCACCGAGAAAGGCTCCCGTTTATTTCAAGAGATCACACCGATTTATTTTGATCGTGTTCAGAAATTTTGGAGTGCTTTCGGAGAATCCGAAAAGAAAGATTTGGGACAGCTCTTTGGCAAAATGATTGCACAAATGGAAGTTATCGGGGGAAAGCCTTAAACAGCACTCGCCCCCTTCTTTTTAATCTAGTAGTCACCGCTCAAAACACAGCTCATCACTTCATCCAAATTGGCGCCAGTTGAATTCTGGAAAGGCCCAAAATGGTTGTAGGAACTTCCCGACATATGCGGCGTCACACATCTCTCCGTTGGAGCCCTTAAGGTCCCGTTCGAGTTCACATTCGCTGGTGATGTGTTCGCGGACTTCGTCGTATTCACTTGTACTCCAAACATACCAGTCACCTTGGCCGCGCCACAAAATGCATTGAAGGTTTGCAGGGAGCTTCCAATCACACGAATCATCTCGGACTGTGTGGCCGTTTGTGAGATCGCGCAACGAGGGTAAAGCACATTCCATTCGCGGATACAGGCCTGAACATTACCGCCTGAACTCGGAGTAAATTGGAACATTCCTATATTCAATCGCGATGCCGCGTCTTGTGCTGGATCCTCATAAAACTTCACTCCCGCCGGACGGCGATATCCGGAAGGCGCATATTTCTGTCCCACTGATTGGGATTTAGAGCTGTCCGCGCTGGTCAATGACTCCGCATAGGACAAACACATCATATATTTAGACCAAAGTTTCGAAGCTTTCACATAACCTTCGCGATGTCCGGCTAAAGCATCACGCCGATAACCATTCATCTTGTCCGTGAATAGATTGATCTTATTAATAATAGCTGCCGAAGGAACATGTTTTCCTTTTAAGGTGGTATTCAGACTCGATGAATTCACTCGACACAACGGATGTGATATCAAACTATTCGGCAAATAGGTGTTCACATCTTTGTTTAAACCAAAATAGGAATAGACATATCCTAGCTGTGGCCTCGAAGGTTGCATCTTCAGTTCAACCGCATAAGCCACTCTATCTGCAAACCGATCTTTCTGATCAAGGTTAGCGTCGCAGCTATCGATCAAATGTGAGTTATTACCATCGCGGGCTGGCAGAAGCTCTCTATAGCTTCTAAATATTGTATCCACGGCATTACCAACGGGATACGCCACTTCATTAAAGACATCAAAGCCTACGGGAGTTATCGGATCTGTCACAGCGGCAGGTTCACGCGGTGCTGGCAAAGGAGTCGGAGCAGGGCTAGGTGCCGGCGAAGGCGCTGGAGCTGGCTCTACTTTAATGGGCTTCTTCGACATCGCCAAAGCCCCAGGGCTGGTTAGAAGAATCAAAGCTGTAACAATCAGGACGTTGGTTTTATTTTTATGTGTATTCATGCCTCCTAGATCGGATCAAGGTCTTAGGACTTTAGACCTCCTAGACCTTTTTTCCTGTAAATTCGTCGAGTCTGGTTAAATTGAAATTTATTAATCGAGATGTTCAGGACGATGGTCGAGAAACCTGTAAAGTCGTTTCCAAATATCTCCGATAACGAAGAGTTCAACAAAACAAGGAGTATCAAAATGAGTCAACAATATGATGTGCCGGGTCTCTTCGATTTTCTTTTGCACACCCCCGAGAGCGGCCTCAGAAAAATGTTTGTCGATGGAAAGCCTATGACAGACGCTCACTTCAACCTCATGTTGAAGATCGTTAGGAACTGCCCCGTCGGCGAATTTGCCGCACACTTTGAAAAGCAGGACTTTCCGAAAATTAAAATGGGACCGGCCGAACTTAAGATCAAAGAAAAGTTTTGGGCAGATTGTATGGTCACCTGGGGTGCTCGCGGACTTCTAACTCCAGCCCTTCCTACAAAAGTCGCAGCTTAGTTTTTGTCGTGATTGCGTATTTAGCTCCCGCACAATTTCTAAATGAGCTCTTAACTGAGCTCACGAACGTCAAATCTGTGCACGGAAATTTGGTTTTAACTGATGGGCCCTTGCAGAACTCTGTATGGGCCCAAAATATTTGGCTCAATGCCGAACTCATCACCTTTGAGTCGATCTCTCAAGCGGCCAAAGCATTGCGAGAACGTGGCAAACTTTGGTGCCACTATTCATTTGAAAATCATCGCCGATCAGAATTGATTCAAGAGCAACTGCCCTCCGTTCGATCTCGCGTCATGGAATTTATGGCCCCTCTCCCTGCGGATCCGCTGGGAGCTTGGATGCTCATGGATAAAAATACTTTGTTAGCCGCAAGTCAGACCGATTCCTTATTCCCGCTCGGCGAAGTTAAATTTCATGAAAACAAAGAAACGCCCCCTTCACGCGCCTATCTCAAACTATGGGAGGTCTTTACTGTTCACGGAATTGTCCCTAAAAAGGGACAAAAAGTGATCGACTTTGGCAGCTGTCCCGGCGGGTGGACATGGGTTCTTCAACAACTCGGTTGCCATGTCATTAGCATCGATCGCGCCCCCTTAGATCCAAAAATTGCAGCCCTACCGCGAATTGAATTTATCAAAACGAACGCCTTTTCTCTTAAACCTGAAGATCTTGGGGCCATTGACTGGTTTTTTTCTGACATCATTTGCTATCCTGAAAAGCTTTTGGAACTTGTTAAGTCTTGGCAAGCATCTGGTCTTTGCGCTAACTTTGTTTGCACGATAAAGTTTCAAGGTAAGACTGACTTTGAGACACTTAAAGCCTTTCAGCAAATCGGGAATGCCCGGGTGCTGCATTTGCACCACAACAAGCATGAGGTCACGGTATGGATAAAGACATCTTCTCCTTAGTTACTCGCGACGTCGATCGGATGAAGTTGTTTTCTGACCTCGCCCAATCAAAAGCTGAACTTATTTGCAAAGGCATGAGTGAATCTCTGTGTTTGTTTAAAGGAATTCGCTTCAATGCAAAACTCGGAGTTCTTGAGTGCAGTGTCGAGTCGAATCCGAGCCTCATCGGCGGCGAAGAATACCTAGGACATTTTTTTGTTGGCGGAGATAAATATTATTTTCAAGGAAAAGCTGAGATCGATCAAAGTCGTCTTATTGTCCCAGTCCCATTAGAAATATATCATCTGCAACGCAGACAAAACTACCGTGTGAATGTGCCAGAAAGTCTTTCTGCTTACTTCAATATCGTGCAAGTGAACCAAAAGTCTCAAAACATTGTTGGGCAAATCTCAGACCTTAGCAGCCAAGGCTGTCGAGTGGCCTACAAAGTATCAGCTCCGCTTTTAAGACTGAACGACTATGTAACTGGTCACTTGATAGTGGGCAAACGCAGCCCCATTGAAATTCAAGGCCAAATTCGACATATTAAAGTTGATGAAAAAAATGTGACGATGCAAACCTTCGGAATAGAATTTGTTTCACTTACACCTATCGTGGAAAACAGAATCTTTGCTCTTACTATGGAAATTCACAAACTGACTTTTAAGGGAATCGCCAAAGTCTAAAAATTGATTCCGACCCCCAGGGTCCCATACAAGGTACCCATAGCTGCTCCCGTTCGTGTCTTTGCATTCACATGATTGTAACTTTTGATTCCAAAGCCAGCTTCGCCGAAAAATCGCGGAGTCCACATCAATTTGCCATGAAAATTTAGAACATAGTCATCGCCCAGAGAAACCTCACTATTCAAAGAACTAAAATATTTGATGAACTCCATATCCACCCATTTCGGATAGTTTAGAAATGAAATTTTATTCAATAGATCATCGAACACCCGGGGCATCGAACGCGCCCAAAAGACTCCGGCTCCCAACTTAGGTACAACATCTCCCCCAAAGTCGACTGACTCAAAGCTAGAAATCAAACCCACTGTTTCGTCTTTCTCCCATAGTCCCGGAGTGAATCGATAACGAAAATCCACATCCACAGCGCTGACGGTGATCTCCTGGGTATCACCGCTGGAATTTTTCGCGGGAACTGTCGACAGACTCGTGAAGTATTTCGCACTCACTCCCCATCGCTGCTTGGACCACACCGAACTCTGCCAGCCAAAGAGGTCATTAAACCACCACGATACGTGTCCCTCTGTGAATGCCACAAGTTGCTGCCCGGTACCTGCAACTCCGGTCAAACGAACACTCGCCTCGCCGGGCCCCCCCCGATAGACATCCAAATAGGATCGATGCGTGGACTCATTTTCAGGATCCAATAGTGTTACGCGATTGTAGGAAAATTTTTCCGGAGCCTCGAACTGCCACACTCTTTCGTTCCCTTGGCTGTCTTGTAAAACAATTTTATCATGATCGGCATAGGTCCCAAGGAGAGTTTTTTCAAACGCGTATTGCCGATCCTCAGGCTTCGGAGGGTCGCTAACAACAACAGCGTAGCCAAAGTGCCCCCCTGACTTTCCCGGAAAAATCAAATAGGCACCATTTACGGGAATATCGGCTTGCCACAAATCTTCTTGCCTCGCCATTGTATCTTCAAATCCCAGCAGCTCCACCAAACGGTGAGACTGTGGCCGAAGCGGACGTGTGGTCTTGAGGTTCAGGGGTTGTGGCAGTTCTCCCACAATTCGGAATTTCTCTCCTCCCTCAAGGAGCACAAGGTCCCGAATGATGGGCTCACTCGTCTCAGACATGAATTCATAAGTGACGTCGGAACTTAAAGTGGCAAAAAAACTCACGGGTTCGCCGGGCTTTACAATACGCACGGCCTTCAACCTTTTTGCCACATCACCCTGAAAAATGATTCGCGGTGAAGCACTCGAGCGGGTATATCCAATTTTCACAACCTCGTCCCTAATTTCAGTGCCATACCAAGCTGTGCAGAGGTTTACATACCCTCGGGGAAAATCAGAGCGCAGGCAAAAGCGGAACTTTTCGCCGTCTTGCCAATTCGGAGCATCGGGGCCTTTTAGATCCTTTGCAATCCAAGATCCCGGCGTGCTGACCTTTTGCCGCCAAAGCTCTTTGCCTTGAGCATTTAAGATTGAAATTTCTCCGGTTGAAATAAGTCCCGCATCCCAACTTAAACTGAGCACATTATTGTCCACAGTGCCGACGAGTGATTCTTTACTCACAACATGCTCTCCAATAACGAGCTCTTCCCCTTTTGAGGTTCTCAAATCATAAATGACTTGTGGACTTCGAAATTGAAGCTCGCGACCTTGCACATCTAAATACAAAGGCGATCGCGCAAAGCCCTCCCCCGCATAGAAGCTGAGGGCAATAGTGAAAAAGACTGATTTCATTGGACGTTCCTTTATATCAATACTCTTCAGAGTATCAGAATAAAGGAGCGCCGATAGTCCCGTCCAGCGGGAGACAACGAGCTCATATAGGAGCAAGTCTATGAGGGATGCTTTGATCGTGAATCAAGAATGCCTTACATTTCTGATGGGAATTGTGAAAACCCCTGATGTTCTAAATCACAGACTTCTCTCGAAAGTGAACGGGAATACTTCTTACTGGCCAACTTACTGACCAACTTCCAAAGGAGTGGCAGGCTTTGCGTTGACGTCCCTGTACTCATTTTCCAGATCTTTTTCAGTTTGCTTCCGCTTAATTTCCGCCTGTTTTTTGTGGTTCGACAACAACTTTTTATTTTCCTCATACCGCTTTGTATAGTCACGATGCAGTTGATTAAATTCGTCTGTTTTAGAACGAACATAGTCATCGAAGTTCTTTCTTTTATCTTTCATATTAGCTTCAAACTCATCGCGTTTTTCTTTCTGCACAGAATAAAAATCCTTGCGACGCGAATCAAGTTCACCGAAAAAATCCTGACGCTCCTCAGAACTGGTTTTTTTTCGGGAAAAATCTTTGCGGACAGCGGTTTGGTCTTTGGTGAACTTTTCTCGATCCTGCCTCTGAGTTAGACTGAAGACCTCACGGTCTTTAGTCATGTCTTTATTAAACACCGATCTCTTCTTATTCAGGAGAGTGCTAAATCGACTGCGGACCAAAGAAGGGTGTTTTGATAAGTCCGTCATCATTTCGTCCATAAAAGCCTTTTCGTCATTAAGCTTTTGACGTTCGGCGGGAATATCCTTACGAAGGGCTTCCATCGCCTCTCTATCCGCTTTGAGCGAGTACTTGTCATCGACCAAAGGTGGTTCTTCAGCCCGCGCCACGATAACCACACTTAAGGCCACTAATATCACACAACTTAAGACGACTGATTTCCATATTTTCATGATGTAGGTCCTCGCAGTATTTTGCCTGACTTCGAGAATAATTGGACTCGACTAAAAAGACAACCGGCCGATAAGCAACCTATGCTTTACGGACGAAGAGTCATTGAACCACAGCGCGCACCTCAAGGGAAAAACCCACGGCGCTTTATCTTGAATAAAGCCTTTCAATACAAGTACTCCTGGTACATGGTGACGGCCGTTGTGGGGGCCGCTGCACTCTTTCTTCTGCCTGCTTTTTATTTTATCTCCCAAAATTATGAACTCTTCAAAAGTCTAGCTTACGACACCTACCCGCCTCTAGTATCGCATTTGGAGCGAGAAGTAACTTGGCTAAAAGTATTCTTGGGCGTGAGCTTTGTATTCCTTTGCGGCGTAACTCTGTTCATGAGTATTCGTATGACGAAGACCTTACTGTCGCCACTCGTTGGAATGGAAAAACACATGCATCAGTTAATGCTCGGACAATGGCATATTCCCGATTATCCGATGCCGGAAGACGATGACTTTCGCGATCTTTCCATGACTTATGACTACTTCTATAGGGCTCTAAAAGCGAACACAGAAAATGAATTGAAGCTTTTGGAAAAACTCAGTATCGACCCTGCGAATCGCGAGGCCTATGCGGCTTGGAAACATTTATTGTCAGAGAAAAGATCCCGACTGGGAATCCAGGAAGATTTCTTAACTAGCGAGACCGTCGCAACGACGAGCGAACTTCATCCGAAGCGTCACGCTTCTTAATCGCTTCCCTTTTATCATGGGATTTCTTTCCCTTAACCAAAGCAATCTCAACCTTGGCGCGCCCATCTTTAAAGTAGATCTTGAGCGGCACACAGGAATATCCTTTTTCACGTAAAGCTTCGAAAATTTCTTCTAGCTCTGCCCGATTCAAAAGTAGTTTCCGCAAGCGTTCTGGCGTGTGATTGTTGTAACTAGACGCTTTGTATTCAGCGATATGGGCATTTTGTAAAAAGGCTTCATTTCCGCGAAAGGCCACATAGGCATCTTTCAACTGAACATCTTTTTGACGTAAAGCTTTTACTTCGCTCCCCATCAGGACCAAACCGGCTTCGAAAGTCTCTACAATCGTGTAGTCAAATCGAGCTTTTTTATTTTCCTGAATGAGTGAAATATTGCTCATGCCTCAAATCCAAAATGCTTATAGAGCTTTACGAATTGTGCGGGATTCATTTCCTCCGCACGCGCTGTGGGCTTGAATCCCAGCTCCTGCAACCATTGCACAAGCTGCTCTTCTGTTAACTGCTTTTGATTTAAAAGACTAGCTAAATTTGATTTCAAAAGTTTGCGCCTTTGCGCAAAAGAGGCCTTCACAAAGGCCAAAAAAGCTTTGCGATTCGTCACTTCGCTCTCAATGCGTGTGAACCCAAGAACACGGCTGGAAACCTTCGGGGCTGGGGAAAAATCCCGAGGACCGGCGTCAACCACCGTGTGAATCTTCCAAAAAGTCTGCGCGATGACACTCAATATTCCATAGTGCTCAGTATGCCCGGGGGCCCGAATTCTTTGCGCCACTTCCTTTTGGAACATCAAAACCATGTGATCAACGCCTTTATCATCCAGCGAGCGTTCAATCACGATGCTCGATGAAATTTGATAAGGAAGATTGCTGACGAAGACCATCTTTTTTTCTGTGTGAAATTGTGACCAATTCATCTTTAAGGCGTCTTCTTCAATAACCGGATAACCTTTGTCACGCCAATAGGCTGCAATCACTCGATCCAGTTCGATCATTTGCAAAGGCACATTCATTTCAGTCAGAAAGTGAGTCAAGGCCCCAGGTCCCGGCCCCACT
Organism: Bdellovibrio sp.; assembly: GCA_037968775.1. Lineage (GTDB taxonomy): Bacteria > Bdellovibrionota > Bdellovibrionia > Bdellovibrionales > Bdellovibrionaceae > Bdellovibrio. The sequence continues at coordinate 20,174 of JBBKWD010000150.1, forward strand.
TCAATCATGGTTTCGGGTTCAAAAGCCTTTACTTGTTCAATTATCTTTTCAATCACTCGATCGCTGACTAAAAAATTCTGCCCCAGCGAACGCTTGGCCAGGATACCCATCTCTTCGAGGGTCTTATCTAATCTTTCACTGGCTTGGCTCATCTAAAATCCGATTCAAGGGCTTGAGGCGATGGCCCCAAATCTATTTGTGATACTTCCCCACGACTCATTCGCAGAGCACCCACATACCCGATCATCGCGGCATTGTCAGTGCAATAACGAAGCGGCGGTATCACAAGACGCAAACCTTTTTGCGCAGCCCACTCCTCGGCACGGGCCCGTAAACGTGAGTTCGCACTCACTCCACCCGTTAGAATAACTCGATTTAATTTTAAAACTTTGGCAGCGCGGTCTAACTTTGCAATCAGGACATCCACGATGGCCTCTTGAAAGGACGCGCAAAGATCTGGTAAACGCTGTTTAACGATCTCTGGGCCTAATTGTTCGAGCATCCGTTGGCCCGAAGATTTAAGGCCAGAAAAACTCATGTCAAAAGTGTCGTCGTGAATCATGCTGCGAGGAAATTCAAAAGCTTCAGGATTGCCGGATTTTGCCAGTTGGTCGACTTTGACTCCCCCCGGAAACCCGAGGCCTGCCATTTTTGCAAATTTATCAAAGCACTCCCCAGCGGCGTCATCTTTTGTTGCTCCCAGCACCTTATAGTCGCCCAAACCTTTGATATGATACAGGCTCGTGTGTCCACCACTGATGGCAAGACCGACATAGGGATAATCAAAATCTGCTGGAGGTAAAAATTCGGCATCTCTCAAAAAAGGCGCGAGCAAATGTCCCTCTAGATGATTCACACCCAGAAAAGGCAAACCCTTGGCTTGAGCCAGGGATTTAGCAGTCACAAGTCCCACTATCAAAGCTCCGACGAGACCGGGTCTGTTTGTCACAGCAATCCCGTCAATATCAGACCAGCTCATGCCGGCTTTTTTAAAGGCCTCTTCAATAAGAGGAATCAAGGCAATGGAATGGTTACGAGCGGCGATCTCGGGAACAATGCCGCCGTACATTTCGTGTTCAAGATCCTGAGACGCCGAAACAACAGAGTGAACCCAGCCCCGACGATCAACGATCGCAACGGAGGTGTCATCACAACTGGTTTCAATAGAAAGGACTCTTTCAATCACAAAATTACTTTTTTAAACCTTTTAGTCTAATTTTAGCTCTGCGTGCTTCATCGGTCTTAGGGAATTTACTTATAACTTCATCATAAAATGTTTTAGATTCATCCTTCATACCCAACTCCTGAAAGGCGACACCGATTTTATAAGTCGCATCCGGAAATTGTTTACCCTTTGGATGATCATCACGATACTTTTGGAAGTTTAGAATCGCCTGCTTCCAGTCTTTCTTTTCGAAAAACTCTTTTGCTGATTCATAGCTGTCTTTTTTTGCCTGTTTTGCCATTTTTTCAGCTTGCGCTGCTGACTTTTCAGCCTTCAGACCTTGGACTTCCGCCGTTAGTTGAAAAAGCTGGCCTTCCATTTTCGTCAACGCATCCTGCAAGAGAATAACTTTTTGGTTCACATCGGTTGTTTGCTGCTGAGAGTTTTTCAAAGCATTTTGAGTTCCTGAGCTGTTTTGGTCGATTTTATGCTCAACAACTTCCACACGACCATTAAGATCCCGTACCAACTCTTCCATATCGCCGATCCGGCTTGTAGTATCAGCAGTGTTTCTCTGCATGGACGTCACTTGTTGTTGAATGACAGAACGCCGTTCGCCATCCTTCACTTCGTTTCGGGTTTTCAAACACCCCGTCAACATCACAGACAAAGCTAGGACTCCAACGAGAACTCTCATAATACGTCTCCTGTTTTTTGACGAATAAGGCGTGCTGAGTTTTCAGATCTTTCAGCGGCAATACGAGCTTTTACAAATTGCTCTTTGGCTTTTTGATAGTCACGGTCGTCAAAGTAAATACGACCTTTTCGATAGGATTCTTCCGCCTGGTGCCAATACCCTGGGGAATGTCGGGCGGCTTGAACGACACGAGCCGCCTCAAGGGCAGCTCGTGCTAAAGAATAATCTTCAAGTGGCGCGGGAACAGTCTGACAACCGAGAAGACTTAAGAAAATAAAAATTCCAATTAAGAATCTCTGCAATCTCACTCCCTACCCAATAACTATTGAGCTGGAACGAAGTTAGCGCGACGGTTTTGAGACCATGCACCTTCGCTGTCGCCAGTCGCCAATGGTTTTTCTTTACCATAGCTGATTGTGCTCAAACGATCCGCCTTGATCCCCATGCTAACCATGTAAGATTTAACAGCGTTAGCTCTTCTTTCGCCCAATGCCACATTGTACTCGATAGTACCGCGAGCATCACAGTGACCTTCGACTTGTACTTTAGTCGAAGGATTCTTTTTCATCCAAGCAACATTTGTTGCGATGTCTTTCTTTGCAGCAGGATCCAAGTTGGCCTTATCGTAACCAAAACGAACAGTCACAAGACCATCGATTTTGCCAGAGTCAGATCCCATAGGATCAAAGTTCAAAGCCGAAGAATCGATTTCAGCACCGCCACCAGGCATGGTTTCGATAGATTGATCCGACTGCGATTGTTTACCTTTACAACCTGATACTAATGCCAATGCCACCAGACCAAGAGCTAATTTACGAACCATGATATCCTCCAATGAAGTTCAAGTTAATATGCAAATAAAATCTTTAATTTATAGCGGCTTATTGTCAAACTAATGCTTCTAGTGACAATGGTGCGTCGCTATAAGTCCGAAGGATAACATGCAGAGTACATTTTTGAAACCACGTCTTCTGATCGTCTCATTATTCATCTTTTGGCCGCTATTCTCGGGGGCACAACTTGAGGTTTCTCCTGATATTGATTGGAAAATCCTGAAGTCGGAACATTTTGAAGTCATTTTTAATGCCAAGCAGCAGGACTTAGGTCGACTTTACTCCGAAAAGCTGGAAAAGGCATTCTCGGATCTTCGACCTTACTTTCACACCATGCCGACAAATACTGTTGTAATCATCAATGATAAAACAGATGTTACCAACGGCTATGCGACCCCCATCCCCTACTCTCACATTATGGCTTATCCCGTCTTACCCGGCCCCGAGGAGAGTTTGGCCGATATCGGCGATTGGGCTTACGAACTTCTGGCCCATGAATTTACGCATATTCTGACTTTTGCTCCGGCTGGTGGCGTTGTTCGCCCCATAAAGGCCGTCTTTGGAACGATCATTTCACCGAATCTGTTATTACCGCGCTGGTGGAAAGAAGGTGTTGCTGTCGAAATGGAAACTCGATTGAGCCAACACGGTCGTCTGCGCTCGGTTTTCCAAGACGCTACGATTCGCGCCATGGTCGCTGATCAAACCTTCCTTCAATACGATATTGCAGAGGCCAATGAATCACTGCCATCTTGGCCCCAAGGGGCGCGCCCCTATCTCTTTGGATCTTTGATGTGGAGTCAGATGATTGCCGACAAAGACACAAGCGTCATCGGAGATTTACATGAACGCCACGGTCGCCGAGCACCTTACTTTATCGAAACGCCTGCTCGCGACATCTTAGGATCCAATTACACAGACAAATACAACAGAATGCTCTCGACCACCATGGATCTGGCCGAAGCCCAGATGAAGATTTTAAGGTCTGTTTCAATCACTCCGATCAAACTGCCCGTCAATCGACTGAACTCAGTAACAGCACCCACCGTGTCGCCGAATGGAAAACATTTGGTTCTTATTGCAGAAAATGACTCTAACTCCCGCTCCATTAAAATTATCACGCGGAAAAGCGATGCCGAAAGTTTCTTGGACGTAAAGAATTCTGACACAATTGAAGAGTTCAACGAAGTTCCGAATACGGCGTTGCAAAGAGACGGTCCGCCAAATGGCTCCATTCAGCGCGTGAGCTGGTTCCCGGACTCAAAACAGATTATTTATGACAAAATTGACTACTCCAGCCGCTATGAACGTTTTTCTGATTTATACATTTATGATTTAGAAACAAAAAAGACTCGCAGCTTGACGAAGTCTTTACGCGCCCGCGAGCCAGCGGTGTCCACGGATGGCAAGAGCCTCGCTTTTGTAAAACTAGAAGGCGGCAAGACTCAACTAGCCATCGTGCACCTGGATAAAACTCAAGATAGTGTGGAAATTCTTTTCACCCCAGATATCCAACAAAGAATTTCATATCCAACATTTCTCAATGATCACACTTTAGTGTTTTCTCTGCGTAAAGTCGATGGCACCGAACATTTGCAAAAAATGGATCTTACCACAAAAACTCTGCAACCTCTCCTTGTCGATTTTCCCAATGCGCGATTTGCCAAGCAAACGCCACTCGGTCTGATTTTTACTTCCAGTCGGAATGGAACTCACAATGTCTATCTTGCGAATCCGGAGCTCACTGCCGCAAAACCCCTCACACACACACTGACAGCTTTGTTCACGGCTGATTTTGATCCCAAACGCCAAGAGCTTTTTGTGACAACAATGACCTCTCAAGGCCTCAGAGTCGGCGCGATCACAAAGGAGAACTGGTCGGCAACTCCGGGGACCTTGCCACAGATTCAACCTTTGCTCGCGGATCGATATAAAACGCCGCCTCTGTCCATGACTCCTGTGGCTTCCGTGGTTCCAACAACTACCGTCGGCTTGCCACCAGAGAAATTGTCATCGTCCGCAATCGCTGAGCAAAAGCCATTGCCACCGATCGTATCAGAGAGTGTATCTGAGATCGCGACTCCGAGTGAAACTCTCGAGGACTATTCCGCAGCGGGATACCTATGGCCCCGTTTTTGGTTGCCGTTTATTGTGGGCTCTAGCAGTGAAACCGGTTTGGTCATCATGGCCCAAACCACTGCCTTTGATCCGCTCAAAAAGCACACTTACTCTTTGGCTGGCAGTTGGGATACTGGCATCAATGCCGGAAGCTTTGAGGCTCTGTACCTAAATCAGCAGACTCGCTTCCCGGTTACTGTATTGGGCTATCAGCGTAGTTCCTATTTTGGAACAATCGACAACCGAGTTGAAGACTATGGCGCCGTCGCAGCGCTTTCACCGGATATGTTTTGGCTTTCGCCCTATGCGAACCTTCAACTGGGCTGGCAGTATTTACGAAGGAACACTGAACGCCATCATGTGTCTCGTGAAGTTAAGCGCACGGGTCCGATGACGATACTCAGCTATGCTGATTACTCTCAGTCAGGTGCTCAAATTTCTCCGGAGTCAGGCTGGGGTGGCTATGTTTCGGCTGACTACTTTATTCAACAACAAGACTATTTGGATCATTCGCAGTTTTCTGCGGGCCTGCTGACTTACTTTTCAAAATTCTTACCGCGCCACCATGCAATCATGTTACGCCTGGGAGGCCTCTATACACCGGAAGAAATTTCTGCGATTTACGGAGACTCTACCGAGTCGCAAATATTTGCAACAGACAGTATCTTGGAGCAATATATTTTACGCGGATACGCTCGAGGACAGGTTTACGGGCGCAACATGGCAAATTTAAATTTTGAGTACCGCTTCCCGCTCTATCGAATCGAAGCCAGCTCTGGCACTGATGCCTACTTCCTTAAAAACCTTGTTGGCGCCATTGTTGCCGACGGCGTAGCTGCTGACGGCTATTTCGTAGACATTAAAACCGGTGCTCAACGCCAGATCACTATGAGTGATGAGTTTTGGAGTGCCGGCATGGAAGTGAAGCTTGAGTCGACAATCGGCTACACCTTTCCCTTCAACTTTATCATCGGAGCCTATGCGGCCTTCAATCAAAACACCGGCACCGAAGGCTCCATCGGAACTCGCATCCAATTTTCGGGATTTTAACCTAAATTTGGCTTTATGATGTCTTACTTTTGAGAGTCATGAAGCCCATCACTTCCTCCCCCGAAGTGATGGGCTTTCCCCCCAAAAAGCGCCGACTCCGGCACAATCTCTGCAATCTTCCCAACTTGATATCTTGAAACCTGCCAGCAGGACATAAATTGAAGTTGGAGACCTAAAATGACAAAGCTCGCCGGCCTGTTGACTACTTTGACACTTGGAATGATGGCCTCTACCGCAGCAGCCGATATGGAGCAATGTGCGACAGACCTTTGTGGCCCGCCTAGTAGTTATGAAAGCCTCCTCGGTGGCGGTGCCTTTGCGACTCCCACCCCTCATGAAGTAAAAAAATTTATTGATGAGGAGGTCCACGGATCCGTAAAGGCTCTTTTGGATGACACCCTTATCGGCCATCAGCTTCGTCTTCAAACGTTTGAGTCTTTAGCAAAAAAGGAAAAATCAAACTCGCTGTCGGCTGCTCAAAAAGCTTATCTTACGGCAACTGCTTCTCTGATGAAAGTTAGGCCCGTCATGGATTCTGTTGCCGATTATGAGAACAATCAAATCGTCGTAAATGGAGCCCTGCTTGCTGGGCACGTGCCCGGCCTCGGGACTGAAAAGGCTCAGAAAATAGCCGCTGTGGTGAGTGCCCTTTTAAATAATCGCTCTTTTCAAACGGCCCAAAATCTTAATAGAATTCCTTATGACCTTTTTATGCAGTTTATGGATATGGATCCCAATGCGAATTCAGAAGAGATCCGCATTTTTCTTTCGGGATTTTATGATTTAGCGCTGAAGGCACAAAAAGAACTGGGACCGTTCCTCATGAACCCAGCGGATACTGATTTTCTTTTACGAATTTCTAAAACAAAGCAGCTCTCTGCCGCGGAAAAAGTTCGCGTTGTATCCACTGTCCAAAATGTTTTCTATGCGTTGACTTATCTAGACCCTGCGCTACAAGCAGTTACAAAAAAGTTCAACTTATCACTAAAGGAAGCCTCCCAACTCATGGGGTGGGCTCAAAACAAAAAGGCTCTCCTGGAACAGCTTAATAACAAAGAATATACCCAACGCCTTTCTAAAATCGCAGTCAACTTCTGTGAGAATAATTTTGCAAAGGCACTCGCGACTTCTCCCTCACCACTTCGTCTGCGCAAGGCGCAGGAGCTGATGGAAAGAGTCAAAGTTGCTGGCATGTCGGCATCCACAAAGTACTTTAATGGCGCAGCTCTGGAGCTCGCTCAAGAAACTATTTCAAAAATTCGTTTGGTTTCACCTGACTCACTCGACGTGACCCAAGATCGCATTCGATCTCGACTCCAGAATGCAGTGGAAAGCTCCAAAGCACATTTAGCTTTAGCAAAAAAAGCTGCTGCCGGTGGTAATACTTGGCCCTCCCTTTCGTTGGCAATCCTTTTCCAAGTCAATGAGGCCGTCACGGCTTCACCTGTTCTGAACCTTTCCAAGTTATGCGCTGAGTTTGCCCCTACTCTTTTCGAAGATAAGAGTTTAGCCGAAAAGGGTCTCATTCAAATGGGCTGGCAAAGCTCCATGTTCCAAGAGTTCGGCGCAGGAGTTCTTGCCCATGAAATGGGCCATGTGGTTTCATCTGCGATTCGAAGAAATGAAAGTCTGCTCGCACAGTCACAGAGCTTTTCCGAGACTCGCACTTGCACTGCCGGAAATCATAATGCGATCAAGAAACTTTCGAGCATTGGGGGAACCGATGGTCAGCACACTGAAGAAGATTGGGCAGATTCCTTTTCGATTTCCACTTTGAATGAGCTCAATAAAACTTGGCCCTATGCAAAAAACTTCGCTTGCAGCATGGTCTCCGCTGATACGGGAGACTATATGGATTTAGCCTTGGTCACCTCCAATCCAGGTCCCCACTCGCAGGCAATTTATCGCGCACTTCAAGTCCAAGTCGGCATGAACTTACCTATACCGGCAAGTTGCCAGGAGGCTCTGGGGCCGCGCCTTTTTTCCGCTACAACTCGCAGTTGTTCGAAATAATTTTTTGCGCCTCTATATATTCATAGAGGCTGCATTTTTCTGCCGTCTGACGATCTTTTATGCTCTATATGCGGCGAGCCAAACTCCTCCATCTTGACAAAAACCCAGGCCCTCGAAACTATTGAAGATATCGACAACTCGCAGCGAAAATGCTGAGCCCTATAGGTGTCGAAGGGGGATCGTATGGAAAGAATCGGCTGGATTAAAGAACTTGTGAAAGCTGAACAACAAATGGAAGAGTCTGGACTTGTTGACATGAGTTTCGGTTTTGATACCGATAAAATTCTTGTGAACGAAACCGTGCAATTTCTGTTGGCCCTCAAAACGGAGTTTGTAGATTCATCTTCAAGCTTTAATGAGTTGAAACCTTCGGCTCTTGGCCGAATCAAGATCTACGGAATCGCAAAAACCCACGCGGACTTCATGCTCTTCCGCAATGGCTTTAAAATGATTTTCTCTTTGAAAGCCCCAGGGCAAATCGCAATTCGTTTTAACTTTATCGGCACCAACTATATTCCAGCTCCAGGCAGCTTGGAAGCCACACAATCGGCAACCAATGTGATGGACGAACATATTGTTGAAGCTAAATGGGGTGCTTTCGGCGAATTGGTTTGGACTTACCAAAATCAGCCCGCGAAGCTGGAGTACATGGTTCGCCACTATCTGACCTTGTTCATTAAAGAGAGCTCGAAATAGTTTTTTTTAGAATTTTAATTTCTGGAATAAATGAACCCATAGATCTTATCTGTATATCTTTTCTATGGGTTTTTTATTTGTAGGGCGGAATGGCCAGAGACCTTTTAGATCGCTACGAATCTAATCGAGATCTCTCTTCATATCAATGCGACGGAACTGAACGGGGCGAATGATTTTTTCACCCAAGAAGCTTTGCGCCACCCCTTGAGTCACACTGGCAAACAAAGCCTGAACATTCTGAACTTTGGCTTTTGCTGCTTCGGCTTCTGTCTCTTGTTCTTTGACGTCTTTACAGGCTTGCTTGAAGGCATCACCCAATTTTTTCATAGCTTCGTGATCTGCCTTTGGAACTTCAAAGATCGAACTGAGATCGGGGGTTGCGTCCCTTTGCAAGGGACTTTCCATAAAGGACATATTATCAACATCACTGAAGTCTTGTTCGCGTTGAGTTTCACCGTCAGCTTCTTGCTGAATCCACTCTGGCAAACTGTCTTCACAGAACATCAGCTGGTCTTTATTTACTTTGGCGATAAATTCAATTTCTCCCTGAGACAAATCCACTTGCTGGGAAATTTCTTGAACACTCAAGCCTTGGTGTGCCAAGCGAGCTGCTTTTACATACTTAATAGTGTTCTGGCGTTCCAAAATCTCCGTATGCGGAATCCGGTCTTGGAAAATCTTTGCGACTTCCAAACTTTTTTGCATGCTTTGATCAATTTTAGAAACCTGTTTATCAGCAGCTTGAATTTTTGTTTGGATGTCTTTTACTTTTTGTTCCAGCAGAGACGTCAGTTGATTGACCTGAGTCTCGGTGCGATCCGAAAGGTCTTCTAAAACAGCGATCTTACTTTGTAAAAGCTGAAGACCTTTGCTCATGCGTGGGTCATCTTTTGCAGGTCTGTTCAGGCGAATCCAAAGACCGACAATGGTCGCCACAAGGATAAGATCGACTAGTACTTGTATTAACAACCAAAAACTCACCAGGCCTCCTTGGACATATGTTAATTCTAAACCTCCAAAGGTCTGTCTCACAATAAGACTTAGGTATGAAATATCAAAAGCCAGACCTGGACTGGACTCCAGTGTGGGTTTCTAAGGACCTGGTTGACCTGACTTATTAAATACCGGACCTGGTCCTTAGGGTTCTTTCTCTAACTTGAGTCTGTATGTTATTCTGCAGCAAAGGGGAACTGTTCATATGCGTTGTTCAGTAAAGTTCGCAGTACAAGCTACTGCATTTCTATCTCTCATCGTAGTCACTGCTTGTATGCCCGTTCAGTTCAGTGCAGATAAAAAATCTGAAGTTGTCACTCCGTTGAGCCCTACAGATCCATCTGATCCAGGCGATTCGAGAAATCCGACGAATCCGACACCTTCACCAAGTCCAAGTCCGTCACCGACTCCAACAGTGACGCCAACACCTTCTCCCACTCCCACACGCGATGTGATGAAGACGACTGCTGTTGAAGCTAAGTCGCAAAAGGTAGACTTGATTTTAGTGGTGGACGACTCCAACTCAATGCTGGCCGATAACCAAAAGCTTGCCAACAAATTGGCAAGCTTCGTGACGACACTTCAGAACTCTAGCATTGATTGGCAAATGTGCGCCACTGTCACTCGCGCTTTGCCTATTACGACGACCACATCTGCCTGGGGCGCTTCTATCTATTGGCAGAAAAATGCTACTGCCAGCTCTTCTCTAGGAATTGTGCTTAAGAAAGATTCTGGAAATTTGTCTGACATCTTTAAATATACAATCAACTACATCAATGCAGGTTGGGTCGGGTCTGACGACGAGCGCGGCATCAAGGCGGCTTATCATCATGCATATAACGGCGACTACCACTATTCCGGTTCCTCTGGATGTTATCGGCGGGATGCAGCCATCGCCTATATCATAATTTCAGATGAAGATGTACGCAGTATTGGTGGCGATGCTTCTCAGCAAATTTATGCCGGCGAACTCAAACCTCTCGAAAACGAAGACCAGCCTCAGTACTTTATCGACTTCATCAAATCAAGCTTTGGAGCCAATCAACGCTTCACTGTTAATTCGATTATCGTTAAGCCTGGAGACACCGCCTGTAAGGCCAGTCAAGACACTGGAACTGCAAAAAGTCATTACGGATTCAGGTACGCAGAACTGTCCACGATGACTGGCGGAGGTATCGGCTCCATTTGTGATGCGGACTTCTCTGCCAACTTGAATTTGTTCTTCCAAAAAATTACAAACTCATTGAGTTCGATTCCCCTTGAGTGTGTCCCGATTGGCAATGTCAGCGTAAGTGTCAGTCCGGCAGTAGGTGCGATAAGCACCAGCATCAGTGGTATGAATCTAATTTTTGCCACGCCTATTTCAGAAGGGCACACGGTCACTGTTAGTTATAAGTGCGCCGGGGATAGCCGATCACCTAGTTCAGTCGTAAATCCAAGCCTGGATATGCCGTCATTCTTCCTAAGAATTGTCAGCTTTATTAAAGGCCTCTTTTAAAAGTCTTTACGACCTTCGGCCATAAAAAATCCCACATCTTAATAAAGGGTGGGATTTTTTTATGGCCAAAGGAGTTTCGGATCCTTTTCGGAATTTCTATATCAATGATCCAACGAATTCCTTCATTCGCGCCACAGCCTTACCAAAGGTATCTTCACTCACCGCAAAACTCAGGCGCATAAAACCTTCGGTTCCACACTCGATACCCGGAACTGTGGCGACAAAATATTTATTCAAAAGAATGTCACAAAAGTCTTTGGAAGTTCGAATGATTTTCCCCTCAAATGACTTTCCTAAACAAGCATGCAAATCAACCCAAAAATAAAAGGCCCCATCCGGCTTGGCCGTTTTAAATCCAGGAATGGTATTCAATGCTTTGAGTCCCGACTCCCGTCTTTGGGTCAAAATCTTCACGACATTTGCAATATCCGGCTCACACCCTTCAAGAGCGGCTAAAGCCGCATGTTGAGAAATACTCGAAGCGGATCCTGTTGCCTGGCTTTGGTAGTCCGCCATCGACGTGATGACATTTGCAGGGCCCGCAGCCCAACCAATTCTCCATCCCGTCATCGAATACGCCTTTGAACCTCCATTGACTGCAATCGTGCGATCCCGTAAATCTGGAGCGACCTGCAAGATATGAGGAGCAACTTTCTCTCCATCAAAAACCAAGCGATTGTACATATCATCTGAAATGATTGCGACCAGAGGGTGCTCTCTTAAAACCTCAGCAAGTGCCAACAGCTCTGCTTTCGAATACTGCAAGCCAGTCGGATTACTCGGCGAGCAGAAAAGAAAGGCCCGTGTTTTCGCATTAATCGCTCCACGAAGCTTTTCCGGAGTAATTTTAAAATTTTCTAAAGGCCCACAGTCCACAATGTGGGGAACAGCATCAGCCAGCTCCACCATTGTTGGATAACTCACCCAGTAGGGAGCACCGACAATCACTTCGTCACCTGGTGAACACAGCACTTGCAAAGCCGCAAACACAATAAACTTGGCCCCCGAAGCGACGGTAACTTCTTTTGGCGTATAGCTAATGCCGATTTCGCTCAGAACTTTTGCCGCGATAACTTTTCGGAGCTCAACCGTGCCACTGGCCGCCGTGTACTTGGTAATGCCTTTTTCAATGGCTTCGATTCCGGCTTGCGAAGGGATTTTAAAAGTCGGCCAGTCAGGCTCGCCCACAGTCAGTGAAATCACATCGTGGCCCAGCGCTGAAAGCTCCTTAGCCTTAGCAACTAGAAAAAGAGTAGGAGATGTTTTAAGGTTCTTCGCGCGCTTGGAAAGTTCTAACACTTTCGCCTCCTATTTTTTAAGTTTTTCCGACATCGCTTCAATCACTACTTCGGGAACAAGACCTTTCAACGGGCCTCCGTTGGTGGCGAGTTCTTTTACGCCTCGGGACGAAATATAGTAATATTCCGGGCTCGCAAAAACCAAAAGAGTTTCCACCTCGGGCGCAATTTTTTTATTGATATTCGCCATAGTCATTTCGTATTCAAAATCCACAACGGCGCGCAGTCCTCTAACAATGACTTGAGAGTTGACCTTCTTCATATAATCCGTGGTCAAGCCAGAAAAAATATCCACCCGCACATTTTTAAGATGCGATAGAGACCGCTGAATAAGATCCACTCGTTCTTCCACATTAAACAGGGCGTGCTTCTGAGAAGACTGAGCCACTAAAACAATTACCTCATCATAAATGCGCGCAATGCGATTGATAATATCCACATGTCCCATTGTAATGGGATCAAAACTGCCGGGATAAACTGCTATGCTAGACTTCATCTGATTCAGATCCTTGTTGAGTACTTTTATGGCGGAAAATACTTAAATGTTTATCACCAAACGCTTTTTTACTAAATCTAAAAAGTTCGCCATATTCTTCATCCATGCGTTCCTTCTGCTCTGATTCAATGGCTAAAAGCGTGTTCTCTCCAAATGCGCGGCTCTTACTGGCCGCCTCCACGACAAAGTGGGCCATTTTTTCAGTAAAGGGAGGATCCGCCAAAATGATATCAAAGGCATCTCCCTCGTAATTTCTAAGAAAGCCAATTACATCCATATTGACGATCTTGTAGGTGGACGCAGGAACCTTCAACTTCTCTATATTTTGTCTTGTGATCGTCAAAGACTTTGGGTTCTTTTCAACAAAAGTGCAAAACTCAGCGTCGCGTGAAAGGGACTCCAAACCCAAATTTCCGGTCCCGCAAAAGAGGTCCAAGACTCGAGCGCCTGGAATATCGAACTGAATGATGTTGAAAATAGTTTCTTTCACTCGATCTGTGGTCGGCCGAATGTGATCCGCTTTAAAGGCAACTAATTGATGCCCTTTGTATCTGCCTGCAATAATTCTCATAACAAAAGTCCTTCAGCTACTTTAACGACAGCAAATATGTCCTCAAAAGGTTTCGGAATGAATAAGTCCGCTCCCATTTGTTGAGCCGTCTCGACATGATGTTCACCTGCAAAGGCCGACATCAAAATTACTTTTCCACTGCGCTCGCTGCCCATTTCTCTTAACACATCGGGACCCGAAAGTCCCGGCATCAACACATCCAAAAAAATTAACTCAGGATGAAATTCCCTCCATAGCTCTAATCCTTTGCTACCATCCGAGGCCTCCAAGACTTCAAATCCTCTTGAAGAAAAGACCCGATTCAAGGAGCGGCGCACCAAGGCTTCGTCATCAACGATGAGTACTTTCATTCTTTCGCCCGTGGCAAAATGATTTTAAAGCAGGTTCCCTGCGGCACAACACTTTCAAAGGCGATACTTCCACCAAATTTTTCAATAATCGACCGCGACATACTTAGCCCAAGTCCCGTTCCATGTCCTTCCTTTTTTGTTGTAAAAAAGGGTTCAAATATTCTTCTTTGAATATCCTCCGGAATTCCAGGGCCGGTATCTGCGATCTCAAGTGTCACCTGGTGTTCGTCAGAATAGGATCGGATCCTCAGTTGCCCCGCATCCTTCATCGCTTGGCAGGCATTGTTCACGATATTAAAGACAACCTGTTGCAATAAGTTAGGCTCTACGAACACATCCACACCCATAGTTTCCAAATCCACGTCAATGCGATGAATGCGCATCGCAGACTTTAGCATTGGCAAGGTGCGCTCAACGATCTCATCCACACTGACATTTTCAGAAGGTTGATTTTCGCCTTTTGAAAAGTCCAACAGATTTTTTATTATACGCTGCGAACGACCCGCCGCCTTTTCGATCTCCACGAGATCCGCATGCAGAGTGGATTCCTCAGCGACCTCTTGCAACAGTACTTGAGTCAGAGATCGAAGTCCGGTCAGAGGATTATTGAGCTCATGGGCGATATTTCCGGCCAGCATGCCGATGGCCCCCATTTTTTCATTTTGCAACATCCGCAAATAGAGCTCTCGAGATTGAGTGATATCAACATATTGATTCACAACATTGGTGGAACGTCCACCGGGCTCCGTTAACACAGGATAACTATTCACCTGATAAATACGTCCGTCGACTTGAATTTGCCCGGTATGGGGACGTCCACTCTTCAGCGCATTTGCTACGGGGCAGCCTTCGCAGATTTGATTTCGTCCCGCAAAACTCTCATAACACTTTTCTTGAATAAATTTATCACTGAATTTCCGGTTGGCGCGAACAACACTATAATCGATATCAACAATTGCAATCGGATCGCGCATGCCATCGAAAGTTTTTTCCCACCGATAAGAAAAACTTGAAAGTTGATTCTCTAAAAGAACTCGATCCAAGACCATGCTCAAAGGTCGCATGCGATCGGCCATAAATTCTACAAAAGGAATCATCTCTTTATCAGAAAGAGAATTTTCAATACACAAAATCGCTTCGCCTTGAGTTCCCAACAGACGACTGGTCAGGCGCAGCTCTAAGGGTACAACAAAAGTTTTTGCAAATGGACGACCGAAATGGTTGGCAAAATGAATAATAAAATCAGAACTTGGCACTTGCGCCGTTTTTGGAAATTCAAAATGCTGAGTCGATTCACTTTGTTTTAAAGTTCCCGACTGAAAACTCCAGAACAAAGTTTTAACACCCTCGTGTCGAAAAGCCAGAATCGGATCGCCGATCTTATGAAATTTGCGCAGCTCCCGGCGTAAAATGACCAAAATTTCTTCAAAAGATGTCTGTGTGGACAGATCTTTGATCAATCGAATCAGCTGTCTTTCTCTGTTAAGCTTCTCGGCCTCTTCGCCATGGGACTGCTCGATAAACTGCGTGCGCTCTTCGACCATGGCTTCAAGAGAGTGGGTCAGGGCCTCCAGCTGCTTATTTTGATGGGATGATTCTTTCAAGAGTTGAGACCGCGACACCAACAAAGAATGTGTTTGCAAAGCCGATTCAAATTGCTCCCAAATTTCGCGCTCTGAAACTACGCCACGCAAAAACCGGAAGACTTGGCCGCGATTGATTCCTTCTCGAACTTCGCTTTCATTCAGGTCTTCGGCCATCAATAGGCGCGGCGCCATAGGCTGTCGATTGCGGGCCTCTACTAAAAATTCGAGTCCCGCGCCATCACCGTCATCCTGGACTAAGATCGTGGAAAATTTCTGGGAATACAAAAGGGTTCGAGCCTCTACGAAGGAGGCTCGAAAAATAATCTCAACTTCTTTTTTTTGAAATGGAAAAAACTGCGGAAGCCTAATTGGCGATACGCTTCCCACCCATAGAATGGGATCGATCTTGTTCGGTATGGCGAGCAGGTCCTGTGTATTCCCCATTCAGAGCTTTCTCCAAAGTCTTCAAATGATCTAACCACATTTGAAGTGCATTGCTCAAATCATACTCTAGGACGTCCGCCAAAAGAACAAAATCCTTATTTTCTAAGGCGCGCAATGCCTCGAGAACAGTTTTTTTGCTATTCTGTTCTGCTTGGCTCCAGTCAATCGAGGCCGCTCCAATTCGCTGATCGCCCATCATCACCTTGAGGGTGCTCACACTGCCGATCAAAAACTCACAATTGGAAACCAGATCATGAATAGGCTTTAAAAGACCACTCAGGCCAAAGGTCCGCATTCTTCTGGAAAGGTTCTCTGTTTTAGCGATCAACTCTGGCATTGCTTCGATCCAGCCTCGCAAAACAGTTCCGATCAGATCCTGGCTGTTTTCTGCCATATACTCCAAAGTTTTGATTTCATTCAAGCTGACTTCCGCAAATCTCATTTCGTCAGCTTCGCTGATCTCAAGACCATTGACGATATAGCGGCAGACCACTTGATTGTTGCTTCTTAGATCATTCTCGATGTCCGTAAATACCCGAGACAACAAAGTTCCCTCTTCATAAAAATTACGCAACTCGTGACCGTCTACTTTAAAACGTTCCATTCCCGACTCCTTCGGCGATTTTTTCATCTTGAGGTATATAGACTCTAAGGTGTTGAGCAAAACGCTCATGAATTTTCAAAGTTGCGGCGACTATGTCCTCGATCGTTCCTGGTCCAATGCGCACTTTTTCAGCGTGGTACCAGTTAATAAGAGGACAAAGTTCGGGCACAAATCGGCTAATACTATCGATAACTTCTTCGGCACGCTCTAAAAATGGCGCGGCCTTCTCTAATCCACGGGTTGAAATGGACCTCAATTGCTCTTGAGCGAAGGTGTTGATTTCACCCAGCTTCATCGCTCCTTGCAGAATCTCTATGCGTTCGGCGAGAGGATAGGGCTCATGCATATAGATAGCCTGGATCAGATCCCACTGAAATCTATCAGCTGGCTTTTCTTCACGCTGAAAACTCACGAGACCACCACATCGGGTGATCAATTCTTTTGAAATTTGACCTGCCAAAAGTTGATTGATGATCTCCCCTAAACGTTCTGGAGAGACCTGATCAGCCGAAGTGGCCTTATAGATAAATCCTAAATTTGCCTTCGGACCCGTTTCCCAGAAATTCACGCGTCCCACACTAACATTGAGTGTCGGCGTGTCCGTCAAGGCCGCCATATGAATAGGCGCGCTGTCCCCGCCGATGAGCAATTCTGTTTTCGCCAATATAGTAAAAATTTCTTTCAGGCTCGTTTCTCCCACCCAATTGACGACTTTCACATTTTTTACCAGACGAAGAATTTTTTGCGCCAAGGGCTTTTCGTTTGTGCCCCCGATCAGCACCACACTTGTTTGAGGGTACCTAGTTGCAACCTGCATGAGAGCTCGCGCCCATTGCTCTGGAGCAAGAGTCTTATGCGATTCGCTCGCTCCGATATGCATCGTAATATAATTCGTCGGCAGATCTGCACGCGTAGCAGACAAGAAAGGGGCTCCCCAATCTTCCTCGATAAAGTCAACACCCACCATGGCCGCGAAAAAATCTGCAAGATGAACCCGGTTCTCCCGGTCTGCGCCCACCTGAGCAAAGAAATAGTTCACCAACTCGCCAGCGGGATTGAAAGAACCGTCGGCAAAACGAGTGTAGCCCGAAACTTTCGCCTCAGGTCCCGATACCGCATGCGTGAGATAGCTAGACAGTGGTGAAAATGTAAAGTTAATTACCCAATCATAATTTTCATTCTTTAGCTCCGTGACGAAGCTGCTCATACGAGCCAAAGACTCTTGTGTATCTGCATCGGCCTTTACAAGTGGCTCCATAATATTTCGAGTCGGGATTGAAATATGACGATCAAACGCATGAAGTCCTTCGACTGCCGGCTCAAAGCGCGGACGCGTGAGAAAATGAATTTCTGCATCGGGATAATGACGCCGCAAGCCTCGCAACACGGGCCAGGTCATATAAATATCACCTAATCTAGCGAGTTGCAGGACGAGTATTTTCATTTGGCACCTGTTCTTTTACTAATTCAGAAAGTAATTTGATGTTTTCAACTTCTTCATTATAAGTCTGCGTCTTCGTAATCTCGCTGTAGGCCTTCTCGAGTTTCCTCAAAGCCACTGATAGATAATTGTCCAATTCCTTTTGCATAATATTCTCCTTCCATGGAGATCTTTTGACCGAGCTGCATAGTGAGTTCATCCCGGATGCGTAAGAGCTCTCTGACTTCAGCCAAAGCCTTCGTTACGCGAGTATGAATCTGCAGCGGGTTTGTATATTTTTGTATAAGAGATTCTATAAATGAACGGAAGTAACCTGCTTCATCCTGACCTGATTTCAGAATATCTTGAGCGCACAGAATAAGTTCGCCCATTTCTGCAGTCAAACTGGTCGCCGCCGTCAGTCTTTTAGGGGCCGGTAAAGCCCGTTCAATTCTTGCCGCCATTTTGTGTAGCTCTACTGTTTGTGCAATCGTCTCGGCACTTAATTTTGCTGTCAAATTAAGGCGCGTCCGAGTTTCGCCCCGATCAAAGTGTTTTTCAAATACCATGCGATCGAAATCCCGATCTGCAATAACTGCAGAAGCTTCGCGACTCAGCATTTCCCACACAGCCTCGAAAACTCGTCCCACCGTAATCGTATCCGCACACAAATGAGAAGACTGAGAGCAGGGCTTAGAGTGAACACAAGGCGCACAAGGAAGCTTCGCCGTTATAGCGACGGAATCCTTTTGGAAGGCACCTGTCTTAGAAAGATCGCTTGCACCCAAGACGATTTCAACAATAGGCAAACCCACTTGGGCCGCCAAATGTTTGATACTGGTGTCACCTGTTACCAGCAGATCGAATTCCTTCAGCAGCGCCCTGACTTCTGCTAAATCTGCTATCAGCAGATCTTTCTCTGAAAAGACTTCCAAAAGAGTCTCTCGCTCGAACGGAGCTCCTAATATTTGAACCTTAAAATCGACTAGGCTGTTTTCAATTTCATTTTTTAAACCTAAGAACTTATCCAGTCCCCAGTTCTTTTTGGAATCACTGGTCAGGCACTGCAATAAAATTCTTTTTTTACGCGGCATCGCTGCCAGAGAATTTGGTTTCTGCACCGGTAAATCAAAAGCTTTCCCAAGAATTTCAACATAATGAAAAAGGGATGGGCCTTGGCCGGAAAATTGATCATTGAAATAACGAAGCCAAGGATTCTCCAGCCCTTGGAATCGGCCTTGCGCATGCGAAAGACCGATTTTCTTCTTAGCGACGATACCACCGATTAAAAAAGCACTCAGCTTGGTGTGGGTAAAATTATAGACCTGATCATAGTTGGAAGCCGATAGGTCCGCTAAAAGTGTCTTTAACTTCCCATGGGACCACATAATATTGTAATTCGCCTCGCCCAAGCCTTTTTGCAAAGCTTCGCGATCAAAATGGATAACGCGCGAAACTCTGCCCGCCAAAAGACTTTGAGCATGAGAAAATTGTTTATTTATTAAAATATCAATTTCTGCATCTGGGTATTGATATTGAATCCCCTCTATCAAAGGAATTTGTTGAATCAAATCACCCAATCGCAAAAGCGATACGACCAGAATTTTCATCAATTCACCAATTCACCAAGGATTCGAAAATTTTGCTTTTCTCGCTCCTCGAGTGCTGAGGCTTCAATGATTGGCAAAATGTCTTTTACAGAGAGAGTCTTGTTGTTATCCAAAAAAAGTGCTTTCAGATTTATTTCCATCTCTGCCAAGTGGTACTGAACTGACTCCAAAGTACGACCTGTCAGATGCGCAAAGTATTCCGTGAACAAATTTGCTTGAGCCGCCCAGCACTCTCTAAAGGAAACCACAAAACATCTGTTGTCCTGGATCTCTTCAAACGCCAGGGAACCCAAAAGCTCTTGCGCGGAGTGCGCGATCACTACTTCGACGCGATTTTCGATATCTGAAAATTGAGATCTAAAGACAGAAATCAAAGATTCACGCGATTCAACGACCGTGATCCTCAGCTCCGGATCTACGTCTGCTAAAGCAGCAATATGAAAACCCGCCCCCAAACCCACCACTACGATGTGTTTGGTTGGCAAAATGCCAAGGGAATAGACCCATTTCAAGGCTTCGCCTTGAGGATCGCGCAGAGAGGCCAATGCCTGTCCATCTTCATAAGAGATCAAAGCCGATTCGTGGTTTTCTGAAAAGCTAATCATGCCGTTGCCATTTCCTTTTGAGTTGCTGATAGTTTCCGTTTTAGTTCGCGGACTTCCTTGTTGTCTGGATTCCAAAGCAAGACTTTTTCCATTTCAATAATCGCATTTTCAATTTGACCAGTCATGCAATAGAGATTTATCAAGACAAGAGACAATTCTTCGTCGTCGTCTACTTCTGACAAATAGACTTGTAAAAATTCGATGGCTTTTAGCAAACGTCCATCACGCACGGCCCAGTTTGCAGCCAAGTGAACAGCCGTCTTATTCTGTGGATTGATATCAATACCAGCTTCCAAGTTAGCCCATGCCAGGTCGTGATCGCCGAATTGACTGTGTACCATTGCCAAGCCAATCCAGGCTTTATCATTTTCTGCGTTCATCTCCACAGCCTTACGGAAACAATAAAGTGATTTTTCGAAATCATTTCTTTGGACTTCTAACGTCCCGAAGTTCACGAGCAACACATCTGATTGAGAGTTTACCGTATATGCTTTGTTGTAGTATTCTTCCGCGGCATCAAAGTCGCCTTGCTTAACAAAGATATTTCCCATGTTTTTATAGAGTTCAAACAGAAGTTCATTCTCTTCTTTTAGAATTGAAAGCGCTTCATAATATCCATCCATGGCTTCCTGATCACGACCGACTTTATAAAGGGTCGTAGCGCGGCCATAAAGGCTTTCGAAGCCATAGTTGTAGGTGACCAAGGCTTTGTGCACGACAAGGGCCTCTTCAAGATGCGCCGTTTTTTCCAAGCATTCTGCAAGCAATCCCAAAGTTGTTGGATTTTTTGAATTGATATTGCTGGCTTGGCGAAGAAGATTGAGCGCCAAACGATAGTCTTGATGCTTCATCAGCACACGCGCATTCGTTAGAAATGTCGCAATTCGTGTATCGATTGGAGGTGTCGTTGTCTCTGGCTTTTGAATTTCGGATTCAAAATCTCGAAGAGCTTCGTTAGCATCAAGATAAATTTTTCCGGAACTATCCCCACTTTGTTGGGACTCACTGGACTTTTGAACGGACTGATTTTCAAGCATGATCGTGTATCTCCTCCGTTGATTCATAAAGCAACAGAAGTGCCACCTTCGCTTTCCCATTCTATTGAACTTGAGCGAAATTCAGCCAGGACTTTGACTCCCCAGATGGGGAGGCCAGTCATATTTTTGTCGGGAATTTTTTTCCTAGACGTCCCAATACTTCCTAGACTTCTTCGTCTAGGCGCTGATTAAACGTCTTTGATTTGTAGCCACCGATACCCTTGCGATTCCGACGAACTTCCTGAAGTTCACGGATGATCGAGTTTTTGGCCATTTCAATACAAGCCAAAACCTGGATATCTTGCTCGATGATTCGCGTAACAAACTGATCTTTGATACGCAAAGACTCTCTAACCTTTTGGCGATCGTCTTCGGTGATTGTCGCTAAAACATTGGCTTCGTCATTGATCTTTTCAATTTGAGAGTCCACATACTTAAGAACTTCCAAAATTCTCTCGCGAGTCTGATAGAAGTCTTCAATATTCTCGAACTGACCTTGGGCAAAGTTAACAAGCTCTACTTCATTAAGAGAGTAAAACTTTTCAAGGTAGTGATTCTTTTCGTTTAATAGCGTAATGATTCTAGTCATGTCCCCTCCAGGATGAATTAGCCCGCTTTGCTGCCCGAGTTATCTTGTTCTCTTTTTAATTTCTCAACTGCCTGAACCCACCCATCATAGAGTGTATTTAGAAGCTTCAGATTGGCCTTTAAGGGCTCAGCATCTCCGTTGATGTTGGCCTTAGTATACTGTTCCATCATGAACATATAGAGTTGCTCGAGTTGAACCGCAACTTCACCACCTACCTTGTGATCTAAGGTGTTGTTGAGTTCCATGATGATATCGAAGGCTCGACCTATATTCATCCCTCGATCTGCAATCTTTTTTTCTTCGATTGCTTTGACTGCAAGCTTGGTGAACTTAATCGCCCCCTCATAGAGCATCAGCAGGATTTTTTCCCGGCTGGCACTTTGAACCGATGTCGTCTTATACTTCTGATATGCATTTTTATTCATAGTTCCCCACTTTTACTTACAATCTAAACTAGCCATTATTATTATTGTTCTGACCTGTCATCGCAGCGACTTTTGCTTGCTGTGTTTGCATCGAGGACATCTTTTGCTCCAGGTCGGCAAACTTTCTTCGTAGACTGTCTTCTTTTCTTTCCAATTGTCGCTCTTTCGTTTCAATCCTCGAATTCACTTGTTTGATTCGTGACTCAAGGCCTCGTTGGCGATTCGAAAGAACGCCAAATTGACCATTGGTCAGTGCACCTATTTCACGTTTCACTACTGATATAAATCCAGTGTTGAATCCGTCGCCTCTAAAAAAGGCCGCCACTCCCGCCGGATTTCCATTTAGTACTTTATTGAACTTATCCTGGCTGAAGTTCAGAGTTCCGTTTCGATTAAACTCAACTCCTAATTCATTCATACGTTTGATTGGAGTCTCAACTCCCGTCACTTGGTTGAGAATGGCTCTACGAAGGGCTGTCTCTACAGACCTAAGCATCCCATCGCCACCAAGAGGACCTAACGCCGGATTCTTGCCATTTCCGGCCGAGAGCTTATTTTGCTTTTGAATGAATTCAAAAGCCGCGTTGTAAGCATCTACGAAGGATTTAATTTTTCCAGAAATAACTTCTAGATTTTCTCTGACCGTCATTCTGATTTCTTTACCCGGAGCTGCGGTCTTAAAGTCCAGAGTCACACCGGGAATAAGATCCGTCGACTTATTTTCGGGAATTTCAATCTCAAAGCCATCGACCTTAATTTTTGCATTCTGCGCCGGACGGGAGTTCTCAAAGTACATATCCTGGTCACCATCGAGCATATATACTTTTGGGAAAGTGACCTGCTCCCCATTTCCCGTACCGACTCCTGAAATAACAATTTTAAAGGGATTTTCTTCATCCTTGTGGTCTTCAACGACTTGAGCTGTAAGCCCTACTCCAGCTTTGTTGATTTGGTTTGCGACTCCACCAAGTGTAGAGTTTTTGCCGTTGATATAGACCTCTTTAGTTCCGTCTTTAGTTTCAAACTTGATATAGCCGACACCCATTTGTGTTTTGTCTTTATCAGGAAAACCATTGGAAATGGCGGAGGGCTTTTGCGCCAGCTGCATCACTTCGACTGAGTAGTCTCCAGGAATGGCATTGGCGGCATCGATTTGCCCATCTACAACGTTTGGATCGCCACTGACAAATTTCTTATCAAGAAACCCACCGGCTCCTGCAAGATCATTAAAGTTTTTAGTGATGTCAGTAACTTTGCTTTCTAATTCTTGTACGAGCTTTAGCTTATCTTCTTGCTTAGCTTTACCAACTTCCATTTGTTTCACAGGAATTCGCTCAGCATCCATGAGCTGCTCAACGATGTTAGGTGGTAGCCCAGAGGCCATGCCTGTAATTCTTATTCCTGCCATGAAATAAGTGTCTCAAAACAACACACCAATCGTGAGTCAATTAAATGTCTGTCGGAAGGGCCAGGAACAAGGGTTTGAAGGCTTAGAACGAATGTAGGCAGCAGGAATTCTGACAGAAGGTGAATTCGCTGGACGGAGTGCTAGGAAGCAAGTGCTGAGTGACCCTTTTATTCTACGCGGATCTTTTTAACAACTGTCCTCGAGGCGAGTCATCAGAGGGCAAGGACCACAAATCGGATTCGGGTATTTTTCGAACCAGATTTCCAAGATTGTCCATGACAAATACAAATCGTCCCTCTGGGAGTTCTTCCAGATGGACTGTCCATTTATGTTCTTTTAAGGATGGTAAGCTGCGAAGATGATCCATCGACTTTTCAAGCTGCTCTTCGGTCATAGGCTCATGCTGTTCTTGCTGTTGCCCTTGGTATGTTTCCTGTCCGTTGGCATCTCTATCGTGCGTGGAATCTGACTGTATAGCTCGTCCCGCGCGATCAATCGCTTTGACTTCTGTAGCTCCTATGAGATTGGGGATAAAGCCCTTAATATTCATATGAGTTCTTATCGGCAATTGAGCGTCTAAACTTAAACCACTCGCAAAAGGTCTAGGGAAAGTACCCCAGGAAGCATTTATATCTTCCTGGGTAGGTTGGTACCGAGGAGGCACGGAGGCGCCTCCTCAGATCAAACTCTTAATTCACTATATAATTATTAAATTAACCAATTAGTTTCAAAGCTTGGTTCGGCAAAGCATTCGCTTGCGCAAGAACCGAAGTATTTGAAGACAACAAAACTTGGTTACGTGTCGCATCAGCAGATGCTGCTGCGATGTCTGTGTCGCGGATTCGAGAGTTCGCGGCAGAGATATTCTCATGCTGAACACCCAAGTTGTCGACAGTTGACTGCAATCGGTTTTGAAGGGCACCGAGACCTGCGCGGTATCCATTCACTTGCGATTGAGCTTTATCCACCATCGCGAGGGCTTCTTGTGCTCCACCTTTTGTAGAGAAGTCAAAACCGTCGATACCTAGTGAACTTGTTGTCGCATCTGTTTCTGCGGCATTAAAGGAAATTCTATCTGCGTCACCGTCATTGTTGATACCCACTTGGAAATCAAACTGATCGCCTGAACCATCTAGAAGTTTAGTTGTACCGAATCGAGTTGTCTGAGTGATACGTTGTGCTTCTGCTTTTAATTGCTGAACCTCTTTGTCGAGGAAGCCACGCTCTGTCTCACCCACTGTATCAGAAGATGACTGAACACCTAACTCACGCATACGAGTTAAGATGTTAGAGATTTCACTCAATCCACCCTCTGCAGTTTGTACCATTGAGATACCGTCGTTGGCATTTCGGCCAGCTTGGCTCAATGATCTGATTTGTGACTTCAAGTTTTCACTGATCGCCAATCCAGCTGCGTCGTCCGCTGCTTTATTGATGCGTGAACCTGAAGACAATTGCTCCATTGATTTACCGATTTGTCGCTGAGAGTTAACCATAGTTCTCTGAGCATTGATCGCAGACACATTCGTTGAAATTCGCATTCCCATTGGGACCTCCATTTGCGGCCGCCCTATACCTACTTAGGCAAGCCTGTATTTAACACGTTGGTGACTTCACCTTTGTCTGGGTCCCCTGCAAGCGAAATCTCATTTGGCAATCACACCGCTTGAGCTTCTCAGGAACTTTCGACTCGATGTCGTCGTTGCTTCTGACATACCTTTCGGCGAGGTCTTGAAAGGCTTTAGTCGCGTCGAGTGAATCTAGACCATCGTCCATAAAAACCTCGACCAACGTATTGAAAAGTCGACCATCAACCAGCAATTTCCGCGACAAAAGTCCAGCTTACCGGAAGGTCCAACCCGACCAACAACAGTCCAGAAAAGGTGCCTGGTGACTTTTTCTAACTGGGGCGCAGCAATTTCCAGCTTCCGGACCTCGTACTAACTGGTCTCTTCGATATGGTGTTCATAAAGAGGGAAAGAATTTGCAAAGTGTAATGCCTATGGGAAGAAAGAACTTCAACTGTGATCCTGAAATGCCTTATCACATCACAGCTCGCTGTATTAATAAGGAGTGGTTTTCCGCATCGTCGAAAGATGTGTGGTCGATAATGACGACTCATCTTTACTTTATTAGTTTCGCCTACAACATACGAATTCACGCATTCGTGCTGATGACAAATCACTTTCACTTAATCGCTCAGGCCCCAGATGCCAACTTAAGCGAAGCCATGCGATTTTTCATGTCGGAATGCGGACGCGATCTGCGTCAGCTCAGCAATAGAATCAATTGCACCTTCGGAACTCGCTTCCACCGAAGTCGACTGGGCAATCCGCATTACTATTTTCACGCTTATAAGTACCTCTACCGAAATCCGGTTGAGGCCGGACTTTGCACAAGAGTAGAGGACTATCCCTACAGCACATTGCCGGGACTTTTAGGTAAATCAAAAATTGAAGTACCTATAATAGATGATTTTAATTGGAGTTCCGCTGAGTCGCGATTTAGATCTCTTGAATGGTTGAATTTGCATCCGCAAAGGGACGATTGGGAGAAAGTGAAGAAAGGACTTCGGAGGTCCGAATTTCGGTTTGCCCGTGAAAACAGTAAACCATCACATCTTGAAACGAATAGGCTTTAAAATTTCGCTCTCACCATTTCTCGCCAACCCCATAATGCGCTGTAGACAGAAAAAGTCACCAGGCACCTTTTAAAATTCCCTGGGAGCCGCGAAGCTCCCAGGGTGGGCTTAAGACGAGGAGTATATAGTGGGCGACCCCTCATTCCCAAGGAAGGCCCTATCCCAGAAAAGACCTTCCCCGAACATCCGTTAAGAATGAAGAATTTGATTACGGTTATACAAGTTTCAACGCGACACTGGGCATTTGGTTTGCTTGCGCAAGAACCGATACCGCCGTCTGTTGGAGGATATTCGCAGATGCCATTTCCGCTGTTTCCTTAGCGATATCTGTATCCCTGATACGAGAGTTCGCCGCTGATAGGTTCTCATAAGAAACGTCGAGATTACTCACTGTTGATTCCAGTCGCGATTGCATGGCACCGAAGTTCGCCCGCAAAGAACCGACTTTTGAAATGGCTTCATCTACTGATTCCAAGGTATCTCGAGCATCAGATTTATCCGAAACTGAGATCCCACTGATTCCGAGCGAGCTCGCTGTCGCATCCGCATCGAAATCGAAGGCAATGATATTTTCTTCCCCACCGTAGGCGCCGACATGGAACTGAAGTTCTCCACCGCTACCATCCAGGAGTTTGGTATTACCAAAGGTTGTTGTTTTTGCAATACGATCGGCCTCTTGAATTAACTGTTGGGCTTCATTATTCAGGAACCCGCGTTCCTTTTCACCCACTGTATCAGAGGCGGCTTGAACACCTAATTCTCGAAGTCGAATTAGAATGTTAGAAACTTCATTCAGACCACCCTCACCGACTTGTGAGAACGAAATGGCATTGTTGGCATTGTTACGTGCCGCCGATATACCTTTTAGTTGTCCTTTGAAGTTCTCTGAAATTGCCAATCCGGCTGCGTCGTCGGCGGCATTTACGATTCGAGATCCAGAAGCCAAGGCTTGCGCCGAATGTTCTGTTCTCTTCTGTTGAGTTCCTAGCACTCTCTGTGCGGCAATAGATGCCACATTTGTCGCGATTCTTAAGCCCATGTACGTCCTCCTAAGGGATTTGTGACCTGAGCCGCAGTTTTTATGGAATGAGTACGAACCGAGATAGCACCACTTATCTCTAGAACAAACCGGAATTCCAACTGACGTCCCATGATCGATTTAATTTTACGTTTCGCTAACTTTTAATTTTAAAAAAATTGGAACGCGTTCCTTTAAAGCTGAGGTGATTGACTCACCTTTAAAGGAACTACGCCGTTTGAAAAATCTCTGGAGGAGGTCTCATTCGGAGCGTGCCAACGTGTTACAACAATCTCTTCGGACCAAGGTCCAGAAAACTTTAGGGCCTAAGTCTAGTTTTTTTTCGCGAACTATGTTTAGTGCCTGATTTTATTAGAAAATTAATTCAAAAAAAATATCGACAAAGGTCTAGGAGATCCTCGACCAAAGGATGGTTGGAACATTTTCAACAAAACTTATGTTACAAGAATCTGATTTTTTTCGTCGAACTTGAAGGCATTTCCCTCTGAAAGAGCTGCTTTCGATGCGGCCAAAGGCAACTAAATTTGTCCACCGATCTGAAGTCGCGTATACAGCAAACAAAACTCTATCTATCTTTGAGTAATGACAAATTCATACTCCATAGAATTCACCGAGCGAATGGCTGGCCATCTTTTAAATAAAAACTTCGAGCTCAACACTCAGAGTCCCCTCAGCCGGGATGTTTTTAAGGAAGCCGAGCAAGATTTGAAGAGGCGTGATTTTGAGTTCACCCTCACCATTCAAGTCGACGACGTAAATAAATTCGTTGCCGATCCTGAGCTGGCGGCAAAAGCTATCGGCACGATCAGCGCCCCGCTCTATGGAGCCGACCTCACAGTCAGTCGTGGTGATTTCAACCTTTTCACCAGGCCCGGAGCCAGCCCTGATCTCAACACCGCCAAAGAGATGCACTATACGCTTTACCTCAACGACGAATATGGCGCCCCTTGGACTTTTTTTGGTTTTAAAGAAGTCCTAAAAGAAGACGGCTTCGAAGCCTGGGATCAAACCACAACACTTTATTGCTACTTGTGGGAAGGCCACAGCACATTTACCGAAAGCCCTACCAAAAATGTGCGGGGACTCGGAATTCTGCATATTTCTGTCGCTGACTTCATCAAACAAATGGGCACCTTCAAAACTAACGCTCCAGATGCCTTTGAAAAGCAGAATACCATTGTGAAATTCATGAATGTCTTTGCCACGAATCTTTGGCAGGCCTATGCACCTTTTATTTTTACGACGACCTCCGCCCGCTGGAACGAACATATTTTCCCTGTGCAAACCACACAAGGTGTTGCCCGCGGCGAAAAAACTATGCATCCTATCGACACTCAAGACGGACTTACAATCTCTGTGCAGCGATTTAAAGTCGAAAAAAGTAAAGAGGTGGTGCTTCTCCTGCACGGCCTGACCACTTCCACTGATATGTTCATCATGCCAGAGCACCAAAATTTGGTGAACTATCTCCACGGCCAAGGCTATTCCGACGTGTGGTCTTTGGACTGGCGAGGTAGCGGGCGTTTTACCTACAACCTGACCCCGCACCGCTACACAATTGACGATATTGCCAAAAACGATATTCCACGCGCCATTGAATACCTTCGCGAACAGTGTGGGGCAGATGTGAAAATTCACGTCATCTGTCATTGCGTGGGATCCTTGGCCTTCATGGCTTCTCTTGCCGCTGGACATGTCACCGGTATTCAAAGCGTGATCTCCAACAGCGTGTCCCTGACTCCGATGACTCGTTGGCAGGGCTTATTAAAGCTTTGTTTTGGGCCCGACTTATTAGAGTACGTTTTCCGCTATGCCTATATCAGTCCCCGCATGCCATATTTTCCGGGTTTAGGGTTTGGCAAGTGGCTCTATTGGATGGAACGAACCATTCGCAAAGAGTGCACCGAACCCGCCTGCCATTTAGTAAGTTTCATGTGGGGCTGGGGATTTCCGGCAGCCTACAAACACCGCAATATTCATCCGACTACACATCGTCGCCTAGTCGATCTATTCGGAGGCACGAGCTTTCACTACTATCGCCATATTCGAAAAATGCTCTTTGCAAAAAGATCTGTCTCCTATGATCGCAAGAGTCCGAAGGTAGACTACTTTGAATCCATTCAACAGCGCCAGATCCCAAAAATTTTATTTATCAGTGGAACCGAAAATAATATTTTCCCGGGTTCCAATAAAAGAACTTTTGAAGAACTCTCGAAAACCACGCACGCCAGCCGTGTGTCCTACGAGGAGTTCCCGAACTATGGGCATCAAGATGTCTTTATGGGACAATATTGCCATACCGAGGTGTTTCCTAAACTCATTAGCTTCCTCAAAGAGAACGGAGCCTAAATGCAAATCGACTTTCACTTGGGCGTCACCTATGTTTTAGCTCGGCTCAGCGGTTTTTCACCTTTTGAGGCGAACACCATAGCCAGCAGTTCTCAATACGTAGACGATGCCGTTAATACTGGAACAATTTTTTTTAGTAATCAATCGGCTTATCAGTTCACTGCCAGTGCTCATCGTATGTTGGACTATCGCAACTATAGAGAACTTGCCAATCACAATGTGTGGATTCCGTTCCACTTTATACCAGGGAATCAAGTTCACGAAAACAGCGCCGACACCAATGTTCAACGACTTATCTGTCGCCCGAACAGCGCGATCGCGCAAGAAGTCACCAAGCAATGCATTAAAGAATTTCAGCGCCCCTACGGATATCATCTCTTGGGTGTGACAACTCATGCCTTCGTCGACACTTGGGCACACCAGGGATTTGCAGGGATCACTCACGAGGTCAATAAGGTTTCTGAAATTTACGATGACGAAGGCGCCGTAGATCAGGAAATGATGGACTATCGAAAAAAATATTATCGACGAAATTTATTTCAAATAATTAAAGACAAAATCGCTTCGGCCTTTGTCGGTGAAACCAGTCCCGTAGGACATGGAACCGTCCTCAGCTACCCCGATCTCCCCTACCTAAAGTGGGCATATCGCGACTGGCAGGGACAACTAATACAAAGAGACAACCCTCGAGACTATATAAGTGCCGCCCAGGCAGTTCTGCAATTTTATCGCGAGCTGCGACAAGCCCATGACCTACCTATCATTAAAGTTCAAGATCGCGATCTTGAAAAAATCCAAGAATTACTTGCTCAGTTCGACTGCGAAGAAGGTGAAGAACGATTGCACCTATGGCAACAAGCTATCCTGTCAGGGGCCTTTTCCTTCGGCACGGATGTCTGGAAGTACTCTGTTGAAGGAAATGATAGCTGGCTCAGAGAAGCTTTCGAGTTTGAGTGCTTGGACGACTTTGAGTTTCAAAACGTCACTTACAAGCCCAGCTTTCTGCGCTCAAACTGGAAGATGATGCACGATGCACTTTTATATTATCGATTCAATGTGCTGCACGAAGTACTGCCCAAATTTGAAATCTGCGTGGCCTAGTCCAGCCGCCAATGAGGATACGAATGAATTTTGATTTAGATTATATTGTAATTGGTTCGGGATTTGGAGGCTCGGTCATGACCTGTCGGTTGGCCGAAAAAGGCTACCAAGTTTGCGTTCTAGAAAGAGGACGTAAGTGGAATATGCACGAGTTCCCACGTCGTCCAAGTGAAATGCAGCAAAATATTTTCTGGGACCCTCAAGATCAAAAGTTTGGATTGATGGAATTTCGTGACTCGCCTGAAAGTGATGTCATGACCCTGACTGCCAGTGGCCTCGGGGGCGGCAGCCTTATCTATGCCAATGTTCTTTACCGAATGCCCGCCGAGTTCTTTCATGGATGGCCAGCAGGAGTATCGCGAGATATGTTAGAGCCCTATTATGACAAAGTGATCTCCACCATGGAGGCCAAACCCTATCCCTTTGAATCAGTGCCCTACTATCGCAACACGCCCAAAACCGCAGCTTTCAAAAATGTGACCCAAAATCTGGAGCAAGCGGAAGACATGACCGAAAAGGCCTCCTTTCAGTTGCCGCCGCTGGCTGTGCGCTTTGAGGGTGAATTCCCAGGACATCAAACAAAAAACTCTCACGGAGCCATTCAATCGCGCTGTACGAAGTGCGGCGAATGTGACATCGGTTGCAATATTCACGCAAAGAACACCTTAGATCTAAATTATTTATTTCGAGCGCACCATCAGTTCCAAGCAGAAATACGAACTCAAGCAGAGGTCACTGATATTCAGGAAATTCCCGGTGGTTTTGAGGTTTCTTATATCATTCCTGAATTTCCCCAAGAAACTGTGAAACTCAAAAGCAGGAAAGTCATCGTATCCGCAGGCTCCGTGGGCTCGACCTCTTTACTTTTGAAACTCAAAAAGAAAGGATCTCTCCCTCACCTCAACAAATGGTTAGGCAAAAAATGGTGCGGTAACGGCGATTTGTTGGGCTTTGTTTTGAACACGACGCCCGACGTGGAACCCAGCAATGGCCCCGTCATCACTTCCGCCATTGAGTACAAATACAAGAGCTATCCCGATGGTTATCCACACGGCATGTATATCGAGGATGCGGGCTTTCCCATCGGCCTTTCCTGGTATATGTCAGGCAAGCTGCCTCAATTTTCCTCAATCAAAGGAGCCTTGCAACTCTTGTGGATGAATCTCAAGCGCTATTTCATGAGGTTACTCGGCTTGCATGACGCTCATGCCGAAGTAAATGTCGGTGATGACTTCGTAAAGGCCTTAGATCGCGCCGAATTTGCACGCCGATTTTACGTTCTGCTTGGTATGGGCCGAGATAGGGCTGACGGCGAAATGAGCTTACGAGAAGACAATGAGCCCATTCTAAATTGGAAGCTGAAACCCAGTGAGCTGCACTACTCCCGCCTACGCGGCCAGATGAAAAAAATTGCCGCAGCCCTAGAGGGAATCTTTATCGACAATCCCCTGACTCTTTTAAATAAGGTTGTGGCCGTTCACCCGCTTGGTGGCTGCCCGATGGGGGACACCGCAGAAACCGGATTCGTGAATACGCAAGGCGAGGTCTTTGGCTATGAAGGTCTCTATGTTATCGATGGGAGCATAATTCCCACCTCGATCGGACCTAATCCTTCCCTGACCATTGCGGCCCTGGCTGAACATATTGCAGAAAAAATACCGGTAAAAAAACTTGCTTCCGCTACTAAAGAAAGTGAATCCACACCGTAAAGTTTTGAAATTTTTGAAAGACTAGGACGTCTGATCTAAAATACGCGGGAAGCTCAGGCGAACCGTCGTACCTTGAAGATTGGACGAGGTTGTTTCTTCATGGGACGAGATCTCAATCGATCCTCCCATCATCTGAAGGTACTCTTTTACAAGTGGCATTCCATAGCCCGTGCCCTTTTCTCCTAAGGTTCCAGAGCGCGTTGTCGGCACATTGACGTTAAATATTTGATCCAAAAGAATCTGCGGCATACCCACGCCAAAGTCTTGAATTTCAACAATGACGTATTCTGAATTCTCGACAGCCCGCAATTCAACTCTTCCGCCGATGCGAGAAAATTTCACCGCGTTATGAACAAGATTAAGAAGAATGATGGTACTCAAAATTGTTTTTTCTCCAAGTATCATCAGCTTGTCGTTTGTCTCCGACAACACGATTTGAATATTCTTACGCTGCGCCATCGTTTCCGAACTTTCGCAAACTTCTTTCAGAATTTCACAGAGTGCCAAGGGCGTCAGCGGTAATATTGCTTTGCCGTCCTTCACGGACTTGAGATGGCGAACCTGATGCAGCAAGCTGTTGATATCTTCAACCGATTTTTCGATTTTATCGAGCTCTGTCGTGGGCGGAAAGCGTTCGTTGCTCTCGGTCCCCTCTTTTACCTTCAAAAGGTTGTAGGTCATTGAAGACAAAGTATTTGCAATATCGTGCAGGAGCACTCGCAATAGATTTTCAATGTCCGTATTTTTATCTACCAAACGCTTGGCGTACCTAAGTTCGCCTTGAACATAGCGATGAGTTGTATATCCTGCGAACAAAATGAATAACGACACATTGAATAGTTTTTCAAAGCTATAATTAATTTTTTGCAGAACAAGTTGCGGCGTTTCGCTAACTGACTTTACATACCCAAAGAATATCAGCGAAAAAAAGACCATTACATAGCCTGTAATAGCGCCAGTTGTATTCAAAAGAATTGCACCGACAAGGGGTATGACCGCCAGCCAAAATACACCTGGCGCATCGACTCCGCCCGAAACAAAAAGCAAATAGACAACCAAGACGGTCTCTAAGAAAAAAGTTACCAACGCCGTCAGAAAATAGTTTTTATAGCCATACATAAGCCCGGGAGGAAGAAGCGCCAACACCAGCCAAAGAACGATCAGTTCCGTATTGTAATCGGGTATGCCATATTCAAAATTAAAACGGAGGATATATATCAAAACTATGGCGATTCCAGCAAAATAGACCAGCTTCAAATACGCCAGGCGTTTTTTTTGAGCATCCTCAGATTGTTCAGTGAGCCCAGCCATAAGTAGTTTTGTTTACTCCCGATATAGGTTATCGGTAATCTTACAAAAACCCGCAGAAAAAATTCGTAATTTTAATGTAGTTCGCTTGAGAAACAACTCAACTGGCTCAGTTTGATAGTTCGGGCATTTTGATCTGTGGAAACCGCCGATTTTCCCGAATTTTGAGTGTCTCATCCTGAGTCGCCATTCGAAATTCAAACTTGTTATTCGAGTCACTAAACCCCAGCTTAGAAAGAGTGTTTTCAGAGTCCCGGTGACTAAAAAGTCCCGTAAAAAAATCAAAACGACCGACGCCTTTTATACTTCCACCTGAATCACGAATGATAAAGAAGCCATCGTGAATTTCTCCATTTGGCATCTCTACTCCGACTACGCGTGGGACGAAAATCACATCCCCCAAGGAGTAGATGGACAAGTCCGCCGCAATAGAAAAATACGGATCCAAACAAGAATTCTTAACACCGTATCCGAAAGGACACTCGTCAAGATCCACTTGAACAAAGCGTGGTACACCATCGCGGCGGGAGTGATAGTTGTAAGACTTCACTTGATCATTGTCGTAGACAAAACAAGATCCCTGCAAAAGACAATTGTCATAATCCTTCTTGCACAAGGTCTCGAGTACCTGCCCCGAAAGGCCCACTAAATCTTTAGAGTCCGAAGCTGAGCAACTTTTTTCATTGAGATAAATGCTCGGCTTGTAGTAGACAGTGGGACTCAAATACAGGCTCGAAGACTTCGTGTCTGCGCAAGACACCAAGGTCACAATTGAAAGAATGGAAATTACTACTTTTAGGCTCATTTTTATCCCAACTTCACTAAATCATTTCTACCAGAAAGCCGTCAGAAATTCAGGCGCCAGTGGGAAAATACACGCTCCTTGCAACAATTTCTTGAACGTCAAAAGTCTAGACGATTTGACTCTCAAACCCACATCCAATTGACCTGGTTGTTGGCACAACAAAAAGTTCAAAAAATAAAACTCGTTGTTGTTTCTTAGCTCGACCGAATCGCCAAATACCGATGTTTGTGGCCCAGTTGGAAAAGTACTCGTTGCCCCCTATTTCCCTATGGGATAAAAATTAAAGACATTGGTATGACATTACGGCTTAGAATTTTCTTATTTAACCTGATCTCCGTGTTTCTTGCGACTTTCGTTGTCGCAATCATCGGACTAAAGATCGTCGAGTCCACCGTGATCGACAGTACTTACGAGCGGCTGACTCAAATTCGTATCAGTAAAACCACTTCCATCGAAAACTACTTTAGAGATTTGCAAACTGCGATCAATTTAATTTCCTCTCATGAGCAAACCGATGATCTCTTTCGCTCGCACAAATTCGATAGCCATTCGGACTTTCGTCGGCTTTTAGATAACTATGTTCTAGATTTCAACATCTACGATATGGCCTTAATCAATACGAAAGGCAAAATCGTCTACACCACTCGAAAAGACATCGAGGATGGCACTTCGGTTATCAATGGCATACCTGGCGGCAATAAACTTCGTGACCTCTTCAACTGGGGCATGAAGGCTCAAGAAAGCTCGACTCTGTTCCTGGACTTCGACAAAGACCCTATCAATCCAAGTTATGCGACAGGGTATGTGTCGTCACCCATCTTTCGTCAAGGTGCCGTTGTTGGTATCGTCATACTCAAGATTTCCATTTCTGAAATTGATCGTATCACCAGCGACAATTTTGCCTGGGCCACGCATGGCATGGGCCAAACCGGGGAAACTCTTATTTATGGCGAGGACTGGAGTCTGCGCAATACGGGACGTTTTCGGGTCGAAAGTGGCACGGTCTCCCAAGAAGCAGAGGTCCTCTCTACCAATCGTGGTGACGAAAACATCAAGCGAATCGAAAACCTCAGCGAAGTTCGCGAACTCGGAACGGACTACCGCGCAAAAAAAGTCATCCGCTCCATCGGCAAAATCTATTTACCAAACGGTGAGCTTTGGTTTATTCAAACAAAAATTGATGAAAGCGAAGCCTTTTCTGTCTTGGACCGCATCGCCATCGCCTCCAGCGCCGCAGCCGTTCTTATTTTTATCCTGTTCTTTTTTGCAACCTTCGCCGCTACCGGAAAAGTTGTCGAACCTATTCAGCTCTTGACCGATCGCCTAGAAAAACTGGGTACCAGCAATCTTAGTCAAAAAATCAACTATCAATCGAAAGATGAAATCGGTCTTTTGGTCAGCAAATATAATCAGCTTGCCGACAG
Organism: Bdellovibrio sp.; assembly: GCA_037968775.1. GTDB lineage: Bacteria > Bdellovibrionota > Bdellovibrionia > Bdellovibrionales > Bdellovibrionaceae > Bdellovibrio. The sequence continues at coordinate 56,056 of JBBKWD010000150.1, forward strand.
GCTAGAAACAACCACAGTTTCGAAAGAATTTTTGGACAGTGTTATTCAATGCG
>JBBKWD010000151.1:0-4517 GCA_037968775.1 Bdellovibrio sp.
CGGCCAGCCGCTGCGGCGGAAGACGACAAAAAGGGAAAGAGCAACGCCGACCAGATCGCCAAGGCCCGCGAAGCTCTCGCGCTTGAGGAAGACATCGCCCGCGCCCGCGCGACGGGTGACGAGGCCGCGATCAAGGCCGCCGAAGAGCGTCAGCAACTCGCGCAACTAACGGCGCAGTATGTCTCGGCGGGATATGCCGATGCGAACGCGCGAGCTATTGAGCACTTGTCGCTTATTCAGGCTGCGGAACAGCTGGTTGAGGACCGGGCCAAGGCAGAGGAAGAGGTTGATCGCATCCTCGCCGGTCGTGAACGCCAGATGGAGCGCGACGCGGAATATGCTCAACTGATCAACGATCAACTTATGGACCGTCTCTCGTTTGAGCGGGAAATCGCGGGCCTGATCGGAGAGGCTGGTGCGCTTGGCGATGCGGAGCGCCGCCTCTGGATTGAGGAGCGCACCAACGAGATTTTGCGCCTTCGTCTGGCCCTGACGGAAGACGAGGCCCGCGCCAAGGCAACGGGCGATTTCGACCAGCTCCGCGCTGCGGATATTGTCGGCGGCCTTGGCGGTCGCGCGAACCCTGCGGAGGCGGCGGCGGCGGCCTATGAAGAGCTTGCGCGCCTTCGCGAAGCCGACTGGTTGAGCGAGGAAGAGGCGGCCCAACGCAAGCTCCAGATCGACGCGGAATATTGGGAAGCCCGCACCTCTGGCACGCGCGGGATGCTCGACACGCTGGCCTCCCTTCAGGGGTCATCGAACAAGAAGATTGCGGCCCTCGGCAAGGCCGCTGCGATGGCGCAAGCCACGATGGACGGCGTTCTGGCGGTGCAAAAGGCGCTGGCCTCTGCGCCGCCCCCGTTCAACTTCGTCCAAGCCGCCATCGTCGGGGCCGTAGCGGCTGCGAACGTGGCCAGCATCGCGGGCATGGCGGACGGCGGGATGGTGACCGGCGTTGGCGGACCCCGACAGGACAACCAGCTTCGCAACCTCTCGGTGGGGGAGTTCGTTAACAACTCCGCATCCGTCCGTAAAAACCGCCCCTATCTGGAAGCGGCGAACAACGGTGCGGACCTTAGCGAGCTGATCCCCGGCCTCGCCAACGGCGGAATGGTCGGCAGGGCTAACGCAGCGTCGGCAAGCGTCTCTGCGCCCCGTTCGGGCTCCGCTGGGGGCTCTATGACGTTCGCCCCAACCATCGACGCCCGAGGGGCAGACCTTGCCGCTGTGGCGCGACTTGAGCGGGTTCTGGACGAGCAAAGCCGGTCCTTCGCTGACCGGGTTAACGGCGTCCGCGATCAGCGGTCCAAATACAGGCTGGGAGGCCGCAAGTGACGATTGTTCTCCCTCGCCTGCCTCGCGCGACTGGCTACGGGCTCAAGTTCGTCCGCAATTCCGAAACGCAACGCTCCGGCGTCGGGGGTGCGCTCTCTCCGCTGAACCGGGACGGCGACCACTTCGCTATCGAGGTTGATGTCGGGGTGCTGGCGACCGAATGCGGGCGTGAGCTTCTGGTGGACATCGCGCGGGGCATGGGCGAGCGCATCCGCGTTCCGCTTCCCGAGCCGGGCGTTGACAAGGGCGCTCCAGGAACGCCGCTGGTGAAGGGCGCAGACCAAGCCGGAACGTCCCTGATCCTTGACGGGCTGACCCCGCACTATGTGATCCGCAAGGGCTGGTTTTTCACGCTGGTCACAGAGGATGGCCCGAGCGCCCATCTGGTCGCGGCTGAGGTTGTGGCGGATGCCTCGGGCGAGGCAACGGTGACCTTCTGGCCTTCGCTTTGGCTTCCGCCTGCTGACAACGATGTGGTGGAAATCCCCGAGCCGTACCTTGAAGGGCTGGTGGTCAAGGATGGCGATCAGGTCTCCGGGATTTCCGCCTCGGTGATGACCGACAGTTTCACGGTTGAGGAGGGCTGATGCACGCCGACCTCATTGCCGCGATGAAGGCCGGTTGGCCGATTGTCCACCTCGTCACAGTCACCTTGCCCGACCACACCATCCGGTGGACGCTTGATCGTGGCTTCGTCAAGTGGGGCGCGAACACCTACAAGGCCCGCGACGCGACCTATGGCGTTCTGCACTCAATCGGAGACATCACGGACGGCATTGATGACGACGGCTCGCCCGTTCAGATCGTCATCACCCCGCCCGACCTGACATCACTGGCGGCTCTGGCATCGTCGGACGCGCAAGGCGGATGGGTCACCATTCACGTTGCGGCGAAGAACCCGACGACGGGCCTTCTGGTTGACGAGCCGTACCAAATCCACCTTGGCGAACTGGATCAGCCGAAGCTCTTGACCGGCAAAACGCGCGGTCTGGAATACGACATCATCACCGGCGAGGCGCGAGGGCTCCAGCCGAACGAAGAGCAGCGCCAGACCGACGCCTTCCGTCAATACGTCTGGCCCGGCGAACGTGGGGACGAGTACGCCACGGAAGGGCCGAAACTCGTCTATTGGCGAGCGGACGAACCGCGCAACGCTATCGGTGTTCTGAGGGGCCGAGGCAGCGGTGACAACAAAGCAACCGAGTTTACTTACGAGGCGAACGCCCCGCTGGCATTCCCGTTTGGCCGGTGCGGGTTCGGCGGGAACATCCGCTACCGCGTCGGGTATGGCCCGACAAACCGATGGCAGACAGTCTATGCGACGCTTGGGGCATCTGGTCCTGTTCTCGGGCTTGTCAGCGTCGCGTTTGACGATGAGGTCACGACCTTTGACGGGTCAGACCGCGCCACAATCGGTGACCATGTTGGGGAAATGTGGTTTAAGTTCCTGCCGGGAGATCAGCCCTCGGCTGCGCTAACTTCTCCGACAGGCACTAACGCGCACACGGCCCAAGCCGATGGGTGGACTACGGATCACAAGCTCTCTGGCCGCCCCTGCTTTGCGTGGACCGGCAAGGAGAATTCCAAGGAAAGCGAGTACCGGGGAGGCATACCCGGCCCGCTCGTGATCTATGATGGGCTGTTCGGTCATGACCCGCGCGACGTGGGTTCCGATCTTGCCGACCCGACATCATGGCCGTGGATTGAGGTCGGACCTATCGCGGCTCTCAACTGGTGTTATGGCCGATGGGAAGGGTCGGACGGGGCCTCGCCTGCCGTCTATGGCGCTCCCTATGCCTGCGTCGCGGTTGGCGGCATCGCTGCGCCCGCCTCGACCATCGACGCGGCGGCGTTCACCGCTGCGGCGACAATCGCGGAGGCGAATAGCTGGAACATCGGCGGCGTGGCCTTCTCCGATCAGGACAAGATTGACGTTCTGGAGGATATGCTTCGTTCGGCTGGCGCGGTGCGCTCGCGGCGTAGCGGGATGATCTCTTGCGTGTCGTTCGGCGCTATCCACACAAGCGTTCTGACGGCGACGGCTGCCGACACCGTAGGCCCTCCGCAAATCAATCTCGGGCCGTCGATTCTTGAGCGGAAAAACACCGGGATTGGCAGTTTTCCGAGCCAAAATCACCGCTTTGAAATGACGGCGATTGAGCCGGTCACGAATGAGGACTGGAAAGACGAGGACGGTGGGCGGCAGACCGAAGGGTACGACTTCCGGTACGCCTCAACCGCGACGCAGACGGCTCAACTGACCTATCTGGAAATGGCCAATGCCAGAGAGCGTATCTCGGCAGAGGTCACATTCAAGCCGTGGATGTTGCAGCTTGAGCCGGGCGACGCCTTCGACTGGGACGAGCCGGAATATCTACTGGAGGGCACGAAGGTTCGGGTTCGTAAGCGGACATGGAGCCCTTCTAGCTGCCGGGTCAAAATCTCTTTCCGCGAGGAAACGGACACCAAATATGCCGCCGCGATGGCGCAGGCTGGCGTTGCCCCTCCGAGTTCCAGCGCCGAAACCCCTCCATCTGCGTCAACCGCCCCGACGATAGCCAGCGTGACCGCGATCTATGAGTCCAGCGGCCTTGATATGACGGCCCGCCTTAGCGTGGTCGCCAATGGGCCAGCGGGCGACACGCTTGATTGGGCGCTTCGTTGGCGGGTCTCTGGCGGGTGGATCGAGAGCATTCACACCGACCAGACCGAAGACCCGACGCTTTACAGCGGCCTCGTTCCGCTGGGCGAAACCCTTGAGGTGCAGGTTGCTTACTTCGCCCGAGGCGTTCGGACGGTCTGGTCCGCGACAAGCACCATCGCAATCAACGAGGCTGATGTAATTATCGACGGAAACGACCCATGACCGCGACCGTCAATATCCGCTTTAAGGTTCGCGGGCGGCTGGCGGCGGATTGGACTTCCGGCAATGAGGTGCTGCTAGATCGCGAGCTAGGGCTGGAGACCGACACTCGCAAGTTCAAGTTCGGTGATGGCGCGACGGCATGGAATAGCCTTGCCTATGCCAGCGGCCTGACGACCATCAATAACGGCGACTGGTCCGGGGCCGATCTGGCGATAGTCAACGGCGGAACCGGGGCCTCGACGGCGGCGGACGCCCGGACAAACCTCGGCCTCGCTATCGGTTCCGCCGTTCAAGCCTACAGCGCCAACCTTGACGA
>JBBKWD010000152.1:0-3431 GCA_037968775.1 Bdellovibrio sp.
CTCATATCCCGAAACGGGCTATGGCTATATTCAAACCCGGAACGGGGCGATTAAAGACAAAGGTTTTTTACATGCTTACTCTGTGGTGAAATTTCATGAAAAACCTGATACTGAAAAAGCCAAAGAGTTTTTGGCTCAAGGAAGTTTTTGTTGGAATGCGGGAATCTTTGTTTTCAAAGTGTCGCATATGGCAGAATTGTTCGCGAAGCACCAGCCTCTGCTGTGGAAGCAAATCGGGCAACTTACGGCAGACCTATCAAATCTTGAAAGCATCTATTCTGAAGTGCAAAGCATCTCCATCGACTACGCGATTATGGAAAAGTTGTCTGGTGAAGAGCTGACTTGTATTCCCTCGGAGTTTGGGTGGAGCGATGTCGGATCTTGGGATGCCGTTGCAAGTTTGCAGAAGGGTCATGAAATTCTCAATGTTAAAGCACAGCGAAATTTCGTATTCGGTCTCGAAGAAAAAAGCTATTCGATGATTGGCTTGGACGATGTCATTGTTGTCGATACTCAGGATGCGCTGATGTTGGTTAGAAAAGGCAGCAGTCAAGACGTTCGCCATGTTGTTGAGTCCTTGGCTCAACAAAGTTCCACCTTGGTCCGAGATCACATTTATGAATATAGACCGTGGGGGAAATTTGAAGTTTTAAAAGACACTGAAAATTTCAAATCCAAAGTGATTCAGGTGAACCCTCGATCGCAGCTATCCTATCAGTCGCACGCCAAGCGAGAAGAGCATTGGACTATCACAGCGGGCTCTGGCGAGGTTGTCTTGAATGACCAGGTGATACCAGTGAAGGCCGGAACTCATGTGCATATTCCGCTTGGAGCGAAACATCGTATGCGCAACACGGGTGATCAGGTGTTGGAGTTTGTCGAAGTACAACTGGGAAGCTATTTTGGCGAAGATGATATTGTTCGTTATGACGACGATTACAATCGAAAATCTTAAATAAACTGGCGGGTTCATTACCAAAAGCATTCTCTTTGACAAGTCGGCTTTGTAAATAATTTCAGGGCCGCAATCTTACTCAGACAAATTCGCTTAGGTGTAAAAATCTTAATTCAAAACCATTTGTTCTCGCTTGCGTAGAGCGGGCTCCTTAATTTACGGTCGCGCCTCTGTTACTAACGTTTTGGAGGTTGGAATCAATGGGACGGTATTTTTTTCGATCGGTTTCGAAGCTAAAGCCAGTTTTTATCAGTCTATTTTTAGCTCTCAACTTGATGATTATTTTTACAGCGGGGCTGCCGGATAAAAGTGAATTTGGGCGTTTGTATTTGCGTACTGTTCGCCCTTATATGAATTTTGTCGGTCTTGAACAGCCTTGGAGTATGTTTGCGCCAAACCCAACGACCTTGAATGCCTATATCGAAGGGGTCATTTATTTTAAGGATGGTTCGCAGGAAATTTGGAGTATGCCTCGGCCGACGAAAATGAATGCTTGGGACATCATCTTGGGTGGAGATCGCTATTGCATGATAGCTGAAAAGTATCTTCGGGCAGATAGCTATTCGGATATTTGGAAAGATGTTTCAAAATATGTGGCTCGGGGCGTGGAGGCTCTTGAAGGGAGAGGGCAGGGGCGTGAAGTTGATATGATTCAGTTCTATCGATACTACAACTACGTGGCCCGTCCTCAAAAGCTTTTCGTTTATCATGGTCAGCTCAATACATATTCGAAAGAGCCGACCTATTACTACTATCCACCAGCAAAGGTTCGCTATGAAGCTCGGCACGATTACCAACGCAATTAGGACATTCTTCTTCAAACCTCAATCGATTGAAAATGTCGCCCTATTGCGAATTTTAATGGGTTTGATGTTGATCTACAATTTTATAGTTATTTGGAAGCACTTGCCCGATTGGTATAGTTCTGATGCCCTAATTTCTCTTTCAACATCGGTGAACTATAGACCTAGCTACGTATTCACACTTTTTGACTATTTACCTGATGAGCCGAGATCGGCGGTTCTTTTGGCGATAATTAACCTGCTTGCCGCCATAGGCGTCACCTTTGGTCTTTTTACGAGAACGTCTTTGTTGCTCGCATTCACTACGGTTATGTCTTTTCATGTTAGAAATGATTTCGTGATGAATGCGGGAGATATTGTATTTAGAAATATATTGTTTTTTATGATGTTTACTCCCTCTGGAGAAATGTTTTCATTGGATCGATTTATTCAGTCTTGTCGAGGACGGGCACCCAGGATACCTGTGAAGCGGAGCCCCTGGGCGCTACGACTGATTCAGATACAGTTTTGCACCATCTATATTGCAACAGTGTTGTATAAGATGAAAGGCACCCAATGGGTTGATGGGACGGCTGTGTATGTAGCTACGAGGCTCGACGAGTCGGTACGGATTTCGCTGGGAATTCTCAATTACATGATAGTTTTAAAGGTGCTTACTTGGTCGACACTCGTGATTGAGTTTTCATTGGGGACTTTGGTGTGGATCAAAGAATTGCGATATTGGGTTTTGTTGGGTGGACTTGCGCTGCATCTCGGAATTGAATTGATCATGATAATAGCAATGTTTGAATGGGTGATGATGGTTGCAATGATCGCGATGGTAGATTCAGACGATATTCGAAAAGTTATTGATCGGATCAAGTTCAAAATTGAATCAGTTTGGAACTCTAAAAAAATTCAGCAGTTATCGGCCAGAGTGAATTAGGTTTCTACTTCTTTAATAATTTTTAAGTTCTTGTGAAGTCGCGATTTATCGCGACTTTTTTTTTGAAAAAATAGTTTCGTGTAATCTATCTGTTGGTTCTGTAACAAATTAAAAGGCTGAAAGTATAGGAAAATTCCCTATATAAACGGTTTTTTCTCGAATAGTAAATTTAGCCACACAAAGCATTCCATAGATTATTGAATAAATTGCCCACATTTTTTGAATGAGGAAATTGAATCTTGGATCCTAGGAGTGAAGTGAAACAAACAACAGGAGGAAGACAGTGAGATCAGATAGGAAGAAATTACTTCTTGCAGGATTCGTCACTCTTTTTGCTAATCCTACTTGGGCGCAGCTTCAAGGATACAACTCGTATCTAAAGAACAATGGCGAGATCAAAAAAGTAGAGCAAGGCAAAGGGAGCGGATCTGAAGGAAGTGGAAGTCACAGTAACGCAAATTCAGGTAGCAAAGATAATAAAGGTCCAAGCCAGCCGCCCCAGAGTGGTGGTAAAAATGGATCTAACGAAGGCAGTAAATCAGGCGGTCGTGAAGGCGGATCGAAAGATGGCAATCATGGCGGCAAGGAAGGCAATAAAGTAGGTAATCGTGATGGTGGTCGCGATGGAAAGATGGGCCACAAAGATGGTCGTGACGGCGGTCGCGATGGAAAGGGTGGCAAGGACGGCCGCGATGGTGGCCGTGATGGAAAGATGGGTCACAAAGTTGGTCGTGACGGCGGTCGCGAT
>JBBKWD010000153.1:0-10719 GCA_037968775.1 Bdellovibrio sp.
AAAACTCAACACCAGTCATTTCAGGCATTCGTTGGTCAGTGATGATCAGCGAAACTGGTCCCGGATGTTCGTCGAGAAGCACCAGAGCTTCCTTTGCGGAGGTAGCCTTTAGGACGGAATACTTCCTGCGAAAGAGTCTTTCCAGGGCGTCTACGTTATCAATTTCGTCATCTACACAAAGTATCGTGTGCTTCGTCATATAATGTAGTGTAGAATTTGAGACAGCAGCGTGCAAAGTATTTTGCACGAGGCCTCATGTTGTCATGGATGATGAATGGGTAGTGCCGCGAGCTTGCTGGTCCAGTGCAGGACGACAGTCTAGTTTCGTGAGCTTTTAACGGCTTTGACTAGTTTTGAGTCAAGTCTGCCTTTTCTCCTGACGATAAGTGAAACGATAGAGTTTTTTTATCCTTTGCAGGAGATTTAGTTATGAAGTTATGGATGCGAATTGCGATGCCTTTCACAATAGTGACAAGCTTAGCAGTGAATGCCCAAGCTCAACAATACGGTACTGGTATGTGGGGTGGAATGCAGGCTTGCCCGTATAATTACGGAGCAGCAGAAGGTGCTACCGACATACAAGAAGACATCGAAGAAATGAATGCTTCGATTCAAGAAGCCAAATACCAAATCAAATCCAAAAAGGATGAATTAAAGTCAACGGATCGTAAGTTGACTCGCAATCGTCAAGATGTTGAAGAGCTAATTTCTGCCGATTATACGGACTTTATGTTCCGCCATATCGATGAAGGAATTAAGTATTGCCAATACAAGGGCACTTCTGGCGACATGGCTGGCACTGAAGGCGGCGAATCTATTTCTCAATGTCCTACGAACGAACAAGCTGAAGAAATCGAAGGCTTTACACTTGATCAGTGGAATCGCGTTGTCAGTAAAACCAAGGCGGGTGGAGTGAAGCCTGCCGCAGTTTGTGGTGGCAAGGAGTTCCGTAACAGCGAACGCAGTCGTGTGACTGTTCAAGATTGTTCGAAATCACTAACGGACTATTCTAAAAATACGGACAAAGCAGTCAAGCTTCGTCGTGATATCGAAAATCTAGAGCGCAGTATTGAAGACATGAAAGAAAGAGTCGCGGACTACAAACGTGATGCTCGTGAAGAAGCGCGTGAAGCTCGCAGAGAAGCTCTTGAGGGCGGCATCTGTACGAATTGCGTGGGCTCAGGAAATGGCTATCGCCAACAAAAACCTGAGACCAACTGGGGCAGTGTTCTTGGCAATGTCGGAGTGGGATTAGCTGCTGTGTACATGGGACACAGAACCAATGAGATGGTCGCTGATTATAATTCTAATATTGGATTTCCAACCAACCCAATGCCGACATGGGGCATGGGACTACCATTTATTGCGACAGGCTTGAGCCAAGCAATCAATGGCGGTGGCGGTGGTATTTACGGAGCTGTTGGCTCTGGCATCGGTGCTGGTGGCTTCGGTTGCGCAGGCAATAACGGCGGACCTTATGGAATGATGGGTCCTTACGGAAGTGCGATGGGCAACGGCATGTGGGGAAATCCCTATGGTATGGGTGGAATGAATCCTTACGGTGGCGGAATGTACAATCCAGGCATGGGTCCTTGGGGTATGAACGGACCGATGGGTGGAATGTATCCGGGCATGGGCGGCGGAATGATGATGTCCGGTGGCATGATGATGGGTGGCGGCAACATGATGGGTAACATGATGGGCGGCGGCGGCTACATGATGGGCAACGGAATGATGATGCCAGGAATGATGAATGGCATGATGGTCAACGGCGGCATCGGTATGATGTCGGGCGGCGGCTACATGATGGGCAATGGAATGATGATGCCGGGAATGATGGCTGGCGGAATGATGCCGGGTATGATGGCAAGCGGTGGAATGATGATGCCAGGAATGATGGCAGGCGGCATGATGCCAGGAATGATGATGGGTTCTATGATGGACGGTGGTATGGCCACTGGAAGTTTAGGCATGATGCAAATGCAACAGCAGATGATGCAAGCCCAAATGAGCCAATACCAGTCTTATATGCAACAGCAGCAAATAGCGATGCAACAAGCGCAGCAAAAGCAGCAAGTTGTTAACAGCTTACAGCAAGAGCTTTACGGCATTATGTCTAGAATCCAACAAGTGCAATACGGTTACGGATCAACTGGCTATATCGGCGGTGGAATCGGTGGCGGCATTGGCGGTGGTGGTGCGATCATCGCTCCTGGTTATGGAACTGGATACGGATCAGCAGTGGGTGGCGGAGCGATTCCAGCACCGGGCTATGGCAACGGAACAACAGGCAGTGGAACTATCTTAGCTCCTCGTTAATTCGATCTCACAAATTGAATTTACTCTTTTCTAAAATATTAATGACTTATCAAGGCCCTCTGCTAAAACAGAGGGCCTTATGCATTTAAAGACCACTCTCCCTCGGAATTTCGTCATTCCTCGACTCTATGATAGTCATACGCATTTTCAAGCTACCGGAGAGTGGAGCTTGGGTTTGAATTTGAATTTCATGACCTGTCCCCACGATGTTTTAAAAGTTGTCCCTGCTCCCGCACAATTTCGCGGTGAGTGGTTGTTTGGCTTTGGTTGGAATGAGTTGAGCTGGAGCACACAAGAGGGATTCAATCTGCAATTGCTTGATCAGGCCTTCCCTGACTTTCCAGTTCTCTTCACTCGCGTTGATGGCCATTCCTCTTGGGTGAATTCAAAGGCTATTGAAAAACTAAATATCCAATCCAACTCAGGACTGCTGTCAGAGACGGAACACTTGCGCGCCTATGGCAATATTCCGGGCTACTCCCATGAACAAGTTCGTCATCAATTGATCGCGGCTTGCAAACAGTTCAATCGATCGGGCTTCACGCATATTCGTGATATGACCTGCACGGAAGAGCTTTGGAATACTTTGGTCGAGCTTGAAAATGAAAAGCTACTCACGGTGGCTGTTGAAGAAAACTTCACGATCTATGATTTGAAAGATTTCGATCAGGCCTTGAAGTCGTGTCTTTATACGAGAAAAAATGAAACAGCCCTTTTGCGTTCAAAGGGAATCAAGATTTTTTACGACGGCACATTGGGCTCACAAACGGCCCTGTTGTCACAACCTTATTGTGGTGATCCTCAACAAGGATCCGGAAAATCTTTATGGTCTCTCGCGGATGTCGAAGAGGTTTTGCGCAAAGCTTGGTCTGAAAAGTTAGAAGTATCGGTGCATACAATTGGCGATGAAGCAGCCCATCAAATTGTCAGTTGTGCACGGCAACTTTCAGCTAAAGGTGCTGTCGGCCGCTTGAACCTGGAGCACGCCCAAGTCATGCGACCTGAAACCATTCAGATGATGAAGCCATTGCACGTAAAATGCTATATGCAGCCTTGTCATTGGTTGAGTGATAAAAAGTGGTTGAAAGAACGTCTTGGAGTTCTTTATCCCCACGCCTTTCCATGGGAAGCGTTGAGAGCCGCACAGGTGCCGATTTATTTTGGCTGCGACAGCCCCATTGAACCGACTTCTTTTTTTAGCAATGTAAAAGCCCTTGAGGAAAGTCCTTCTGAAAGCATTAAAAAACTCAAAGGTGAGATCTCGCAGTTCCATTCGCATCCGGACAAGACATTTGCAGACAGCTATACGGTTGTTCAGAATGACCAAATTGCAGAAGTTGTGTTTTGTGGCAACAGCCTTTCTATTTAACTCAAGGTTTCTATTTAAATAGAGACGTATTCACGACTACCGTTTTATCTTTCATCGAGTAGGCAAGGCCTCCTAAAACAACCGCACCAGCGGCATAGAGCCAATGGCGATTTTTTCGAACCCAACGCTCTGTTGATCCCGTTTGCGTAGGATTTCTGACAGCTTTCAAGCAGTCCTTGGAAAAGTAGGCCAGAGCTTCTTGGTTTAAAGTGAAGTCGTCGACGGAGCTTGAGAACTCATCACAGGTTCCGGCCACCCAAGTCTCTGGAGTGAAATTTTGCTGAAGCATTTGTTCGTAGCTGCCGTAAAAGTCTTGCGCCTTGTGGGTAAGGGAAATAATTTGAAAGTGATAGTTGGAAATTTTATCAAGCTTCAAACTTTGCGAATCGTTCAAATCAAAAAATTTATATTCTACAATTAAACCATCCGCCCAAGGGAAGCGCCTTTTGATTTCCGACGAAGCTAGGCCCGTCAGACTACACCGGGAAGCTTTATCCGCGACAAGGCTTTCCCCCATGCAATAGAGGGATTCAATTTCATTTTTCTCAAGCTTGGAAAATGAACGCGACGAAATTTTTTCTAGTAAATCACGAATAAACAAGACACCCGTTGCGGAAAGCCGGGAGTTTTCATGTACGTTCTTAATCTGGGCAATAATCGCTGGAGTCGGCAGCGAAAGCTGGTCCGCCAAAGTATAAAGTTTTTCCTCTTGAGGTGACGGTTCTAAGGCTCGACGTTTGAAGATCTCAAGGATACTCACAAGCGACGAATTACTGTGCAGAGAAGCTTGAAACTCCTGCGGACTTACTCCGGGTGCTAGGACAACCGGTGTAGCCAGGGCCTGAAAATGAACCGCAAATTGAATTAAAAAAATAGCGAGTGGAAAATTAATTTTTTTCATAGAAACTCCTAGTTCTGATATTCAATGCGAATTGATTTTTTGGTATTCTGGGAAAGCGCCGTGCCCTTGGCGTCGGGATTTTGCACGACCGCCACAAAGGGGCCCGTATAGGCCAGCAGCCGCGAACTTTCGTCGTCGCGAACCAGGACCGCGTATTGTTCGGGATTCAGCGGTGCCCGCAATAGCTTTAGTTTTGTGGCGACTTTGAGCCCACCTTTTTGGAGTTCCGTCGTGGCAAGGTAAAGATCCACGACCCCCCCGACGTCGCCGACTAATGAGGTTAGTGACTCGGCATTGGCGATCTGAATCGGGACTAGGACATGTCCCGCGGGAATAAATGTGTCTACTGACGGCGGGGCGGAAGTGGGCAAGGTCGTCTCGACGGAAGAGTCTCCTGACAGAACGCTCAGGGCCCAACAAAGTCCGCCAATAGCGATAAAGGCGATATGCAGATGTTTGGTCTTAATGTCTTTTAAATTTATTTTTTTCATAAAACTTATCCTGCACTTTGTGTGTCTTTTTCTTTGAAAACTGATATTGAGCCGAGCTGTCCTTAAAAGACGTCATGCTGCTGGCGCCAGCAAAAAAGACCAGCATGAGTAAGAAGCAGACCAAACTCACCTCAATGAGGACCTGTCCCTTCTGATTTTTGCAATCCACGAACTACCTTCTTTCTTAAGCGTCACCTCGCAGGATCTCTGGAATTCAATCTTTCCATCTAAGAACATCTGAAAGGGATTGCGAACGGACACTAGGTATTGCCATTTGTGTGCAAGGGCCTGTCGGGACTCTAGGTCGGGGAGGGGGCTGTAAGTCGGAGCCAGTTCCGAACTGTCCGGTTTGACGGACAGGCGGGGGGCTTTGCCGAGCTGTTGGCGAAACGTCAGCTTTAAAAAGGGGATGTTGGGAAGCCCTTTCCTGGAAGCCAAGGTAATTTGGGTGTGTCCGGAAATATGCGCCAGCCGCAAGAGGTTGTTACTAGCAGAAACGATTTGTTTTTGGCGTTTATCCAAAGCACGCCGCTGATCATCGACCTTTTTTTTGAAATTGTAAGCCCGACGAATTGGCTCGGGTTCTAAAGACGCTGTGGCAATTATCAGCGCTATATTTGCTGCGATGGCTTCAGCTTTTAATGTTGTCGCCAAAGTATTCAGTCCTAAAAGAGTTCTCAGTAGAACGGCCACTTTGTCTTGGGCTTTTAAACCCGATTCTCGACAGGCATATTTTGTTGCTTGATCAAACTGTGTAAGCCCCACAACTGTGAAAGCCAAAAAAAACAGCCCGACAACAGCAGGTAAAAGAGCAAGTATCATGGCGAGGGCATAGCCTTTGTTGTTGGATAATTTCATTAGAGATTCTTTGTGAGAGGAAACGAAATTGATTTTTCAATTTTCAAAGGAGGCTTAAGATCTACTTCGAAAAAGGCTTGGCCTTGCTGGGAGTTGCGGCTGAGTTTCACTTTATAGCGCAGTCCCAAGAATATAACTTTTTTGAAACTTCTTTCGTAGCGGCCTCGGCAATTCTGAACCGAATCATCATCAAGACAGATTATAGCCTCATGGGCTTGATGGTCGGCGAAATAATATAAAGCCCCTCGGTAAGTCAAAATGAGCATAGCAGAAAAAGCTATCACTAGCAGAGGCAGCGAAAGTGCTGCCTCTGCTAGCGCCTGACCTTTTTGGTTTGAGAGAGGAGCTTTCATAACTATTTAGACTTTTTATTGCTGACGGATCCTTCAAAGAAGTTGCTGAAATCGCGTTTTTTATAAAGCGAGTCGGTGACTTCATGATGCGACTTTTTACCGGCCTGTCCAGTAAGGGCTTGTGCGACGTTGGCGAACTGGACATTGATATTTCCACCGACGGTTTTCATAACTGCAATACTGCCGACTGCGACAATAGCAACGATGATGAGATATTCAATAAGGCCTTGGCCTTTATTATTTTTGATAAGTTTTTTCATGGGATCTCCTTTTCAGGAGATGGGGAGAGCAAAGAACGGAACCAGCTCAGTCTTAGCTGTAGAAAAGAAAAGGTCCGGAAGACCGGACCTTGTACGAACTATTTTTTCTTTTTAGTGTCTACTTTTTTAGAGTCAGTCTTTTTAGCGGCGGCCTTTTCGACCTTAGCTGCAAGAGCGGCTTCTTTTTTAGCGTCAGCTTTTTTAGCCTTACGCTGGAAAATAATCCGATCCAAGATATCGAAAGTTTCTTTTTGCAAATCGTTTTCGTAAACGAAGCGATAGAAGCCTTCAATCTCTGGGCTCTGACGGAATTTTTTTAAGGATGTTGGAAGGCTGTCCGATTGAATGAAATCGATGGAACTGCCGTCTTTTGAAAGTTTAACTTTTTCAGCCATTTTAAAATCCCCTAGTGGTTTAAAGGGTTTGTACAACACTTCAAGGCGACTCACAAGAACAAAGTCTGTCATTATCAGCAATGGATTGGGTGCTGCATTAGGCAATAAGTCATTGAATTTCTTCGGATAATACGGGAAATTAGGTGCTCACAACGTGGAGGTGGGCAGTGCTTGTTTTAGATGGCAAAGAAGTGTCGAAAACGATCCGTGAAAGCCTTATTCCGCGAATTCAAACTTTCAAGTCCCAAGTTGGACGCTCACCCCATCTAGCGGTGGTTCTGGTGGGGGACGACAAAGCCAGTGAAGTCTATGTTCGCAACAAAAAACTCGCGTGTGAAAAAGTCGGTATGTCTTCGACTATTCATAAACTACCTGCGACTACGACCCAACAAGAACTCAAAAATTTGCTGGCGGTTTTAAATCAAGATGACTCTATTGACGGCATTTTAGTGCAATTGCCTTTGCCCAAAACTTTAGATGCCAGTGAAGTCCTAAAAGACTTATCGCCAGAAAAAGATGCCGATGCATTGACCTATGTGGCGCAAGGTTATTTCTATTCAGGAAAACCTTATGTCCAACCCTGTACCCCCGCCGGGGTTATGAGTATTTTGCGTCACTATGGCATTCGTATTGAGGGTCTCAAGGCTGTCGTCGTGGGCAGAAGCAATATCGTGGGAAAGCCGATGGCTCAACTGTTGATGGAAGCCAATGCCACTGTGACGATCTGCCATTCTAAAACTAAGAATGTGTCAGAATTCACTCGCCAGGCGGATCTGGTTGTTGTGGCTGCTGGTAAAGCCGGGATGCTGGGAAAAGATGATTTTAAAAAAGATGCTATTGTGATCGATGTGGGAATGCATGGATCGGGATCAGGCGAAGGGCTCAGCGGAGATGTTCGCTTTTCAGAGCTCGAGGGGTGGGTGCGTGCCGCGACCCCAGTACCTGGTGGAGTTGGCCCTATGACCATCACCACTCTTTTACAAAACACTTGCCTGCTTGCTGAAAAAAGAGCAGGACTTCGCTAAGTTATTCTCTAGAGGTAAAAAAGAATGTACACTGGTTTTTTACGCAACGTTTGGTATCTAGGTCTGCCTAGTCATGAGCTTGCTGTGAACAAAGCTCAAGCTCGCAAAATCTTAGGCGAACCGATTGTTTTTTATCGCGATTCAAAAGGCAAAGTCGCTGCCATGCGAGACATCTGTCCTCACCGCGGGATTCCATTGAGTTATGGCCGAGTCGTGAATGATCAGCTGGAGTGTCCTTACCACGGTTGGAAATTTGATTGCACGGGGACTTGTACGGAAATTCCTTCCTTAGTTCCTGATCAAACTTTGGATCCTACGAAAATTAAAGTGCGTTCTTATCCTGTTCATGAAGATCAGGGGTTGATTTGGGTTTTCGTTGGCGAAAAAAACGCGGATCCAGCGGCGGCGCCGAAAATTCCAGTGATGCAGGCCTTTGGCAGTGATATCAAGCCGAAGCTCACCTATGTCGTTAACTTCCCTTGTCACCTCGATCATGCCGTTATTGGTCTGATGGATCCAGCGCATGGTCCCTATGTTCATAAAAGTTGGTTCTGGCGTTCAGAAAAAACAATGCTAGAGAAAAGAAAAAAGTTTGCTCCGGTGGACTATGGCTTTCAGATGGTTCGCCATCAGCCTTCGAAAAACTCCAAAGCCTATAAAATTTTAGGCGGAGCCCCGACGACAGAGATTACTTTCTCTTTACCTTCTGTCCGTGTGGAGCATGTCCAGGTTGGTAGAAGAAATTTTTATTCTTACACAGCGTTGACTCCAGTTGACGAGATGAACACACGAATCACGCAACTGGTTTATTGGGATATCCCTTGGTTGTCTTTGCTGAAGCCTGCTTTGCATATTTTCTCAAAAAACTTTTTGGGTCAGGACATGGATGCTGTGACCAAGCAGCAAGAGGGGCTTAAATACGATCCAAGTTTGATGCTGATCAAAGATTCTGATACGCAGGCGAAATGGTATTATGCTTTAAAGACAGAATACCAAGCTCATGTGGAAGAAAAACGCGCTTTTCAACATCCGGTGAAAGAAAGCGAACTTCGTTGGAGAAGTTAAACTCCTTAGCGGGGTGCCTGCTTGCTTTTGTCGGAGTGACGTTGGTGGGCCTGTCGGTCAGCGCTTTGCAATTGCACTATGTTGGGGAGACCTCGATTAAAACGGGAACTCGATTTCAGAAATCAGAAATCGGGGGGCTTTCGGGAATTGTTTGGGATAGAGGTATTCTGTACGCTCTTTCAGATGACAAAGGCCGCAATGGCGAGCCGCGATTTTTTGAATTCACCTTGAAGATTGAAAAATCAAAGATTCTGCTTTCACCCAAAGCTGTTCAATTTATTTCAAAAGTTCCGACCGTAAATACTGCAAAAAACGAGGTTCCCCAGGTCAAAGCAGAAGGCTTAAATTCAAAGGCTTCTGGTAATAACTTGATTGAATTGGATCCGGAAGGCCTGGCTTTGTTGTCGAATGGAAACTTGGTTCTGTCTTCTGAGGGCGATAATAACGCCAAGCCTCGGCAGATGCCGCGAATTTTTCAAATGCAGAAATCAGGGGCTTGGTTTGAGGAAATTGAGCTTCCTAAAAAGTATCTTCCTGAAGCTACCGGCCAGCAAAAAGTGGGCGTGCAAAATAATCTTTCGTTCGAAGGCCTGACGAGTATTGGAAACAGCTTGTTTGCGATCACGGAAGCGCCCTTAGTTCAAGATGAAAAAGCCGGGGTTGAGGGTAGTTTCGTTCGCCTGTTGCAATTTGAAAGCACTGAGAGCTCAAAGTTTAAGATTTCTAAAGAAATGGTTTATCCGACTTCAGCTTTAGTGAATAACGATAAGGGCCCCCAGGTCTTTAATGGCGTGTCCGAGATATTAGCACTGTCGGAAAGTAAGTTGTTGGTGCTAGAGCGCGGCGTACGTATTCAGGGCAAGTCGTGGGCCTGTACGGTGAGTTTGTATCTGGTGGAAACGGGCAAGGCGACGAATGTTCTTGCGGCTGAAAAGTTGTCGGATATTAAGTTTGTGTCTTTAGAAAAAACAAAAATTATAGATTTCGAAACAGATCTTGAAAAATTTCGCGCCGACAAAAAAGTGCAAAATTTCGAGGCCTTAAGTTGGGGGCCGACTTTGCCGGATGGCCGCCGCAGTCTTTTGGTTATGTCAGACAATAATTTTTCTAAGAACGAAGTTACTGAACTCTTGGTGTTTGCAGTGGAAGGTGAATGATGATGACAGTATGGAGGCTTCGACAAGGGGCTGATAAAAGAATTCGAAGTGGGCACCCTTGGGTTTTCTCTAATGAATTGGCTGTTAGCCCTAAGGGGCATCCGGCAGGAACGCCTGTAGAGTTGCAAGACGCGCGGGGGCAGTTTTTGGCCCGTGGTTACGGCAATCCTCACTCACTTATTTCATTCAGAGCCTTGAGCTTTAATATTCAAGATAAAGAGCCGACGAGCTTTGATTATCTGCACGAGAAGGTATTGAATTCTTGGAAGGTTCGCAAAGCGGCAGGCTTTCGCGGCAGCTTTCGCATGGCTTTCGGGGAATCTGACTATATCCCGGGCTTGGTGCTGGATTACTATTTGGTCGAGCAACAGGGAAAAAGATCTCAGATATTCGTAGCTCAACTCGTAACCGCGGGAATGAATGAGGCCTTAAAGGAAACGGAAGCTTTCTTTCAAGGTTTGACCACCAAGGCGTTGGCTGCGGGCTTGACGACTTTAGATTGGTCCGAGACGGCCGTCGTGATTCG
>JBBKWD010000154.1:0-8704 GCA_037968775.1 Bdellovibrio sp.
AACTTCAACGAAGCAGAATTCAAGCTCGGGGTCGATTCTAATGAACTCGTATTTGTACTCAAAGATGAAGACGTTGGGATCGCTGATTCCAGGACCAGGCCTGACTCGAGACCGCTTGTCTTTAAAAGCAGCTCAGAACGAGCTGCCGGGAAGGCCAAGTTGTCCACTAATAAACGAGTATGATGGGTTTGTTGATTCAAGGCTCCCGCACTTAGTGTAAAGACGGAAAGAGGCTGAAAGCGCACAGCAGCTTGAGTCAGAAGGATTTTGTTTTCTGCTGAATCGGCTCCTGAATCAATAGATTGAGACTGGCCACTCTCTAAACGCAAGGCTGGTTGAAAGTCAAAAGCGAGGGAGGGTAGGAGGTGATACAGGGACTTCAATTCGAGCTTGAAGTCGACCACCTTGGATTGGCTCTGAAGGTCGCTAGAGTCCGTGCCGGAGAGGCTCATGCGCCACTCACCACTCAAAGGACCCGCGTCCCTTTTCAGCATAGCTGTGCTCGTTTGAACTTGCGCCAAAGCGGGCAAGGCCAAAAAGAGAGGCAGACTCAATATGATACTCAAGGCTCTGATCATTAAAAACCCCATTCAGTTCCAACTCCTTCTACTTCAAGTTCCATGCACGCAGAAAAAGGGGCCAAACCGACGGGGTTGCTTATTACTTACAGAATTTTAACAGGTGACAATATTTGGAGGCCTTTTTTGGCCAGATTTGTAATACGGGGGCCGAACAGAAACCGGGGCCCCTGGAGATTGTTGAAGGAACCTCGCCTCTTATTGCTGCTTTTGTGGGCAGGAGTTTAATAACTCTTCATTGGCAGGCAAGACATTGTGGATGAATCTTTGCTGACTTTACCGTAGCAGACGACATTATTTGTTCGGTCGATGATCTGAACAATGTCATGTTTAAAAAGCGAAGTTCCAGTAGTCGTCACATTGACTTCAACTGATCCGCTAAACTCTTCAACGGCTGCCGGAGTTCGTTTCTCTGCTTTGATGTCTTTCGCAATGGCGAAGTTTCCAATAGAAGCGGCTAAAATAAACAAGATGAGTGCTTTCATAAGTACCTCAGTTATTGAGAATGTTGTAAAAAAAGGCTCACTTGTTTTATCGGAATCCTAATTCGAAAAAAATCAGAATATTTCGGTAATTTATGGTCCTGATTTTATTTAGTGTCCCGAGCTGCAGCCATCTGCCTAGCTCTTGGTCTGGTTTTCATGATCCTGAGGCGGTTCTGTTGGGGCTGTCTGTCTATACTGGCTATCTTACTTCAATATCTCTTCGATCGCGGTTAAAACCCTCAGGGTGGAATTCTTATTCCGACTGACTTCACTGCGAATTTCAGCCTTAATTTGGGGGATCTGCAAAAGCTTTTTGCGTAGTCTTTCCACCAACACTTGAACATCTGCAGAAGTGTGAACCACTTGCACAACCATACCGGCAGAGTAAGTTTTCTTTTGATAAAATAAAGCCTCACGATTGTTGCGATGATGAGGTCCCACCATCACAGGCAGTCCCGCGGCCAGGGCTTCCATGACACTGTGTACTTGCTTTTTGAAAGAACCACCAACGAAGGCAATATCAGACCAAGTGTAAAGTTCAGCTAAAATTCCCACGCGATCGATAATAAGAACTTCGTCCTGCCAGGTTTCCGCCGTCGAATACAGAATTGAAGAAAGTCCCAGTTGAGTCAGTTCTTTTTGCAGCTCAAGCAAGTGATCCGCACCCACTTCATGAGGGGCCAGTATAACTTTAATCTTGTGTTTTTTAAGTGATACCAAGGTCGGCAAAAGCACGGCTTCGTCCTCGGCCCAAGTGGAGCCTGCGATAAAAACAAAATCTTCGGTTTGGGGCATCAAAGAGTTTTTTAATTCGCGTGGATTTTCTAAACGGTGAAAGACTTGATCAAAGCGAGTGTCACCCGAAACGGCAATGGGAGTTTGCAAATGCAGGAAGTCTAAATTTTTCCGGTCCTCATCAGATACACAGTGAATTTGTCCTAGGCACTCTAGGGAGTGAGCGGTCAAGAATCGCGTTGCTCCCGAGAGGCGAGACGAGTTGTCAGCAAAAGTTGCCGAGAATAAAAGTGTCGGCAGTTGGCGCGACTTTGCGACAACAGCCAGCGTGGGCCAAACATCAGTTCTGGCAAAGAGCAAAGCGCGGGGATTCCATTTGCTAATAAAATCCTGCATCAAAGACTCAACATCCCAAGGCAAGGCCGCCCACAGATCCACATCATGCAAGCTTTCAAGAATTTTTTTAGCCGAAGGTGAAGAATAGGTGACCATCACCGGCGCATCCGGATACGATTTCTTAAATTCGCGAATCACGGGACGGGCATATTCGATTTCGCCGCTGGCCGCATGAATCCAAAGAGGGCGAGCCAAGGCCAACTCATTTTCACTGTGCGGTTTTTTGATTTTATAAAACCCCGAGTTTTTGTCTTCTATCATTTCTCGGAGCTTGCCGTTTAAAAGAGGTCGCAGAAGTTGCATCAGAAAAAGTGAAAAGGGCACGGCCAAACGAGAGTAAAAAAGGTACATGAACTTCTTCACAGGGACACCCCGTGAAGGGCGCGTAATTGCATCACCATCATTGCAGGCGTGATGTCGACCAAGCACTGGTGATACTTTTCTTTGTTCACGCAGGGCCCTTGGCCATGTTTGCTGCAGGGACGACAGGGCAACATGATTTCCATGACTTGAGTGGAGGGGCGCGAAGGGAATCCAAAGGGCGCAGGACCCATCAAGGCGATCGTCCTTTTGCCCAATTGCTCTGCCACATGCAAAAGACCCGTGTCGTTAGCGATCAAGGTTTTGCTCCAGGCAATAACCCCACTACTAACTTGAAGTGAACATTTTCCTGCCAGATTGAGCACGCGGTCGGGGGCCACGCTGCGGATATTTTCGATAAATGTATCCTCTGGGCCACCGAGTAAAACGAAGCGCTGATGTGGCAAAAGTAATATCAACTCTTGCCAGTATTCTTGAGGCCAGCGTTTTAAAAAATAAGCAGCTGAAGGGGCGAGCGCGATAAAGTCGCTATAGGTGCCTAAAATTTCGCGAGCCTTTTCTAATACTTCTGAACTTAAAAAAAGCTGAGGAGCTGCAGGTGCGGTTTTTGAAATCCCCCACTTTTGCAACGGCTCTAAGAGATCGCGTTGACCTGAAAATGGCATTTCAAAAGTATTGATGCGCAAGCGGAAAAGTAAAAATCGTTTCCAACGTCGGATCGAGCGACGGATAAACTGCGGTCCCAACCCTAAAAAACCCAGAGGACGCAAGATCGTCGAAATGATTCGTGAGCGGAGATTGTTGTGAGCATCATAAATATGGGTGAAATTTTGTCGCTTCATTTCTAACGACAATCGAATCAAGCCCACGATGCCGAGTTTGCGATTAAAGCGCCAAATCTTATCAATCGAAGAATGGTTTTCCAACAGGGGAGCCATGTCATCACGAGTCACCCACTGAACCTCGGCCCCCGGGAAGGCCTTTTTAATCGCGGAAGGAACGCTGAGCGTTTGCACCACATCCCCAAAGCTGGAAAAGCGAATGATTAAAAATGAGGCAG
Source organism: Bdellovibrio sp. (assembly GCA_037968775.1). GTDB lineage: Bacteria > Bdellovibrionota > Bdellovibrionia > Bdellovibrionales > Bdellovibrionaceae > Bdellovibrio. The sequence goes on from JBBKWD010000154.1 coordinate 3,576, forward strand.
TTTTGGAACCGATTTTTGGCATCTTTCAAAACATAGCAAAAGCGGCGAAAAAGGTCACTTGTTTAAAAGTTGGCAAGGGAGGTGTCCTGCAGGCGACCTGACCATGGCACAAGCTTTGATGAATAAGCCATGAATGAGGAGGCGAATGCCTATTTCAGGAACTCGTATATCTATTATAAAGACCTTTTTGAGCTGCGTCCTGGGCTTGGCGCCTAGTCATGCTTTTGCGCAAATCAAAACAGAGATGCGAGCCTTTTCGGACTCCTTTATAAGTCCTGCCTTTGAAGCCACTGAAAAAACCAGTTATCAATTTGTCGGGGCCCAATTAAAAACAGAATCTTTTTCTGAACAAACTTTGAAGATGGATATCTCAGCGGGCGTGGCTGTCGGAGCTCCACTACTTAACTATCTAAATATTCCCGAAATCTATGTGGAAACTCGTCAAAGTGAGAATGAAGTGTTCTTTATTGGACGAAAGCGCCTGCTTTGGAGTGAGCTGGATGCGCAGTGGGATTTTGGTATCTGGGAACCTCTTTTTAAATGGAATCCGTTGGCGCCTGAGCGCCAAGGTCTAACGGGATTTTTTTGGCAGTTGGATCGACCCTACGTTAGCTTCACACTTTTTGCCTCGCCTTTTTTTATTCCCGATCAAGGACCGAGCTTCGAGATCAAAGACGGACAATTTGTAAAGGGAAATCCTTGGTTTCGTCGACCACCAGAAAGTATTCGAATTTGGCAAGAGGCGACGGCTATTGAATATCAATTTCAACGTCCCAGCGAATCGCAGGTTGTACTGCAAAACTCGTTTGGAACAAAAGTTTCCTTTGGAGATCCCCAAGGTTTAAGGGCGCAATTAAGTTATGTCTTCAAGCCTATTAATCAGTTGGCTGTAGGGTATCAAGGAAGTTTGGATCTGGCTCAGTTAAAGGGCAATGTCGATTTGATGCCGCAAGTGTATTATCACTCATTGTTCGGTGGTGACGTCGTCTATAAAGCGGCAACAACTCGAATGGGTGTCAGTTATATCTATGAGATGCCGACTAAGGATAACACCTTTGACTCCTCGTGGACTCATCCTATTTATACGCCGGCCCAACTTGTGGCTCCGTTTATCGAGTGGGACTTGGGGCGCGTTGCTTTCAATATACAGAGACTGGATATATTCGGCGGGCAAGTTTCAGAAGAGGGTGAACTCGCCAATCCCAATGGTACTCCGTTGATGGCGCGCTATCCCTTTCGCCAAGCCAATCAAATCTCGATGCTGACGTCATGGGCATTTGCGAAGGCCCGTCGATTGATCGGAAAGGTCAGCTATACAGCTCCGGATAACGGCGATTTTCAGCTCGTGCGCTTCAATGCGAAACTTCGCCTGTCTGGCTTGTGGTCGCTGATTGCCGAAGCTCAGGTCGTGAAGGCGGCGGAAAAAAGCGAAGGTCTCAACGAGATTTCTCAATTTGAAAATAACGACCGCTTGATGCTAGGAGCCGGCTATGTCTTTTAGCCGAAATCTTCTGAGCATTTTTTTGAGTAGTATTTTCGTCCTGGGCGCACTGAGCTCAGTAGGGTGCAGCGAGTTTTTAGAGGGAACAAAACGCGAGGCGCAAGTCATTGAGCTTTCTGATACACGTTTCTCTTGCCTTAAAAAAATGCCCGATGCTTTGAAAGAGTTTTCTGCAGGTGAGGGGAAAGAGGATGACATACGAACAAGCTTTAACTGCGTAAGCGAAGCCTTGGTTTATTTTCAAGCAAAAACCTATGGCTCCATTCCAAATGCCTACACTATGGAAGAAATGCGACTGTTCTTTGGAAAGTATTTTTTAAAAGAAAACAATGTAACTCCTGAGTTTGCAAAAGAGTTGATGAAAATGAAAAAAGCCTTGCTCGGAGGCTCCCAAAATTTCATCACTAAGACGGAAATCACTGCCTTGATAGACCTTTTAGCCATTGTGCGCGACGAGGCAATTTTATTGAGTCCGCACATTCGTATTCTCTTAAACCAAGCGTTGAAGACCGAAGCCAAATGGGAACAAATTGCAAATGCTATTTCTCAGTTGCGGGGAGGCTTGCATCGGCTCTTGGAAAAAACGCAATTTGCAAAGTCGGACTATAGCTTTGAGGATCTTAAAATCGCCGCGATGGGTCTCTCTGATTTTATTCGCGGCAATGAACCCGTTGCTCCTTATGAAAATATGGGCGAGTGGATGCCCATGGTGGAGGCGATCAAAGGTGTGTTGATCGGTCGCCACGCACAGTTGGTAAATTTGTATCAGTGGAAAGAGGGATTAGATAGTTTTATCAATCTATACGAGCTGGCCCTGAAGTACACGTATGTGATTCGCGATGTGAATATCGATAACGAAGTGGATCTTCGTCAATTGAGTCAGTTTGTATCCGAAGCCTTGGCACTGCTAAAAGATTCTCATCAGATGAAAGTCTCCGGAAGGATTCCATTGCAGGACGTGGACACTTTAATTGATGTGCTTCTACCGCGAACCCCGTGGGGGATTAAGCCTGAGTCTCTGAAAAAAACCTATCGTTTGGTTTTAGTTAAAATTCTTGAACCGATGAGAAAGGGCGACACCCGAGGACTTTTAGGGTTGGAGCAAAAGCATCTGGCGGCAATTGATCGCGAGTTCAATATTTGGCGTATGACTCAGTCTTTCGTAGATCATGTCGTTGGCGGTGAAAAGGATCATTTGACGCAGGAAAAACTTTTGAAGTCCTATAGCCAATTCAAAATAGATTTTGTGATTGAAAAAGGGATTTCTCGGGACGCGCTGGAACGAAGTGCCATGAAGAAATCGTGGTTAGATCTTGGCAATTTGCTAAGAAAGAAGCCCTTGGTGAATTTCAGTGCAGAGGGACTTTTCGTCGTGGAAGGTGCGCCAGAAAATTGGCGCTATTCGTGGAAGTCTTTAACCAAGCTCAATTTTATGCGAGCTCTCTCGCGGCTGTTGCTCATTGGCTATGGAGCAGACTCCAATGAACTGATCACTCTGGCTAAAATGAACAAAGTGGGACTTATTGATTGGTATGAAGACTTCAGTGAGCTGGGGCGTGATTTGAAAGCTTTTGATTCACGATTAGCTGATCCCAATGCGAGTTTGTGTGATGTTGATGAGGCCCTACGGACTTATGATTTACGTTCGATCAAGACGGCTGAGCGCAGTTTTATGGAAGCTAACTTTTTTACCTTTGCTGGCAACGGCAACGACGAAATGGACTTTTTTGAAACCTACCAGTTTGTCAGTATTCTTTTCAGTGCGGGGCTTAAGAGTTCATCGGAATTAACGAAGTTGTCTATGAGGCAAAGCTGCGCCATCGGTGAAAACGATGTTTTCGGAAATCCGTATTTGCAAGAATCTTGTTTTAAAGGTGTGTTGAAGGGTAACTTTAGAAACCTATTTGCTAACTTACCCAATATGGTTAAATACATAGAGAAAATGACACCTCAACAGTGGGAAGAGTTCTATAGTTTCTGGAGAAGCTCTTCCTTGGCAGCGGGACAAGAAAAAGGTCATATGGACCATGTCGAGACATCTAATATTCGCACGATGGTGACGATACTTCACTATGTCGAGTCACTCATGATGGCCTTTGATACCAACAACGATCAACAACTCACTCCGAGCGAAGTCAAAGCTGCCTTCCCTCGCTTTTTACCTTTTTTCAAAGCGTTGCGGCCCGGTATTTGGGATATGGTTCTTGAAGAGTCCTTTGCCCATGTGGTCTTCAGAGGAACGATTCCAGAAGGGTCCTCGGATCTCGGGCTCTTTAAGTGGGATCTTATGACAGGAAAGGTTCCCCCAGCACAACGCTTCGAGTTGATCCGCCTATTTGCGAAATTGAAGGACCAACTGGGTAAAGCACCCAAGCCATCTGGGGCTCAGGGCGAGAGCCAAGGGCCTCTTCCATCGAACAAGACTGATTTCACCTGCCAATAGTTTTTTATGTCTCGAAATCCGTATTTTCTTGAATAGTCGAGTGAAGCTTATTAAAAATATTTTTAATAATGAAGACTCTTTTTCTACTACTTTTTTTTTCGACTCCCTTTTTTGCATGGTCTATGGAACAAGACGAGATTCCGATTGTTTATCGGGAACCTGCAGGCCTTCAACGCATCGAAGATGATCTCTTAGATGGGCGTTCGCGTGCCCGCGTGGATCTAATTATTGATAACGATGAACTCAAAGCTGTTTCGGCTTTCGGTGATTGGTACCCAGGTGAGTTTTTAGCTCTTGAATCCCAGACACCCGGTATCGGCATTATTGCCTTTGTTGAGGTAAAGAAAGTCACTCCAACAAGTGACGGGCTTTTTGACGTTCAATGTGAATTGCAACGGCAGTCTCGAGTTAATTTTGTGCAAATCGGTGATCAGCTGATGCATTTGGATTTGTCGACCTATAATGACAAGTATGTGGGAACGACAGATTTGATTATTAAACAGGGGCGGGGGCCGGTTTCTTCCAAATATAAACCCCTTTTCACTCAAGGGTTTACAGTCGGTGAAACGGCACAAGCCCTTTGGAAAAATGAATATCTAGTCACATGGTTCGGTCAAATTCATTACGGCGTGAATGATTGGCTGACTGTGAACAGCGTACTTCCAGCGGATGTTTTGGGGGCGCCCAATGCTTCCATGAAGGCACGCCTATATGAAGGCAAAGGGAATGTTTTCTCAGCAGGTTTGGTCTTTGCAAAAATTCCTGACGGCGAGAACGAGTCGACTCTGAACCTCAACCTTTATTGGGATTCGATATCGTCCGAGACGGTTGTTTCTCATACGTTCCTTTCCATCGCTCTTTACAGCTTTGACTCGGCAGAAAACTCTACGGCTATTAAGTCTCTGGGGACCTCATCCTTGCAGACGGGCTACGAGTTCATTCTACCAGATTGGGACCGAGTTCTTGTCGGACCGAGCTATAACTTCGAAACCAAAGCCGTGGGGGGTTATTTGGCCTACCTTCGTATTTGGGACCGCTTTCATGGTGGCGTTTCAATCAACTCAACAAATCTGACAACTTTTAGTTTAGATCCTAATGACGGCTATTACTTTTTGTTCGATGCCTATTGGAGATACTAAAGTGAACACATTTTTTATTTCAACCCCTTTGGGATTTGAACGAGAC
>JBBKWD010000155.1:0-11582 GCA_037968775.1 Bdellovibrio sp.
CCGCGATGAGCTTGCGATCGCCTTCGTTTTTGGAATCTAAAATGCGCAGAGGATTTTTTTCAAGACGAATTTGACTGTCGGCGGACAACGCTTCTTTATGTTGAGAGAAATATTTAACCAAGGCTTCGCGGTTGGCATTGCGGCTTTCAGCATCACCAAGAGTATTCAGTTCGAGAGTGCAGTCTTCAGAGATTCCAACTTCTTTTAAGATGTCCCAAGCCATCGCAATGACTTCGACGTCTGCCAGGGGGCTTTCGTAACCGAGGGATTCCGCTCCCAATTGAAAAAATTGACGATAGCGTCCTTTTTGCGGGCGCTCATAGCGAAACATGGGGCCCGAATAATAAAGTTTTAAAGGCAGGTGTTGCATAAGGCCCTCTGAAATAAAGGCTCTTGCGACACCCGCCGTACCCTCAGGTCGTAAAGTGAAGCTATCTCCGCCACGATCAAGAAAATCATAGGTTTCTTTTTTTACGACGTCTGAAGTTTCACCCAAGGTGCGGTGGAAGACTTCCGAGGCTTCAAAGATAGGTGTCTCAATTTCGCCAAACCCATAGCGCAATGAAATCTGATAGGCTGATTCTTCGACAAAACGGAACAAACGGCTTTCTTCTGGAAGGAGATCGCGCGTGCCTCGGGGGGTCTGAATTTTTCCGCTCATAATTTGGCCTCATTTGTATAAGTTTTGGTTATATCAGACGGGGGAGGTCAGCGTCCAGAGGAGAGCGCAAGGTAAAGTGATTGCTTTTGAAAGTACCAGGGTTTCTAATGTCTATATGAGCAAGTGGGTCTATTCCGGAGTTTTCATTCTAGCACTCGTCATAGGCGCTGTGTCCTATCAGTACTTTGGTTCGACGCGCGGCGGTCTAGATGGAGTCGAAGTCGACTGGCGGCTTTTAAGCGAGATGGATTATATATCCGGGAAAGCGACCTCGGAATTGGATGCCCTTAACGGGAAAGCTGTCAAAATTCCTGGTTTCATGGTGCCCCTTGAGGACAATCAGCGCGATGTTGTAGAGTTTCTTTTGGTGCCCAGTGCTCAGGCCTGCATTCATGTGCCGCCACCGCCTCCGAATCAAATGGTTTATGTGAAAATGAAGAAGGGAACTGATGTCGCTAATGGACCGATCTGGGTTCATGGGACTTTAAATCTAGTCACTAAAAGTTCAATGTATGGGGATGCGTCCTTCGAGTTGGTCGGAGAAGTCGTGGAGCCCTATCGCTAATAGAGGAGTCGCCGATGTTAAAGCTTCTTGTTATAGGCCTGCTGTCCGTTTCTTCGATCGCCTTTGCCAATGAAAAAGAACAAAAACCACATATCCATGGGGAAGCCCGGGTCAGTATAGCATTTGACGGTAAAAAAGGTCGAATTGAGCTGCGCGTTCCCACTGAAGCCATTTATGGTTTTGAGCATGAAGCCAAATCTGCCAAGGATCGAGCAAATAAAGACCAAGCGATGAGTAAACTGTCTGATAAGGTCGGCGAGATGTTTGTGTTTGATGAAGGCTTGAAGTGTGAGGTCAGGCTGGATATGTATGAAGTCCTACCATCTAAAAAACACTCAGATGTTGAGGCCGATTACAATGTAACTTGTGCGGAGCTCCCTGCTGGTCATAAACTTAGTTTTCATCTAGCAAAAGTGTTTCCACGAATTAAAAAAACTGTGGTTGAATATTTAGCGGAAGATGTCCAAAAGTCGCAGGTTATGACCAAGGATGGAGACAGTATTGAGCTTAAGTAGTCCACTTATTGAAATTCAGAATGTTCGATTCTCTTATCAGGGCAACAAAGGAGCCTTGCTGAGTATTCCGGACTTCAAGGTTCACAAGGGTGAAGAGCTGTTTCTTTATGGACCGAGTGGTACGGGAAAAACGACCTTGTTGGAGATCATTGCCGGAGTCCTCACGCCAACGGAAGGCCAAGTTCGCATCCTCGGCCAGGATTTGGGGAAAATGAAAGCGTCAGAGCGGGATGCTTTTCGGGCTGAGCATATGGGCTATGTTTTTCAAAGCTTCAATTTAATACCCTATCTTTCTGTTCGCGAAAATATTGAGTTGCCTCTGCATTTGAGCGCCCGGCGTCGTGCGCGCTTAGGTAGCTTGGATACTGAAATGGTCATTCGTGCCTTGTGCGGCAACTTGGGTATCGCGGACCTGCTGGATAAAGGTGTGACGGAACTTAGCGTCGGGCAACAGCAACGAGTGGCTGTTGCGCGGGCCCTTTTAGGAAAGCCTGATTTGTTATTGGCTGATGAACCGACGTCCGCCTTAGATGCGGATCATCGAGAGAAATTTTTAAAATTGTTGTTCGAGTTAGCTGAGCTTTATGAAACGACCGTCGTATTTGTGTCCCATGATCGCAGTATCGAAAGCATGTTCACACGATCCGTATCACTTTTATCTTTGAGTAGGTCAGTTTAATGGTATTTTTGAATTTGGCAGTGAAGTCACTGAAAAATCGCATCTTCGCCAGCAGCCTCACGGTTTTAGCCATAGCCTTGAGTGTGACCTTACTTTTGTCTGTCGAGAGAGCGCGTCGGGCGGCCGAGGACGGCTTCACTCAAACAATTAGCAAAACGGATTTGATCGTTGGGGCTCGTAGTGGGCCTCTGCAGTTGATTCTTTATACTGTTTTCAACATGGGCAATGCCACTCATAATATTTCCTATGACACGTATGAAAAACTTCGGCAACACCCGGCCATCGCTTGGACTATCCCTTACTCTTTAGGAGATGGTCATCGCGGATTTAGAGTGGTCGGTACAAGCGAAGACTTTTTTGAACACTATCGCTACCGCGGCGACGCTCATATTGATTTTTCTGCAGGTAAAGCTTTTGAGGGACTTTGGGATGTGGTAGTCGGCGCTGACGTCGCCAAAAAATTAGGATATCGCTTGGGTGACAGAGTCGTGATTGCCCACGGGGTTACCAAAGATGAGGGCTTTCAAAAGCATGACGATCGACCCTTTGTTATTGTAGGAATGCTGAAGGCCACTGGGACACCTTTGGACCGCGCCATTTATATCAGTCTGAAAGGTATGGAAGCTTTGCATATTGATTGGGAAAGTGGAGCCGCCCCCCTGCCGGATAAGGTGACACCCGCAGCTCTAATAAAAAAAGAAAATATCAAGGTCGATACTATTACGTCTTTTTTTGTTGGTGCTAAAAGTCGAATCGATACTTTGCGCTTACTAAGAGAAATAAATAATTATGATGGCGAACCCTTGTTGGCGATCATTCCAGGAGTGGCTTTGGCGGAACTGTGGAATGGACTGTCCTATGTCGAGGGCATTTTAAAGGCGATTTCTTTTATGGTGGTGCTTGTCGGCATTATGGCGATGTTGATTGCCTTAACGACGAGTCTAAATGAACGTCGTCGAGAAATGGCGATTCTGCGTGCTGTGGGTGCCAGTCCACAACATATCCTGGGACTGTTGGTTTTCGAATCGGCATTGTTAAGTTTGTTGGGAATTATTGTTGGACTTGGCTTTACGATGATACTGGCTCTGGTTCTGCGGCCATGGTTGGAAATTCAATTCGGACTTTACCTTGTGGGGCCGGTTCTACAACTTAAAGAAATGGCTTATTTGTTTGCGGTTTTAATTGTCGGCGTTTTTGCCGGATTGATTCCGGCATTGCGCGCGCAGAAGCTATCTCTTAAAGACGGCTTGAGTATGAAACTCTAAGCCGCGTTCTTTACTTTGATCTTTTCTGAGGCTTCCGCTTCGTAGTCAGAGTACGGTGTTTTAACTTCCACCATGATTCCGTTTTCGCGAAAGCCGCGGACTTTGTACATCTTAATGGCCTCGGAGCGACCTTTGACTTCGGCAGCGCCGGCAAGTTCGGTTAAAAAGTTGTCGCCCGTCATAGCAAGGACATCGTCGGTCACCAAAAGGTCTGATCCAAATGACTTCGTAGATGCCTCTATTCGCGAGGCCGTATTGACGGTGTTTCCGATGACTGTGTACTCCATGCGTTCGTCTGAACCAATCGTACCTGAAATTGCTTTTCCGGCGTGCAATCCCATTCCGATATTTATCGGCGGTTGCTCGCGCGAGATGCGCAACTGATTCAAAGTATCAAGTCCCTTGCGCATTTCAATACAAGCTCGCACCGCTCGAATGGCATCATCTTCACCAGTGTGAGGTGCTCCCCAGACGGCCATGATGGCATCACCGATAAATTTATCGACGACGCCACCGTGAGAAACAATGACCTTCACCATCACTCCGAAGTACTCATTGAGCATTTCCACGACTTCCTCGGGCGAACGCTTTTCCGAAAAGGCAGTAAAGCCCCGGATATCAGAGAAAAAGACCACCACATCTTTGCTTTGGCCACCGACTCCGATGTCTTTGCTGATTAAGTCCTCTGCTACAGTGGAGCCATGGAACTTCGAGAAAAGATTTTTTACTTTGTCGCGCTCTTTCAGACCCTCGGTCATTTCATCAAAGGCGGTGGCTAGGTCTCCCACTTCATCATGAGAGTGAACTTGGCTGCGCGCTTTGACATCAAAATTACCTGTCGAAACGACCTTAATCATTTCGGCCAGTTTTTCAATCGGGGAGGTGAGAGTCATAGAAAATAGGAAAATAAAGAAAATCGCCAAAGAAATGGCAGATCCTGCGACAAAAATCGAACGTCTTTTTACTTCACGTGAAACTTCGAGGATTGTTTCTTCAGAGGTTTGAGAAATCAAGGATAGGCCCAGCGATGTTTTGACAGAGGCGCCAAAAAAAGTTTGTTGGGATTCAGGCTCAGTGAACTTCGTTTGAAACTGTGGGGATTTTTGCGTCAGTGCTTTTGCGACAATCGGAGAGCTTGCCATATTCAAGCGCGCCATGGCCTTCTTCTCATCTTTATGAGCAAGGACTTCGCCTTGTTTGTCGACCAAAAATTGGGTTCTCTCTGATGGGTCGGTGAAGGGCTTTTCTAACGGAGACAGGCTGACATCTGCTAAAGCGATATGAGTGATGCGGCCGTTAGCATCGCGAATAAGTGGAATGCCGATGGTGATCATCGCGGGAGCCTTCGGGTAAGAAGCATTTTTAAGTTCGATATTTCCCTGTGCCACAGAGTGTACTGGGAACTTTTGCCAATAGCGCAAATTCACGAAGTAAGAAGGATTTAAATTGTAGGGCTCTAAGACCTCTTGTTTGATTCTGCGAGCAACGGATTCTATGCTTGTGCCATTGAGCTTGTAGATCTCAAGGGCCACAAAACTTTTGTCCTTGGTGAAGTTTAGTTCTAAATCATCGAGTTCAGAAACAACAACGGGTCCATCACTCGAAGCCGTCGAGCTAGATTTCATAAGGAGGGAGGCGCTAACGCGAGTTTTGTCGACCAAGGTGTTGATGATGTTTTCAACCTCTTTGGCTTTGGCGGCAGCGGACTCCAGATTTGCGATGTCGACTTGTTCTGAAGACTTCTTTTCAAAGAAGGCTGAGGAGATATAAGTGATGGTTCCAGTGGCGGCCACCAGAATCAGAATTGTCACGGTAATGAGCTTTGTTGAAATTGAAATTCTCATTTTGTTCTCCTAAAAGGACCACTCGGCAAAAAAGTTAAGATAATCCCCAACGATCGTAGATTCATTTACATCACCAGCTTCAGCAAAATTTCCGGCACCCGGGATGGCATTGTAAGACATGCGATCCTCTCTGTGGGCATAACCCAAAAGACCCGTAAAGGTCGGTGTAAAACGATAGCTTCCTAAAAAACCAAATTGCGTGGAAAGGCTCGGGGCCAAGGGTTCTCCGTTTGGCGTGTGCACTTTCATCAATGACATATAACTATGCGCATTGAGCTGTATGCCTAGTTTTGGTGTCAGTGAATACCAATATTCGCCTCCGAAGTGGGCGCCAATAGAGCTGATTATTTGATCCTCGGAAACACCCGTAAAAGGATCTCCGATAGTCTCTGGAAGTTCTTTATAGTAGGGGCCCATTTGGGCACGGAATTCACCGCGGTCGCCAAGAGACTTTCGGTAAACGGCACTTAACTCCATCGAGGCAAAAGTTTGAGTTTTTCCATTAAAGGTAAAACCACTCATGTCGAGAATACCCAGGAATCCCCAATCTTTTTCAGAATCAAACCAACCGAGTCCCATGCGTCCGGTGCCGCCCATAGCGGAATAGGCGGTGGACGAATTTTTCTCTGGATTGGAGCCAGCAAACTCCATCTGGGTAATAAGGTAGCTGGCAATACCATACCATCCCGAAAGTCGTTCGATGGATTTCCTGACAAGCGCCGTGTATTCGGCTGCAGGAGAGCGATCCCCGTTGCGTACAGAAAAAGTTTCTTTAACTAAAGGGGATGAGGGGCGACGAGGTGATTTGGCCCTCACGGCCACCTGGTACTTACCGCCGGGCCATTGTTCGTTGAATACCAGAGTATTGTCTTTGTAGTCTTCGAACACCTGATATTTTTCCCACTTACGACCCGTTTCATTGAGCTTTAAAACGTATACGTCGTAGCTTTCTGTTTTTTCAGTTTTTCGCCAAGAGACTTCTCGAACGAATTCGGATTCGGGTTTTTTCAAAGTTGGTTTTTCAATGGCTTTGCCCATTAAGGTAAAGGGCGCTACAGAGACGGCTTCACTTTCAACGCCTTCAGCATTTGTCGCCAAGACCTTCCAAGTATAGTTTTGCGCAACAGGGACCTTCGTTGAAAAGTTTGTAGAAGACGTTGTTTCCGTGGTGAGGACCTGACCATCTTCACCTACGAGGGAAAAGGTATAACGTTCGGCCCCATCCACAGGCTTCCAGCGGAAATCCATTTTTAGATTTTCATTTTCATTCGATGAGATCTTGCTGTTCGCAGCCGGTGCTTCCAATTTTACTGGATCAAGGCCGACATTGAAGTCGCTGGCATCTGACCATTCTCCAGGGACATTTCGATAGTCAAAGGAGCGCAAGCGCATAATATATTTTCCGGGCGTCAGTCGACCATTCCAGTCCGCATTCTTAACTTTGAAGGAAAACTTTTTTCCGTTGCCGTCGGACTTGGACTGCTGAAGTTCCACTTCGTACTTCCGTGCTCCCTCAATTGGGTCCCACTCAAAATTAACCAATCGACGATAGGGCTCCGCTGCGATGGCAGAAAGTGCCCCGCAGATCAGACTCAATAAAATTATTGAGAAACCCTTTTTGACCATCAATGAACCTTTATCTTTTTAAGAGTCGGGGCCCGCACATTCGACTTATCTGGCACGATCAGTTTTCGAGGTGCACTGGCCTCGCTTATGCGACCATGGGAATCCACGGCGGATAAACTCAAGTCGTACTCTCCAGGCAGTAAATTCTTAATGGAAGTTGAGTTGGAACCGTATTTGCTACGTTTTAGCTCTTTGCCATCCTTCGTGATCGTGAGCCAGTATTCTTTGGCTCCCGAAATAGGATTCCACTCGAGCGTCGATCGTCCGTCGGAAGCGGCTTGCAAATCTCCTTCGGCGGGAAGAAAGCCCGGGGCTTTTAAGAGTGGCAATTGAGTCACTTCAAAAGTCTTTGTGATACTTTTTCCCATGACAGAGCCGTTTGCATCCAAGGCCTCAATGGAGGCAAGGTAGCGACCTGGTTTTGCCACTTGGGCTTGAATTTTGGAGTCTTTGACTTGAATGGGGGTCGTTTGATCGCCACTTTGGTCTTCCGATTGAATGCGCACGCGCCAAGTGTTGACGAGTTCTTTTTTATCCGCGGTCCATGCCAAATCAACTACCGGTTTGTCTAAATAAAATTGGGTCGCTTGTTCATTCGGCATATCAAAGTTGATGGTGACCGGGTTTTCGCGAGTCGCATCGGGATCACTTACGGTAGCGACCGGTTCAGGTTTTTTAACTGTGAATTTTTGAATTTTACCCAGTAAAGGCTTTGTTGAGTCGACATAGTAAGCAGTCATGCGCCAAAAATAGGTGCCGGGCTGCAGAGCAGGTAAAGTGTAGTTCTCTTCAGCAGAAAAAGATTTAGCAGTCACGCGGTTTTGCAACGAGGGGTCGGTCCAGACCTCCAAGGTCATTTGTCGTGTATCTGCAGTTTTTTGCCACTGAAAGTTCATATCAAAAGGTGACGTCACCGTCGGAATTTCGACATCTGCAGTCGGGAATACAACTGTCGGCGCATAGCGGGCTAAAACCTCAGATTTGTACACAGGAGTTGCGTGAACAATTTCTCCAGCGGTATTGGTGCCGACAAGTTTCCAATAGTGGCGACCAAAAGCCAGAGGAGTCTCTATGGAGTTTCTATCAGACTCTGCAGTTTTGAACGCGGTCATGTTTTTGCGCGAGCTTCCCAGCCAAAGGGTCACTTTCGTGCCTTCCGGAAACCCATCCCATTCAAAGGCCACGGGCTCTGGAGATTCAGCGTTCATAGCTACAGGTTTTTGTAAAGCGGGGCTGTGTATTTTGATTTCTGTTTGAGACGACAAATTCTTGCTGCTGCCATCGGTCTGTTTGATCGAAGCGCTGCCTTCTAAAATTTGGACGTCAATATTTTTGCCTTTAGTTTTCGTTAAAGACACAGAGGCTTTGGAAAGGTCCACGACACCATTTGCAGAGTTCAACACCAGGCCAGGTTCTTCTGTCCCAGCGCTGCCTTGCTTGGCATTGATGAAAAGACTTCCTTCCATCAAATCAAGGGCAATATCGCCTTCCATTTTTTTGATAACGATCAGAGACTCGGGTTCCAAATCTAAAAAGCGATCGGAGTCGGCAAATTGAATGCGCACTTCGCCATCTTCAGAGGTTCGTATCGCTTCGCCGTTGTAAAGTGGCTCGCCTTTGTCGACGAGTTGCCAAAGTAAACGCGAAGCCGGGCGGCGTTGAATGTCGTTCATGACTTTACCAACATAGGCGAGCGGCTTTTCGTTTCCGTTCGTTGAGTAGGTATCACCAGTCGCCTGGTACCAAAACCAAGTGCCGGCAAAAATGGAGGACGACACCATCGCGGCAAATAACAGCCTTTTCCATTGTTTTTTCATAGACTCCTCCACAGGTCTTTTTCGGCGAAAGTAGCGAAATTATTAAGGGAACTAAAGTCCAGAGACGGACTCAAAGACAGGTCCAGAGAACCTTGCATAAGCATCATTGAGCGCCTGCAGAAGCAGTGGCTTCTCGCTAAAAGTTGGTCTAGATTAATGAAATGAGCGACAAAAACTACATCACCCCTGCTGGACTTGCGGCTTTAAAGGCTGAATATCACCAAATCTTTCATGTGGAGCGGCCTAAGGTCGTGGAAGTCGTGACGTGGGCTGCGAGCAATGGGGATCGCTCTGAAAATGCCGATTACCAATACGGGAAAAAACGTCTCAGAGAAATCGATAAGCGCGCCCGCTTTTTAATCAAGCGAATAGAGGCCGCTGAAATTGTCGATGCGACGAAAATGTCGGGGAAAAAAGTTCTTTTCAGCGCGACCGTCACATTGAGTACTGAAGATGGGGATGAGGTCATTTACCAAATTGTGGGTGAAGATGAGCTGGATCCCAAAGCGGGTAAGATTTCCTGGAAGTCGCCGATTGCAAAGGCGCTGTTGGGGAAAACCATTGGTGACGAGGTGCGCATCGTGAAGCCGGCAGGTGAAGAGTTCGTCACGATCGAGTCCGTTGAATTTAAGTAGAGTTTCAGAAGCGGTAAATAAAAAACTGAAGTAATATTTTCATTAGGATTCGGTTTGTTTTAGACTCTTTTGTTTCGACGCTCTCTTATCTGTTGTCTTTGATTCAAGTATTGAGGAGACTCTTCGGCAAATCGAGGGGGTTTTTGTGTCAAAGTCATTTGGACGTCTGGTGTTATCTGTTTGTTTTTTAACCATTTCTTTTTCATTCACAGCTGAGGCACGCAAGCGCGGTGAGCATCGTGGACAGAATCCCCAACAACAAATCACTCCCGCGGACCCCAGTGCTCCAGATTATGCAATCGCAAGAGCCACTGAAGGCAAAAAACGAGTTAATTTTGTAGAAGGTGCCGGCATGATTGTGACTCAGCTTTTGCCAGACGACACGAGTGGTTTAAGGCATCAAAAGTGGATGGTGCGACTTTCTAATGGAAAACAAATTCAAGCTATATATAATCTAGATATGTGCCCGCATATTCCATTGCGAGTCGGCGACGAAGTGTCGATGGGTGGAATGTACATCCCAACAGGGAAGAGCGGAATTATTCATTGGTTGCACTACGCCCCTCGACACAATCGTCCAGATGGATACGTGGAAGTTAATGGGACTTACTATTGCAAAAACTAGATCTCTTTCCTTGTAAAGCACCTCTCTGGGCCAACAGTGGCCACGGCCAAACAATTTGGGGCCACTTTTTAAAATCGCCAGAGCTGGCAAGTTCAGGACAAAAGTTAAAAGTCGATCTTCCCGATGGAGATCGACTTTTTTGTTATGTGTTTGAAGGTACCAGTAATTTTGTTGTCAGCGTTTATCATGGGCTTTCCGGAAATTCGACTTCGGATTATATGCAAAGAACGGCGATGTTGGCGCAAAGATTTGGGCACACGGTTGTTTTAGTGAACCATCGGGGAGCGGGGGATGGCATCCTCGAAGCTCGGCGACCTTATCACTCAGGTAGCACTGAAGATATGTCAGCGGTGTTGAAAGTTCTTAAAAATAAATATCCCGGGAAAAAACAGATCACGGTGGGTTTTTCACTAAGTGGAAATATCTCGCTGGCCCTTTTAGGGGGCTATAAGGGTTCGGAAAAACCCGATGGCGCCATCACGGTGAATGCCCCCTTAGCATTAGAAAAAGGTGCACATCTCCTGAAAACTGGGATGAATCGCCTCTATGACTTAAGGTTCGTATTGAGACTGCGCAAGCTTATCCAAGAAAAACACCGTTTGGGCGTGATTCAAGAGCGCTATAAGGTGCCGCCTTGGGCAACAGTTTTTGCCATGGACGAGATATACACGGCACCCGCTGGCGGATTTCGCGATCGAGCTGATTACTATGACTCGTGCTCATCCATTCACTATGTTCACAACATTCAAACGCCGACTTACATTTTGACCGCTGAAGATGATCCTTTTATTGATGTACAAGACTACCGAAGTGCTCCGTTTTCGAAAACTTGCCAAGTGCATATCGAAAAACGGGGCGGGCACATGGGGTATATTGCGAAGGCTTCGCCGCAAGGTGGGAGGCATTGGCTGGATTATTACTTGAAGGAAGCCCTTTCAGCCTTGGCGACTACGCTGAGTGCATCCAAATAAAAACGCTGAGGCTATAAATTCCAGCGACAACTAAAATCAATCCAGCAGTTTTTTGCTGACGAGGTCCCGCAGAGGAAATGATTCGGCGAACCATCATCGGCAAGGCACTGAGCGCGGGCAGTCCACCCAGCCAAAAAAGTGCCATAATCAGCGCCCCCGACCACGGACTTTGAGTCGCTATCGCAGCGGCGACATAGGTATAGAGCCATCCACAAGGCAAAAGGGCCGTTAACAATCCGACGATAAATCCGGAGTGGGATATATGAAAGGCCTGAAGTCGCTTAATCAAAGCGAAAAGACGAGCGGTAGGAAGGTGAGTGTTAAATTTTTGTCCCCATTGAGACGGGAAAAGAATATTCAAACCCGAAGCAATGAGGAC
>JBBKWD010000156.1:0-10599 GCA_037968775.1 Bdellovibrio sp.
CCATCGCACCTTTACTGGTGATCTATTTCGGCTTCGGCAGTCCTACGGTTATTGCTGCCAGCTTTATTGTCTCTATTTTTCCGATCATAGCAAATACCCTCATAGGACTTGAAAGTGCCAGCGCCGGTCAGCTGGATTTGTTTAAAGTCTACCGAGCTAGCCGATTTCAAGTTTTGATAAAATTACGACTCCCCTGCGCCTATCCCTATATCTATTCGGGCTTGAGAATTTCAGCAGGACTATCCATTATTGGCGCTATCGCCGGGGAGTTTGTTGCCGGCGGTGGCTTAGGGGCTCTGATTGATGCCGCGCGAACCCAGCAGCGTGTTGATATTGTCTTTGCCGCACTTTTGTTGTTATCCCTGATGGGCTTGCTTTTGCTTGCAGGGTTAAAGCTGTTGCATCTTTTTATTCGCAGCCAAAGACCTTTTGTATTGGGGGATTTGTGAAACTTAATTTAGTACTTTCGGCCTTTTTGTTTTGTTTGCCTACATTAGCAACCAGTACAGACTCAAACTTAAAAACAAACACCGTGATCGCCTTAAATTGGAAAGCTGAACCCGAGTTCGGGGGCTTTTACGCGGCTCAATTAAAAGGATTCTACAAAAAAGCGGGGCTCAATGTTCGCATCCAAGAAGGCGGCTCCGGAACACCGACCGTTCAGATGCTGGCTAATGGAAAAGTTGATTTTGCCATCGTCAGCGCCGATGAAATTATTTTGTCCCACGATCGCAAGGCCACCAACAAAGTAAAAGCCTTATTTGCGGTCTATCAAACTTCGCCTTACATCATCATGACCCATGCTGATAGAAATTTTAAAAATCTCCGCGAAGTCTTTGCTTCAGAAGGTATTCTCTCTTTACAGGCGGGCCTTCCATACTATCCTTATTTGGTTAAAAAATTCGGTAAGCCTAAGGCTCAAATTGTTCCGTATCTCGGCGGTGTCGCGAACTTCGTAAAAGACAAAACATTTTCACAGCAAGGTTTTCTGACAACGGAACCTATCGCCGCAGAAAAAGCAGGAGCAAAAACAAAAAACTTTCTTATTGCCGATGAAGGGTTCAATCCCTACCTCGTAGTTCTTGCGACCACGGAAGATGTCCTAAAAAAGAAACCACAGCTGGTTGAAAAAATTGTCGCAGCGACTCGTGAAGGCTGGATCGACTATCAAAAAGACCCCTTGCTCACCAATAAAGTGATGGCTCAACTGAACAAGTCCTTAGACTTAGAGACTTTCAACAAAGGGGCCGCCGCTCAAAAAGACCTCATCGAAGTACCAGGAGGAGAGTTGGGATCGATGAAGGCTTCCCATTGGTCAACCTTGGTGGATCAACTTTTTAAATTAGGGCTTATAAAAAGCAAGCCGACTCCCGCAGAAATCATGAAGTAAAAAAATAGGAATCTACCCTGAGTAGACTCCCCCCAAAAAATCGATTTTTAAACTCTATTCACAACTGAGGCCGAATGTCGTCGATACGTGGAGCCTGGCGTTGGCGCTCCTTTGCCTTTCTTTCAACATTGCCGATAAAGTACTTAATGTGTTCGACCACTTCATCAGGTCGCTCAATAACCAGGGCATATCCCGCATTTGGAATCAGTCGGAACTCCGCATTTGGTAATCTGTCGACAAAGCGTCGATAGGCGTCTAAACTGTCTTTCGGCTCTTCAGACCCCGCCATCACTAGCACTGGACATTGAACCTTAGAAAGTTTCGAACTTAGATCTCTGCGATGGATGATTTGCAAGACGGATTCAATTTCTGTTGGCTTGATCGTTCCCAGATGATGAATCCATTTTTCCCGACGAGCTTTAGAGATGGGATCTTGAGTTGCAAGAAAGCTCGGACCAAACCACATTTTTGCAAACTCTTCAGCATGCGCTTTCATGCCTTCTCTTTTTGCCTTGCGAACAAAATCATCCCCCTCTTCAACCATTTCAGCCTTGTCGGGCTCTCCTGTAACCCCCATAAAGGTGCAACTTCTTAAAAGATCGGGTCTGTGTACAGCCAATTGAAGGCCAACAAAAGCCCCCAAGCAATTCCCTACAAAGTGACACTGCTCAATTTCGAGGTCCTCGATAAGGCTTGCGACATCATGGGCACTATTTTCAAGGCTGGGACTCGAGTGCCCCCCGCTCTTGCCGGTGCCCCGGTGGTCATAAGTGACAACATGGTAGTGATCAGAAAGACGACTAACCATCGTATCAAAAACCCCGGTATCCGTATAAAGAAGCGGGCTTAGCAGAATAGCCGGAACACCTTTTGGACCGTGGGATTCATAGTGGTACTCGGATCCATGTATTCTTAAGGTTGCCATATAAACCTCCTTTTCTTGAAGCTCCCCTCTAGATTACGCCTGTTTTAAAGCTCCACAATGAGGCCTAGCCCAAAACAATCCTTGACCAACCGCCCCATTTATTCTAAAAAGTTCACCGTATCAGAGGCAGGAGCCCCCAATGAAAATCAATCTGACAGAAATCCCCGAAGAAGGACGTAGTTACCTTTGGAGCAGCCAAAGTGGAGAGCTCAGCGCAGCCCTCCACGATCTAATTGGCACCATGAATCATGAAGCTGAGTTCTTTATTAAGCCTTTGAATTCAAAAGACTTTCAACTGACAGGGAAGATCAAGGCCAATACCCCTGAAATCTGCGCCCGCTGCGGGATCGACATTGCCTATCCGGTCAATGAAAAGTTCAATGAGATTCTAATTCCCAAACAGGATCAGCCTCGAGGCACCAAATACGCCAAGGTCAATCATTTGAGCGATTTGCCCCAGGGGATGCCTGAGACCCACGAATATGAAGGCAATATGTTCGATATGGGAGAGTTCGTCCACGAGATCGTCGGCTTGGCGGCCCCTTTTAATCCTAAAGGCCCAGAGGACGACAATGGGGATTGCTCAATCTGTAAAATTCCAGTAAAAGGGAAGAGCTTTGACTATGATGAGAAGATGGCCACACAAGAGATTAAAAACCCTTTCGCGTCTTTAAAAAATATAAAGCTTAATTAAAGATTGATTTTTATCGTACTTTAGATAAATTACCGTTCTTTGTAATTCATAAAAGAGGTTTGTCATGCCAACTCCTAAGAAAAAAACGTCTCGTTCAAAGCGCGATATGCGCCGTTCACACGATGGTCTTGCGACTCCAGCAGTAGCTATCGATAAAAAAACTGGCGAGTTGATCCGTCCACACCGCGCAACTAAAGGCGCAGACGGCGCTTACTACTATAAAGGTAAGCAAATCAGCGCAGCTAAGTAGTCTTAGCAGATAGGTTGATTCTATGGCTGGACAGTTTCGATCTCGCGTTGCAGGGATAGGTTCGTATCTACCGGAAAAAGTTCTTTCGAACTTTGATCTTGAAAAGATGGTGGATACGAATAATCAATGGATCGTTGAACGCACCGGGATCGAACGCCGCCACATCGCTGCTGAAGGTGAGGTCACATCGGATCTTAGCCTTCATGCCTCTCAAAGAGCTCTTAAAGACGCCAACTTAAATTCAACTGATATTGATATGATCGTCGTCGGTACCGTTACTGGTGACCGACAAATGCCGTCTACAGCATGCTATCTTCAGAGCAAGCTTGGTTGTCGCAATATCGTATCCTTCGATTTGAATGCCGCGTGCTCTGGTTTTATTTATGGCCTTTCAATTGCCGATCAATTTATTCGCACGGGAATGTATAAAAATGTTCTCGTTGTGGGAGCAGAGGTTCTTTCTCGCTTCGTTAATTACGAAGATCGCGAAACCTGTATTCTCTTCGGCGATGGTGCGGGCGCCTGGGTACTTTCGCGAGCTGAAGATAATGACACCTGTGTTATTGAAAGCAGTCATTTGCATTCTGACGGCGATCTCGCAGAGCTTCTAACCCTTCCGGGGGGAGGCAGCGTTATGCCTCCGTCTCAGGACGTCTTAGATAGAAAACAAAATTATGTCACCATGCGTGGACGTGAAATTTTTAAAAATGCGGTTCGCACAATGGCTCTTTGTTGTCGCGAAGCTTTACTGCATAATAAGATTTCGCCCGAGCAAGTGGACTGGGTTGTTCCTCACCAAGCTAATAAGCGTATTATCGAAGCCGTGGCAGGACAGTTTGATTTCCCTATTGAAAAAGTCATCGTTTATCTTCATGAAACAGGCAACACATCTTCTGCTTCCATTCCTCTTGCTTTTGACTGGGCTGTAAAGTCTGGACAAATCAAGCGAGGTCAGACCATTTTACTCACCGCTTTCGGTGCAGGACTTACCTCAGGCAGCATTTTATTGAGGTACTAATATGTTCACATTGATTTTTCCAGGCCAAGGTAGCCAGCATCCCGGTATGGGGCAATTTCTTTTTGAAAACTTCAAGGTCGCACAAGAAACTTTCGAAGAAGGCTCTGAGGCTCTTAAACAGGACATGAAAAAACTCTGCTTTCATGGAAGCGAAGCTGATCTGGCTTTAACTGAAAATACTCAACCGGCACTGTTGTTGGTGTCCACAGCAACTCAGCGCGTGTTGCGACAACACTTAGGCGTGAAGGTTCAGTCCGCTGCCGGGCACTCTATTGGTGAGTATGCAGCCCTTGTTGCGGCTGAGGTCATCGCCTTTGACCAATCCTTGCGTGCAGTTCGTACCCGAGGACAGGCGATGCAATCGGCAGTTCCCGTGGGGCAAGGCGGAATGGTGGCTTTGTTAGGGCTTGAGCCCGACCAAGCACAAAGGCTTTGTGAGTATGCTGTTAAAAATTCTGGTTATGGCCCTTTGTCTCCTGCTAACTTTAACAGTCCCGGTCAAATCGTGATCAGTGGTTCTCAAAAAACGATCAACTGGCTCAAAGACAATTTCAAGCCCGAGATGGTTTTCAGTGAGTCTCCCAAGAGATTTAAAATGATCCCCCTTCAAGTTTCAGCACCTTTCCATTGTGAAATGATGAAGCCTGCTGAGGAAAAAATGCGCCAAGTTTTGACGGAAATGACCTTTAAATCAGCAGCCTTTCCTATTGTTCAAAACTTTCATGCCCAATCTGAAACAGAAGGATCGACTCTCCGCGAAAATCTGATTCGTCAGGTTTCAGCCCCCGTTCGCTGGTCTCAGAGCATGGAAAGATTCAAAGCTCTGGGGACTCCTCAAATGATCGAATGCGGCGCGGGCAAGGTGTTACAAGGATTACTGAAGAAAATCGACCCGGAATTCTTTAAAGTTGTGACCACGACAAACCTAGAAGATATTAAAAATATTGAAGAATCTTTGAAAGCTTTGAGTCATTAAAATATCTTGAGCTTTATTCAGAGTTCGGTAAGAGTTCTGTCTAAATTAATTCGAGATCCTAGGGAAAATGCATTTTTTTGCGCTATACTTACAACTCTAGAGTCGAAAACCTAGTGAACTCGAGCTTTGATGATTTAAAGTTGCAGAACTACCTTGCTTTCAATTTTTCTGAAAACAATGGCCTCTGCAAAAACAAAAAGAAGGATTTAAGACATGGGTCAGTCACTTCAAGGTAAAAAAATTGTGGTTACAGGTGGCAGTCGTGGTATCGGGGCCGCCATCGTTAAGCATCTTGCTGATGAGGGTGCTCTGGTCGCTTTTACTTATTCTTCTCGCGAAGAGTCTGCTCAACAGGTGGCGCATGCGCTTCCTGGAACTGGCCACTTTTACATAAAGATGGACATCTCGAGCGAAAACTCTGTAAATGAAGCTGTTGAGCATATACTCGAGAAATGGCCAGAGATTGATGGTGTCGTGAATAACGCTGGCATCACTAAGGACCAACTTCTTATTCGCATGAAGGCCGATGACTTTGATGCTGTCGTGAATACAAATTTGCGCGGTACTTTTTTAGTTACGAAGGCCTTTACAAAGCCGATGATGAAGGCCCGCAAGGGCTCGATCGTGAATATCACATCGATCATCGGTCAAACGGGCAATGCTGGTCAGGCGAACTATGCGGCCTCAAAAGCCGGAGCCATAGCTTTCGGAAAGTCTGTCGCTTTAGAGTTGGCTTCGCGCAATGTGCGCGTGAACAACGTGGCGCCCGGATTTATCGCGACGGAAATGACCGATGTTTTGTCCGAAGAGGTAAAAGCAAAGATGGTGGAAAACATCCCTTTGCAGAAAATTGGTGAGGGCCAGGATGTGGCTCAAGCCGTGAGATTTCTATTGAGTGACGAGTCCAAATACATCACGGGACACACCCTAGATGTAAATGGCGGAATGCACATGAACTAGGCCGGCCGTTGAAAAAGGACCATCCGTCTGCGTTGTCGGCCTTCCCCCTGCTCTGCGACGTACTAGCGTACGCCTTCGCTTCGGGGAAAGACCTCCGCCTTGCGGCTGGGATTTTTTGAACGACCTTGTGTTTTGGTTTTTTTAGAATTTGAATTTTTTTTTGAGTTTCGTTTTTGAAAATTGAATTGATGAAAGTACCTAGGAGGACTTAATGGCTATTCATCCAAAAGTTAAAGATATCATTGTAGAACAACTTGGCGTTGATCCAGAAAAAGTAAAAGCAGAAGCTTCTTTTATCGATGATCTTGGCGCTGACAGCCTTGATATTGTTGAGCTTGTGATGGCTATGGAAGAAGAATTCGATCTTGAAATTCCAGACGAAGATGCTGAAAAGCTCAAGACTGTTCAAGACGTTGCTTCTTACCTTGAGAAAAAAGGCAAAGCGTAGTTTTTATGAACTCTCGTTTTGAGCGTCCATCTAAAACACAAAAAAGAGTTGTTGTAACGGGTGTTGGTGCGGTCACTCCTTTGGGTAATACCATTGAGGAAAGCTGGGCAGCTGCTATTCGCGGCCAGTCTGGCATCGCGGCTATCACGAAATTTGATACGACAGATTTTGATGTGAAATTTGCTGGCGAAGTAAAGGGCTTTAATTCAGACCTTTACATCGATAAAAAAGAGCAAAAAAAAATGGACCTTTTTATCCATTACGCAATGGCTGCCTCAAAAATGGCCGTTGCAAATGCTAAGTTGGAGTTCACTCCAGCGATGAAAGATAAAGCGGGAGTCATTATCGGCGTCGGTATGGGCGGTCTGCCTATTATCGAAGAACAAGTTATGAAAATGAAAGAGAAAGGCCCGAGTCGCATCAGTCCTTTCTTTATCCCTGCAGTGATTACGAATCTAGCGGCAGGACAAGTGAGTATTGCAATGGGACTGCGTGGACCCAATTACTCTTTGACCTCAGCTTGTGCCTCTGGCGTTCACGCTATTGGCGATGCTGTTCGCTATATCCGTGACGGACTCATGGATGTCATGCTCGCCGGCGGAGCAGAAAGCACCGTGTGCCCTATGGCCATTGGTGGTTTTGCCTCTATGCGCGCACTTTCAACTCGTAACGATGCTCCTGAAAAAGCCAGCCGTCCTTGGGACAAAGACCGCGATGGTTTTGTGCTTGCTGAAGGTGCCGCGATTCTTTGCATAGAATCTTTAGAACATGCTGAAAAGCGTGGTGCGAATATTCTTTGTGAAATCACTGGCTATGGTGTTTCTTCCGATGCTTATCACATGACTTCACCAGCCCCTGAGGGAGCCGGTGCCTTCTTGGCGATGGAACAGTGCTTGAGGGACTCCGGACTTCAAGCTTCCGATATTCAGTACGTTAATGCTCACGGCACCAGCACTCCCATGGGAGACGGTCTGGAGTCAGCAGCCATTAAACGCCTATTAGGCGATCATGCTAAAAAAGTGTGGGTTTCGAGTACGAAGTCCATGACTGGTCATGCTTTGGGTGCAGCCGGTGCGATTGAATCCGCATTCTGTATCATGGCGCTTAAAGATCAAATTGCTCCGCCCACGATCAACTTGGAAAATGCCAGCGAAGATTGTGATTTGGATTATGTTCCTCTAAAGGCCCGCGAAGGCAAATTGGACAATGTTCTAAATAACAGTTTTGGTTTCGGCGGCACTAATGCTTGCCTTATTTTCTCTAAATTAAAATAAACTTTCGCAGAGGAGCCCTTGGGTGGCGGATTCGATCGTCTTCCGAATTCTCTGAGAGGCTCGATTGATACTGTCTTTGTCTTCTCTCGTCCAGGCTTTCTGCTCCGTCAAAGCCTCCATATTGGCAAGTCCCTTTTTGATAATGCTTAAAATCTCGTCGCGAATTTTTCTGTTTGGAATTTTCAATAGCTGAGGAAGACCATTTAAACCCTTAAACTGAACCAACGAAAAAGCCTGTCCATCTTGAAACTCACCGTTTCGAATTCCATAGATAATTCGCTCCACCAGTAGGGCTTCGTATTGAGGGTGGTATTCTTTCATCGTGTCGCCCACAAAAAAAGTATCCATAAACTGGGACCCAATCTCCGACCATAAGACTTTTTTGATTTGAGCACGACCCTGTGCAGTTAAGGACTTTTGACTGCCAATTCGATTAAGCAAGTGCACATAGTCCCGATTGAGCAAATACTCAGGCATCGACTTTTCAAGCAGAGGCAAGTCCTCTGGATAGATATTAAAAATTTGCTCCGCTAAACGAGGAATGGAATAGCGACTATTCAACCGACCGCGGACTTCTACAAGAGTTTTTATGAACAGTTGTCGTTCCTCCCAGGAATAGCTTTTCCAATTCGGAATCAGGTACCTAAAAAATTGATCTTTTTCCTTAAATGTATCTTTACTCAGGCGCTTGAGTGTCTCAATCGGATTTACCAAAGAATCCTTGCCCAGAATATTCTGAAGCAATTCCAAATCCACTTTAAACAGCGATTCAAGCTCGCTAGGAAGAGAAAACTGCCTTGGAATGTGCGCAAAGGAGGCGCGATGATCCATGGGGTCTCCTGTGATTTCCGCCAGATTCTGTTTAACAAATTGAAATCGGCTCTTAAATTCTCTTATCTGTTCGTGATCTATTAAGCCTGATAGTTGCTTTAACATTTCTGGCAGGCGGACTGCCTCAAGTTTTTTTCTAAAGTCGACGGAGGCTTGTTCCAATATTTCGTTCTTGAGCTCGAGGGAGTACTGTTGTGCCAGGTAAAATGAGCGGGCATGATCGATACCAACAAGGCGCCCGTCTCGCCCGTTCACAATATTGTGCTCCTCTGAAATAAGGCGATCCAAATTATTGATGATATAATCAAAAAGTGACATATCCGCAGCCCGAGAAGTTTTTAATTCCAGCGCAACTTCTTTGCTTTCGTAATGGCGGGGCAATGCGGGATAGTACAACTGCAAGCTATAAGTTTTAGCTTCAATGGTTCGCAACACGGTTACAGGCACCATATTTAAATTGATGGCGCGGTCAAAAACATAAGCGGCCACTTCTTTTTGAGGAGCTTTTTCTGAGGCAGAATCTTCTCCCTTTAAAACAGCGACGATATTGTTAGGGAAATAGGCGAACCAGGCTCCCGAAACCCCACCACCGAAGGGTGTCAGTTTTGTCAAAGGAGCATGGGTTAAAATGTCTTTAAGATGGTTCTCAAAGTTTCGAGCTTCTTCCGTGCGTCCGCTCTCTAACAAGTTCCAAAGCGCACCTTGGGGATTTTGCACATCCGAGGGCCCTGCCAAGGCTGCAAAACACCATATGAGAGCCAATGCAAATGTGATTGTTTTAGCTAAAATAAATCGCATTTCGACCCTCCTATAAGCAGTGCTTGCAACCTGTGCCAATATGTCAGTCTGAGACAGATTCGGATCAAATCGAGCTCTTCAGTTTTAAGCTGTTTAGGAAGTAATCAAGGCTTGCCCAAAATTCTCCCTTTTCGCCTTTTGACGAAAACCCTCCTATGTACTATCGTCAGGCCATCAAGGAGTCCTTTATGAAAATCTATGTAGGCAGTGACCATGCTGGTTTGGATTTAAAACTTAAAGTGATGGCTGCATTTCCAGATGTCGAGTGGCTAGATCAAGGTACTAAGACTCCGGACTCCGTCGACTACCCCGACTATGCCGACCTTGTTGCGAAAGAAATTGTTAAAGTAGAGCTTGAGAATAAAAAGAAATCCATCGAAGACTCCTTAAAAGGTTCGGCCCTAGGCTTGCTTATTTGTGGTTCTGGTCAGGGCATGGCTATTCGCGCCAATAGGTATTTAAGTATCCGCGCGGCCCTTTGTTGGAACGAAGACATCGCCCGCCTTTCACGAGAACACAACAACGCGAATATTTTGGTCATGAGCGCAAGGTTCACAGCTCCGCAATTGGCGATTGAAATGCTCAAAATCTTTTTAGCGAGCTCCTTTGAAGGGGGCCGCCATGCCGTGCGCGTGAACAAGCTTTCTAACGACACCGATTGTTAATTCCGAATTAACTCCCCCTCAAATCAGGTCCAGTGCTAACATTCAGGTCATGAACTGAGGGGTGTCTATGCATCAAATGTCCGTGCCGTTGACAGAAGCTGATCCGGAAATTTTTAAGGCCATCGAACTTGAAACTGAAAGACAACAGTTTGGGCTCGAGATGATAGCCTCTGAAAACTACACTTCAAAAGCTGTTATGGAAGCCCAGGGCTCTATCCTCACAAATAAATATGCTGAAGGCTATCCTGGCAAACGATATTACGGCGGTTGCTCCAACGTTGATACTGTGGAAAGTTTAGCTATCGAGCGCGCTAAAAAACTTTTCGGCGTTCAGTTCGCTAACGTACAGCCTCACTCTGGATCCCAAGCT
>JBBKWD010000157.1:0-8026 GCA_037968775.1 Bdellovibrio sp.
AACTGAATGGTTTCATAAGCAATGGCCTTTACTTTGCGTTCACACAAAACCTTGGTCAGTTTCGGTTCTGCAGCCAAGTGCAAGTAAGTATAAATAATTTGGTTTTCGCGCATCAGCTCATATTCATCAGGAAGGGGTTCCTTCACCTTTTGAATCATGTCCGCTTTTGCATAGACTTCTTTTTTTGTGTCGATGACTTTTGCGCCCGCTTTTTCATAGTCTTCGTTTGTGATGCCCGAACCAACGCCGGCATCCTTTTCAACGATTACTGTATGTCCTTCAAGAACATACTGACGAACACCAGCCTCTGTGAGACCAACGCGATTTTCAGAAATTTTAATTTCCTTAGGAACCCCGATAATCATTTGTCTTACTCCTAATAAAAGCACCCATCGCCGGTATCCTTGTGGACCCAAGCTGGAACGCTTGCATTGCTAATTTGAAAGCCCCCGGACTATGCCAGATTGTCACAAAAAAACAAGCCAGCCCTTAAGTCTTTGCTCTAAAAGCCCATCATGCGTCAATAATTTCAAGGGGCCGACCTAGCCAGGGACCTGACAGAGCCCCCGACAATTCCCTAGCCAGAGGCCTCCTCCTTGCCTAAATTGATTCTAGTGAAAAAGAAAGCCCTAACCGCCCTTAATAAAAATCATATTTTGTTGGTCTTTCCCATTCAGAATCGGAGGGAGCCCGGCTCGCTCTGGAGTCAACTACACCCCCGCTCAAAAATGCGCTGGGAGTGGGACGCTGGAGGAGATACCAAGGTGTCAGATCTTTGGATCTTGCGCGAAAAACTGTCGGTCTCGCGTCAAGTTGTCTACACCAAATGGTACCAAAACCGCGCGACTTTTTTTTCAATCGAAGCCTTTGTGCACATGTTGGCCTTTTTGCGAACGGAGAAACCGCTCGCTCGAGAAAGTCAGGAAATTCTGGAGGCCTTAGAGATGGACTCACCGCTTTCTACTAAGCAACTCAAGAAGGCTGTTCACTTACAGGGAAGGCTTTTTGAGCCTCACTATAATCGGGCAATGAAAGAGTTATGGCAGCGCCTGCACATCGTCGCCTTTGGTGAGATCGAGGACTCAAGCTTTCCTTCCCTCGCCGTGGCGGCAACTCAAAATATATTTGAGGAGCTTGTTTCGCGTTCTCAAAAAATTTCTTGCACTGAAGCTGAATCCTTTTTTGTTCAAAACTTAGGGCCCGAGAATAAATTTTGGCAGTTCGCCATAAAGGTCAAAAAGGGATTGAATTAAATTCCCACTGAACCATCGATCTCTTGGCCCCTGGCAACTTTCCGACATGTCACTGGAGTTTCAATACAAATTCCGCTATAAAGCCTCCTTTGACTGGAGATTCCCTATATGAAAAATATTCTTGTCGTGCTTAGCTTGTTCCTCTCAGCTTCTTTTGCCCAAGCCCAGCTTGCAGACCTCAGTTATTCACCCAGTGCTACTACGGTGATGGTAACTTTAAGCTCGCTGTGCGCGGCGGGACAGTGCTCTCAAAAAATTATCGATGCTAAAGAAGATGCTGCTATTTTTGTGGCGACGGAAGGTGAACTTCGCAGTCCTCAACTTCTATTGGCCTTTGACTATTTACGCAGCAATTCTGCTCTGACAAAATCTTCGGATCAGGAACTTGCCGAAGCAATCATCGCCTACTAGATTTTGATAAATTTCCAGATTGAATAAGCCGCTCTTGCGCCTCTAAAGTCCGTCTTCTAAAAAAGCTTTTTAGCGCACCTTCATTCGGCTCTAAGACTGTTTTTTGTGAACTTTCTGCATCAGCTTCTGACCAAATTGTCGACACTCCTAAAATTAATTCATATCTTTGCTTAAAAATTCTTTTAACTAACGAATTCTTTTACCCTTTTCCTCAAAACTCCCTAGAATGCGACGGTTGTAATTACCTGAGGAGAATCTATGAAGTCCCTGCATTTCATTTTGCTTGTTATATCACTTTGCTCGAGTGCGACTTACGCGCAAAGTGTACCCTGGAAAATCACTCAACCGGCTTGGACTGAGTTACACGAAAAACAATTCGGTGAATTCGTCCAAGAAATTGGCAAGGCTGTCGAGGCTCGTAAATGCAATAGCGTGGAATCTTGCCTTCGTAGCTCTGCAAATCCCTACTATAAATCGGACCCTGCTGGTTTAAACTATTATGCCGATTGTGCTGACTTACCATATTATCTACGCGCCTATTTTTCTTGGAAAAATGGACTTCCGTTTTCTGTTTCAAGTAAAATTGAAGCCGTGCCTGATGATGAAGCGGGATCTTTTCTTGGGGCTTTTAAACCTGCTCGTGATGTTCGCTATTCTTCTAAAGGCAACATGGTTGTCGAAAGATATGATGTCATCGTTAAAACTCGTTTATTTAAAAAGCCTATCTATCCAAATGCATTGAGTGTTCTAAATGGCGTTGTCGCTGGATATACATTTTCGGCAAATTTTCGCATTCTCGGAAACATAGACAGTAAAGATCTTTTCACTGACTTCTACTCAGTTAAAGTCACTCGGTCTGGAATTCGTCCGGGCACTGTCATCTATGACCCGAACGGGCATGTGGCTATTGTCTTCAGAGTCGCTGATGATGGTCATGTATTCTATATTGACGCCCACCCTGACAACTCTTTGACTATGGGCTTGTACACGCCAAAGTTCGTGCGCAGCCGGCCAGAGCATGGCGCTGGCTTTAAACGTTTCCGTCCTATCTCATTAGTGGGTGCAGACCGCACCTCTACAGGGCTCTATGAGGGAGGAAAGATCGTTGGCACTCCTAACACTCAACTTGCAGACTATGGTTTGGAGCAATACTACGGAACGAACCCGGATCCTCGTGGTGCTTGGAACAAAGGTCAGTTTAAGATCAAAGGCAATAGCGTCGGATATTATGATTTTGTGCGCATGAGTTTGACTTTAGGTGAACAGCATATCGATCCGCTTTCTGATTTGAGTCAGCTCTTAGATGATGTTTGCGTAAGCTTGCTAGACCGTGTTCAAGCCGTTGAGGGTGCACGTCAAAATGGTATTGACCTAAAACCTCACCCTGAACGTTTACCTTACAACATCTACGGCACTGACGGCGAATGGGAAAACTATTCGACTCCGTCGCGGGATGCTCGGTTAAAAGTTTCCTTTATGGATGTTTTGGAACAGACGAAACGCAATATAGATCTTTATAAAAAAGGTGACCGCACGATTCGTTATGCCGGCACTAATTTGGCTCAGGATCTTTACGACATCTATGCCAAGAAAGCGATGGCTTGCCAATTTTCATATAAGACGACTTCAGGCAAAACTGTCATGATGAATTTAGAAGCTGGCCGCCAACGTCTTTTTGATATGAGTTTTGACCCTTATCACTGTATTGAACTGCGCTGGGGCGCACGCATTCCTGAAGAACTTGCTTCTTGCCAAGATGATTCCAACAAACGCCAGTGGTACGATCAAGAGCGTTGGTTGCGCAATCAGTGGGAACGTCGCTATGATGCCCGCATGGACTATTCTCTACCCGAACTTCGTGGCCCTTTGCCAGGAGCAGGAATTGCAGACACTCCGGATGTTGATATTGTCAGTTATCTGCGATCACAAATGTAGAAACCGAAAAAAGCAGGGTGAAAATCCTGCTTTTTTTGATATTAATATCGTCTATATTTCGAGCGCCCTTTCGATACATTTTTGCTCTTATATAATCTCTTTGCGATATGAACCGTCCCAAGCTCCATCAAACTAATGTGTAAATTATGTGTAACCAAAATCATGACACTCCCCGGTTAGAAAATGTCACCAGGCACCTTTTCTAGTTTTGATCAGGGTGTTGAAGGGTGGTAGTTTGGGGGGATGGAAAATAAGATCGTTAAGATTGGTCATGTGGATGTCGCTAACAATAAGCCCTTTGTGCTTTTTGCGGGCCTCAATGTATTGGAATCTCGGGATATGGCTATGAAAGTGTGCGAACACTTTGTGAAGGTCACCGACAAACTTAAAATCCCTTATGTGTTTAAGTCTTCTTTTGATAAAGCCAACCGGTCGTCGATCCATTCTTATCGCGGTCCCGGTATGGACGAGGGGATTAAGATATTTCAGGAACTTAAAAGTGCTTTTGGCGTCAAAATTATCACCGACGTACATGAAATCTTTCAGGCAAAGCCCGTGGCTGAAGTTGTGGATGTGATTCAGCTCCCCGCTTTCTTGGCCCGACAAACTGATTTAGTCGAAGCTATGGCGCGCACAGGTGCCGTAATCAATGTAAAAAAACCGCAATTCTTGAGCCCCAGCCAAATGGGCAATATCGTCGATAAGATTCAAGAGTGCGGAAACGACAAAATTATTTTGTGTGATCGTGGGACTAATTTTGGTTATGACAATTTAGTGGTCGACATGCTGGGCTTTAATGTCATGAAAAAAGTCTCTAAAGGCAGCCCGGTAATTTTAGATGCGACCCACGCCCTTCAATTCCGTGACCCAATGGGTGCGGCCTCTGCCGGTCGTCGCGGCCAGGTCGCTGAGCTTTCCCGTGCTGGCCTAGCTGTAGGGATTGCCGGTCTCTTTATCGAAAGCCATCCGAATCCAAATGAAGCCAGGTGTGACGGACCTTCGGCCTTACCACTTTCAAAAGTGGAGCCCTTCCTGGCGCAAATGAAGGCTCTGGATGATTTGATTAAATCCTTTGCGGAGCTGGATACAGAGAGCTAATCAACAGGAACCTTGAGCGACGTCAAAATGATACGAGACTCTCGAAAGAACGAGCCTCGTATTCATTTATTCTATTTTGGATTCCAACTGATTCAGTCTTCGAAAAAAATATTTAAATATAGAGTAGCCATAGTGAGCACTTATTTCTAAACAAGTGCTTCACCCAAAAAACACTCCCATTAAAATTACAAGACTAATATTCAACCAGGATCTCCTTAGACCATTGTCTAAAAGACCTCCCTAAAAACGCACTCGTAAAATCTGAGCCCGCTAGAGTCACAAGTTGATGCTGCCTTCACAAAAATAACCTATAGTTAAAACGAACCCAAGGGCGTCAGGAGCTAATGTGCGTTTTTTCTTCTCTATAATTTTTATTGCAGGCCTTTGCAGCAACGGCCTTGCCCGCGTACCAAGCAATCCGTTAAATGGTGACAAAGTATGGCTGCAAACGGAGCTCCGCAGGATTGGCTTTTCTAACTCCTTCACAAATGAGTGCATAGAGAAATATGAACCAAAGGGCTTCAACACTGTCGTTACTCTGAACCTCCTCGGCTTTTTGAAACCCTCTGGCGCTCATCTTTTGGAAATCACACCAAAGGCAGTAAATCGATCCGCAAAGTTTATCAAAAAAAACCGGGTGGCCTTTAATGAGGCCCAAACCCGTTTTGATATTCCGGCTGATGTGATCTCTAGCCTATTGTGGATTGAAACTCGCCATGGCGAGGACACGGGCTCCTTTCACACTGTCAGTGTTTACCTTCACCTTTTGCAAGCGAAGCGCGCCCTTAACATTGAAAAGCTGACGAAGCTGGCACTTGAAAAAAACAAAGAAACCAAAAAATATAAACCGAAAGAACTGCGCACTCTAATGCTTGCACGCGCAAAGAAAAAAGCCGACTGGGCTCAGGAACAATTGATCGCATTGGCCACTTTGCGTAAGAAAAAGCATCTGGATATTTCGAAACTCCGAGGTTCTTACGCAGGAGCCTTTGGTTTACCCCAATTTATTCCCTCCAGCTATCGCGATTACGCCGTAGCCCAGAAACCCAAAAGTGTCCCCAACCTTTCCAAAGAAGGTGACGCCATTATGAGTGTTGCCAGTTACCTTTCAGAAAGTGGTTGGAAAAATGATAGCGCTGAGGCCAAGATCGAAGCCCTTATGAAATATAACAATAGCCGTGACTATGCTGACGGCATCTTGAGAATTTCTCAACGCCTGCCCGAGGATGAAAATTAACTTTTGCGCGGACTTTCGCTTCTTAGAACAAATCTCCAAAAATGACCTCAAAAAAAGAGGCCGTCACATGACGACCTCTCTTTAACACACTCACTA
Organism: Bdellovibrio sp.; assembly: GCA_037968775.1. GTDB lineage: Bacteria > Bdellovibrionota > Bdellovibrionia > Bdellovibrionales > Bdellovibrionaceae > Bdellovibrio. The sequence continues at coordinate 6,031 of JBBKWD010000157.1, forward strand.
CTTTAATAACTAGTATATATCCATCACGATATATAGAGCATAGCCTTGCAAAATTGCAAAAATCTGCTCAGTGCCAGATCCTTTGACTGCTTTAATACTTATATTCGCACACTGACTGCCGGCTGGAATCGTTACACTCGCCGGAACCGAAACTCGCCCAAACGCAGAAACAAGCTTTACTATTGCACCACCTGCCGGGGCCGCCTGAGTCAAACAAACTTGCGAACTCACTGTCACTCCGACATTGGCTGTGGACTGAGCGGCATTGAAAGATCCCAGCCAACCCAAATAGGCTCCCGAATAACAATAGAATTTCTGGCTAACTGTATGGCTCGTACTTGTTGAACTCGTGACCGGTGACCCGTTTGGCACCAGAATGCCTCCGGGAATAGCGTTGCTACACTCTCGACTTTTTACCGCACCATTAAAGTACATATAACGAATGGCATTGTTAAGATTTTGAGCTGCTGTGGTGCCTCCCGTTCCCGTACGGGTCGCGTTGCCAACTGCGGTCATCGCAATCGATCCGACAGGGGCGGCTATATTCGCATATGTCCAAAGAATCGATGTGGAGGTCGTTGTGCTAGAAGATTTTGCCATGGCATGGCTTCCGAGCGCCAAAACAGAAACACCAACTGCAACTGACAGTATGAGCTGGCCCGCACTAACCGTTTTTCTCTGAATCATAAATCCCCCTTGTTCGTTATTGGTATTCGTCGTGCATTCGACTCTTCCAGAATAAATAGGATCGGCCTCATAACAAACAGCAAATTTTTTTTAGGGCTCGCTCGAAACGCAGATTTTAGAGGCGCCAAGGATTTTGACATCTTACCGACAAAGTCGCGAGATGTGCTTTGAGATAAAAGTTAGATTGCTTTCAAGGTCTTAGGCGCTAAGGCCCCAACAAAATCGTCTAGAACTTCGTCACTCGGAAAAGAAACCGATCCAACACTTTCAGCACCTTACCCCAGGGCCTTTGAGCCAGACAGAATTGGCAACCGTCTCTAATTCTCCCCCATTCATCTCATGACGACATTCTTGTCGATGTTTTGATGCCCACGATGCATTTTCGAAAAGTGTTTCTTAAAATGAGTCCCCCAATTTCTGCTTCCGGAAGCACTCTTTATGAACCACTCTAAAACAGTCGCTAGTGCTTTGCACAAGTTGAAGTTTCATTGGAGCAGGTTCCGTGTGACTCACCTCGCCCCACACGGACATAAGGTCTTAGGATTCTCTTGGGAGGCTCCGCCAATTAAGAGTTTTGTACTCAGAGGGAATTAAACTTGATCGAGCGACCAGCCGCCATAGCGTTTTACTTCTTCACTGATGTCGGCACCAAGCTCGACATGGCGGAAGGAATTCGGGGAATCCCAGATTTTTTTCACGAGCTTACTCATGATATCATGACCGGCTTTATAAAGAACCACATGCCCCATCATAGGCATCTCGAGGGTTACTAAATCACCCAGAGCATCCAAGGCCTTGTGACGAACGAATTCATCCTCCCAGCGCAAGCCGTCGGGATTGAGAATTGAATCTGCATCTAAGACAATTGCGTTATCCAGACTGCCGCCTTTTGCCAGACCGCGAGCCTGTAAGGCCTCGACATCTTTCATAAAACCAAATGTTCTGGCACCAGCGATATCGCGGTTAAAAGTCTGCTCGTTCACGTCGATATCAATATTCTGTTTGCCAATCTTAGGATGAGGAAAATCAATGGTCACCGTTAAGCGCAGGCCATGATAGGGAACCACATAGGCGTGTTTTTCACCTTCCGTATACGAAATCGGCTCGGTAATATAACAATACTTGCGCGGCTGATCCTGTTCTACAATTCCAACCGCCAACAAGGCCTGCAAGAAATCACGCGCGCTGCCATCACCGATGGGAATTTCGGGGCCATCCAGTTCAATAAAAAGATTGTCGATTCTTAAAGCCGAAAGAGCTGACAGACAATGCTCGATTGTTGCCACGCTAAAGGCCTCGCCACCGATGG
>JBBKWD010000158.1:0-3930 GCA_037968775.1 Bdellovibrio sp.
TGCCATGGGTGGCTTCTCCTAGTTTTCCGTAACTTCAATTTGCGTAGTAACTTATTGAAATCACAGAATGGTTGAGCCACTCAACCTTTAATTTTCAACTAGATCTGGGGCATGCCCGCGACAGACACCGTAGCGTACACATTTATAACCTTCACGTTAGCACACAAATCTTCTGAAATATTAGGTACGGATTGATTTTATAAACGCGAGGATTTGCCATCCACTTCCTCAATCACATTCGTCAACTTGATTTGACCACCACTTCTCACCGGTGCCTCATTAATGGCTGCAATTTGAAATTCGTTAACAGAAACCGTCAAAAGAACAACGCGCCCCCCAAACAACTCCGATGTTCTTTCGGCCTCGCCTCGAAATAGAGCCCTCCTTGCGGACGACTCTAAAGCCTTCGGATCCCGGCTTCATTTCTATATTTGGCTTGGTTATGAGCCGCACAGAGCAAGTGGAGATTATCAAACGAATTGTCGCCACCGGCCCACACACTGACAATATGATCCGCCTGCAACTTCCATTTGGAAGCGCATTTGTTTCCTGTGACTTTGTTTTTATACTGGCAAACCATATCTCGGCGATGAACTTGCCGCTGAGTTTCTAGTGGGATGTGTTTTCGGGCGATTTTTCTTGTCGCGGATTTATTGGGCTCAACTCTCATGAAATTCGATTGAGTTGTGCAGGAGGCATTCGGGAATTTATCATCGTCAGCCTTGGCATAGGCAGACTTGCTGCAATCAGGTTTATTGTACTCAAGCCTGCCTCCTTCATGTTTGTTGTGCTCTAATTTGGTGTACTTTCGTTTTTCAGCGAGCTTACTTTTTTGTAGTATCACCTTATCTGCCACATAATCATAAACTTCGTCCCAACTTCCTGTTGGTAGTGAATGTGACAGCAAAGTCCGCATCTCTTCTTGTTTTCCCCACTGCTCTGGGGAAAAACAGATTTGCACCGCTACCGAACCATCTGCTTGCCGTTGAATTCGCACAGCTTGTTTGATTTTTACGTCTAGCGCCTTCGCCACGATCACTTCGGACTCAGCCACTGTTTTACCAGCAATTTGATTGAACACTTCAATTTTCTGCGACGTCGAAACTCTCTGATTGCTTTCTTTAGCCACCTGCCTTACCGACTGTTGAACCAATCGAACCTGATCAAGGTTCAATTCGCCAGCTTGAATAGTTTCCACGAGTTGAGGAATTTCATAACTTAATCTAGCTGCATCAATGCGCCGTTGCGCTGGACCATTTGAATAGCCCATCACCGAAGTCAGGTATCCAAACAGACTCGAACAATCATAATCGAAATACAATTGCCTACGATCGATCTCAATCACATGCAGTAAAACATCTTTCAATGCTTCACGCTCTGCTTGGATGGAACATTTAAAACTCATATGTAAATCCGAATTAGAAAGTCTACGCAATTCCATAAGTACCTCCGCAGACATCTTGTACCACGGGTTTTAGATGTCGATTTTCAAGGTGTTCTTTTATAGGCTCGAGTTATTCGAACTATCGAGCAACATCTCGCCAATGTTTCCACAAAGCCATTCCTTCAACATAAAATCACAAGACACCCCCGACCGCGGCAATGCGCCTATCGCCTTGTGGTTAGTCCATTAGGAGTACGAAAACATCGTCAACAACTTTTTCACAATTTCAACTACTTGAAATTTCAAGTCTCACGCCAATCTACTTCCGTTTGGTAGTGAGATTAGATTTCAGTTTTGATCGCGCTAGAAGAAATGAGTGAGTGCTTACCTCGCGCGCGCGAATGGTGATGCACATTCGGAGAAGTCACTTCCACTTGGTAGCGCCGCCCCCAAAAAAACATTCAAAATTCAGAAGATCAGAGATGACACCCTATTACCTCAAAAAGCAGGAGGCGAACTTTTGCGAAAATATCTTGATCAATCAACTGAACCTTCGCCTTGTTGATGGTTTTCTATTTTCTAATTGGAAATCTCAAGCCGAGTTGTACCAGTTGGTAGCGATCAATCACTTCCATTGTCGAGAATTTACAGATGACTTGGATCGGCAGTCTCTCGCGCCCTGCTCGGCCCCCCATTACCCAAAGGCTTTCATTGAATGGTACGTGACCCGCGTCCAGGGATAGCTTTTATAGGGGCCAAAGGCATTGCCAAACAAAACTATCTCAAACTTGTCTTCTGCCTTAGGGCTTGCTTATTGAAAAACCTGATCGTCCTCAAGAAAAACGCCTGCGTGCTCAATTCGCAACCCAAAGGGAAATCCTGGGGGTAGAGTTGCCAAGTATTGAATATCGATCTTATCAGGAGAGATGGCGGGGTCATCAGATGACCACACCACGAATATTGCTGCTGCCGAACCCTTATCGGGGACTTGCTCACAGAATTCACTCAGCCAAGTCAACATTTCGCCAGGCCCCTCATGCGTTAATTCGATCTTTTCGCGAAAACAGTTTTGAACGGCATTGAAACAGTTGGATCGCACACCAAGACTGACCTCGTCGGCGACTTTGCCGATCACTGAGGATATGAAGGCCTTGTTCGGGAATGATTTACTCATGCATTCAATCTAGTATCAAAAAACAACTCTGTCACCAGACATCCCTTCCCTAAAATAACACTGCAAACTAGCCTTGTTCATGTCGCCTAAGGATTTGAAAATGACGGAATGAGAATCCCACAAATCCTTCTTGCACTCAGCCTGACCATATTTCTTGCTGTTCCTGTTCAGGCCATTGAGGGCGGCATTCATTTAGTCACCTATCAGTCCTTTGGCTTTCGCATCGATGACACCGAGCAGGGGCAACGCGTGCGTCGCCTGTTTGGCAAAATCCACAATCTGGGATTTAAAACTTTGATTTTTAATTTTCGCGGTCGCATGGTCGGTGGCCGCAGTTCCGACATCGATTCCATCACGCCACCAGAACTGCGTGTCGAAGAAGAATACCATCTTCGCAACACCATTCTCTATGCACAGAGTTTAGGATTTCAGGTGGCCCTGCGCCCGATTTTATTAGTGGTCGGCCCCAACTGGGAGTTTCCTTATAAAGAAAATGGATTCCTGTGGTGGCATGGCAATATCCGTCCCGCTCAGCCGCTGGAGTGGTTTGATAAGTTTTTCTTGTTCCATGAACGTTTTCTAAAACTTGCCCACGATATGGGGGCGAAATGGTATTCTATAGGCGCCGAATTGCATTCAATGACCTCGGGACTTGGTCAACGCAGTTTGGATTGGCGTTTTGGCTTTCCCGCGCAATGGACAACGCTTATCAGGAAATCAAAAGCACTGCTGGGTAACCAAGTCCGGATCACCTACGGTGTGAACTACACCGACCAGTATGTGCAAGAAAATGGTCAACGTTCTTGGGGTGGAGAATTTGAGCAATGGCGCCACGACATCACCGCTCCACCAAGGAACCAGCAACAACTTCAACATCAAGCCGCCATGAAAGAACTGTGGCGGTCCTTGGACTTTATTGGTCTTGACTACTACAGATCTTTTGGGAAAAAAGACCAACACTACGCTGATGACCAAATAGAACTCACCAAGCAACTGCTCCCCTTTTCAAGTTACTATGCCTATCTTTTAGAAAAGGCTCAAAGAGAAATATCAGTTGCAAGCAATGCCTATAGAAAACTTTCTATCCAAGAAGTGGGCTATCGCAGTGTTGAAAAATGTTTTGTAGCTCCTTATCTTTACGAAAGCGATAAAGACCCGATTAACTATATTCATCAAGCTGCCGCCTGGGACGCATTTTTACGTCCCTTAGCTGACACAAAAAATATCGAAAGTGTGGGCGTCTGGCAGGTTCTCGTCGACGAGGACTCGGACCTTTATAAAAACCCAGGATTTTCTCCTCTAGGAAAACCCGAAGTCAGCCATCTTTTTAAAAGCTATTTCGGCGGTCCTGCAAAAAAACAAAGAAAAAATC
>JBBKWD010000159.1:0-3249 GCA_037968775.1 Bdellovibrio sp.
GTTTCACATTGCTTATTCTTTTGCGAAAATCGCCAGCGGGACTAAAGCCCTCTGAGTTGGCCTTGTTGGTCGGAGTGACTCAAGCGACGATTTCTGGTTTGCTTAGCAATTTAGAAAAAATGGGGCTTGTCTCAAGAGAATCACACCAAAATGACGGTCGAGCTTTCGTCATCAAACTCAGTGAAAAGGGCGAGAGCCTGGTTCAGGAGATTTTTCCAAAGTGGCACGGTCGACTTGCCTCTTTTTGGGGAACGGTTTCCTCAGATGAAAAGTCGGGCCTGGATGTCTTGATGGGAAAGATGATCGAGAGAACCTCCCTATTGTCCTCAAAGTAAGGCCGATTTACCTGGGCAAAAAGCCCGTGCAGCAAAACAATTAGCGCGGGCTCTTTGAACTTGAGATAATAGGCACATGGGAAAAGTGCTGATGATTCTTTTCAATCTTTTGTGCCTCGGGCTGATAACGTCGTGCCCTACGAGAAGGTATATTCCGGACCCATCTCCTCCTCAGCCAAAAGTAGAATCAGAGGTCCTTGATTGTGATGAATGTCTCACAGCGAGTCGCTAAGATATGAATACGAGCTCATATCACCATTCAGTGCTTAGCATTGCACTTTCCCAAGCCGATAAGTTTTTAGTAGCAGCTGTCCAACTGTATCTAACCGAAGGAGGCAAGAGTGTTTAGGAACGTCGTTTTAACGTCCTTTGTTCTATTGTCTCTGTTATCATCTTTGGGGTGCTCCATAGACCTATCAGTTTCAAGCTGGGCGCCACCTTTGGCCTTGGGAAAAAGCTCAGGCCTGGTTCCGGGCTCAAGTCAGCGTGGCACGGCGTCTGGAGGCGGATCGAGCTATATCGTGCAAAGCACTTTAGGAAACTACCACTCTCAATTAGATCAATATTCGACCGACAGTTCCTACAAAATATATAGCACAGTTCAAGGTTCCCTTATTTCGAACCAATAGCAAGAGAGCTATTTCACAATGCCTTTATAGATATAGGCAATTCCGCCAGTCAGCGACTTGTATTCAAAGCTCGCAAAACCTTCGCTTAGTTTCATCAAATCTAAGAAGCCTTGTCGGCAAGGAAAAGCCGCAGAAGACTTTTGCAAATATTCATAAGCATCTTTTTGGCCTGTTACTAAGCCGCCGATTTTAGGTAAAATATTTTGCGAATAAAAATTGTAAAGGCTGCCGAAAACAGGAATCTGAACTTGGCCAAATTCCAAAACCATGACCACGCCACCCGGACGAGTGACACGAGCCATTTCTTTTAGCGCTTTCACGGGATCATTCACATTGCGGATGCCAAAGGAGATACTCGTGATATCAAAAGAATTGTCGGCGTACTGAAGTTGGGTCACGTCAGCTTGTTCAAAAGTAATATCCAAACCGCGTTCGTGCGCTTTTGCGGGCGCTGGAATCAACATCTCTGCGCAAAAATCAGTGCCTACAACGGGACCCGCTTTCACTGCATTTTTAAATTCAATGGCCAAATCACCAGTGCCCGTCGCGCAATCCAGAACACGGTCGCCTGCTTTAGCGCCGCTGTATTGAACGACTTTTTTGCGCCACAAGTGGTGAATGCCCAAAGATAAAACTGAATTGCCTCGGTCGTAATTCGCGGCCACTTTGGCAAACATGGAACGAATGATTTCTGGATTCGGAGAATGTTTAGTGTCCAAGTTCAAGCTCCTTATGGAGAGGGCGATCAACGGCCGTTAAAATGCGCTCAAGCTTTGCCATCATGACTTTGAAGTCACTAAGGGTCAGCGCCTGCATGCCATCTGAAAGGGCTTCAGCGGGGCGCGGATGCACCTCGACGATAATCCCATCGGCACCGACAGCTGCCGAGGCATAGGCCAAGTCAGGCACCAAAGCGCGAATACCAACGGCATGCGAAGGATCCACGATCACAGGTAAGTCAGAATTCTTTTTTGCGAAGGCGACTGCATTTAAATCTAATGTGTTTCGAGTGGCAGTTTCAAAAGTGCGGATACCGCGTTCACATAATATCACGTTTGGGTTGCCGCCCTTGGTGATGTACTCTGCTGCCTTCAACCATTCTTCGATAAGGGCTGCAAAGCCGCGTTTCAACATAACCGGTTTTTTTTGTTGGCCCAGTTCTTTGAGTAAAGAGTAATTGTGCATATTGCGAGAGCCCACTTGAAAACACTCGACTAAGTCATAAACTTCTTCAATTTGGCGAGCATCGGTGACTTCCGAAACCAAGCTCATTTGAGTTTCTTTGCAAACAGTTTTGATAAAATCAAAGGACGAAGATCCCAAGCCCTGAAAGGCCGTCGGAGAAGTTCGCATCTTCCAAATGCCGCCACGAAGTAAGTGTGCTCCCGAGGACTTTACACCACGAGCAGTTTCCAAAAACTGATCGTAGCTTTCAATCGAACAAGGGCCCGCGATGACCGTAAAATTGGGTCCCCCAATTTGGTAGCCGCCGACCTTGACGATTTGGGTTGAGGGAGATGTTTGCATAGTTTGAGTTTCCATAATACGAACTTCTTTATTGACCATTGTTTAACACTATTCCAACTTTTGTGGTTGAGAAAAGCAGGGTCATTTGTGGATCGGCAGGATAACATAACGCTTTCAAGCAATACAAACTTTTTGGAGTCAGGGGCCCTCTTGCGACATAAGGGGAAGTGGACCCTTATTGAGGGGCCGTTTTTGGCCACTAAAACTGCAAATAAGCCTGATATTTCAATATTTTGCCCTGATTTTTATGAGTTTGAAGACAGTCCTTTTTGGGTGGGAACTCAAGTATATGAGCTTAGCACCGAGGACGTTCGAGAGTTTTGTCAGGCATACTTAGCAAAAAATACTCAAAGTACGGTCGGCGGAATGCCTTGGCAAGAGCCAGAAAAGGCTGATTTCGAGTCAGCTCTTCAGGTTGTTCAAACCAGAATTGCTAGCGGTGAAATTAGCAAAGCGGTTCCGGTGGTCTTTGCAAAAAGGTCCCAAACGGTCGATTCCATCGAGCGTGCGCAAATGATTTTGCAGCTAATCGAGACATCGGAAGACCTATATGTCTATGGATTTTGGCAGAAGGGTCAGGGGCTTCTGGGAGCCACCCCTGAAGTTCTGTATTCTGTGAACGATAGCATTCTAGAAACCATGGCCTTGGCGGGAACTTGTCCTAAAGCAGACAGTGGAACTCGAGAGTTACTTTTGCAGGATCAGAAAGAAATGCAAGAGCATCAGTTTGTGATCGAAGATTTACGCGAAGTTTTAAG